>NZRT01000015.1 GCA_002696345.1 Myxococcales bacterium
CCCGCCGGTAACTGATCGCTGGGTCATCCACGACCATGGCATAGACTTCGGTGGCAGACAGTCCCCCACCGAGGCTCAAACTCAGCCACGGCAGCGGCTTCACATGACCGCCGAGACTCAAACTCAGTTTGTACCGATTATTGGGACTGCCATCGTGAACAAAGAAACCGGCACAATCATCCGGTATTTCCACGAAAGCAGATACCCCCTGAACGCAAGCTGGACCTACGGCACGAGCCGTCGTTCCTTGTTGCGTGGAGGTCTGATACCCAGTCCATCCCACACCCAGGTTTACCCCCCCCTTGATGCCCTTGACCAGAAACCCTCGCGACAAACTGCCGCGGGTGGTTGCACTGAAGGACTGACCAGCCGCACGGCTGTACGGACTCAAACCAAGAGCCATTCGCGCCGAGCCCGAAACCTGTAGACCTGTGCCAGAGATTTCATATCCGGTCCTTGGACTGAAGGTCACCGAAGGATCGCTAAAACTCGACGTCAAGCCGTCATCGGCTCGAGTCAACTGTGTCGAGAAGCTTAAATCTCCTGCAATATTTATCCATTTCCATCGGTAACGGGGGCGCACCGAAAAGTTCATCGCTGCATATGGGTTGTAAGTGAGCAACGCCTCCTTGTTGAGACTCATCAGACGAGCGACATTACTCCAGTGCATCGAAGACCCCGCCCACGGTGCCTTCACCCCAGGAGTCTTGGATTGAATCTCTCCGGATCGTAAACGATTCGTCGCCTTCGAACTCGCATTGGCTGAGGAAGGCATCCGCCCATTGACTCCCGATGGACTCAACTCAATATCGAAACTTTTGTCCTCATCTTTCTCATCTTCGTCCTCTTCCTCGATCTGCGCAGGCTGAAGAGGCGGGGCGCCGAACGATGCAAACGCGGGACCTGAAAATATGCAAGTCATGACAAGCAAATTGAAGACTACCGATTGTCGCAACGAGACTCCCTGGCTGCAGGTTACTAGCAGATCATGACCTTACGCGCCTAAAATCACTTCTGAGACATCCCAAACAATGCTCCCCATGGGCTTGCCGTCACGCCCGCCCCACCCTTTCAACTCGCCTGTTCGACAAGCCCTTGCGGCGCCGCCTGAGCATGAAGACGAAAATGCCATACACCATAAAATTTACTGAGTTCATCGTCGTGCATCCACAACCACTCGAAACCGATTCTTCAGGATTCAGATCATCATTTCCTGGCGATATCGGTTCCGATGGAATCTGTTGGCATGCACTGGGCGCCTCCCATGTACAACGCCAACCTGTCTCGATTTCGCAGGCGGAATCGCAACCGTCACCGGCGAGGTCGTTGCCATCATCGCAAGCTTCTGGAGCCCATGGTCGTCCATCACCACAGCGATTTGTAAAGGCTTGCGTCGGATCTTCCAACCAGTGGGGGCGATCGCCCATTTCGGGACAGACATGATCACTCATGGGTAACCCCCATGCAGTAACAAAGGGGCACAGATTGACGCCAGATTTCTCCGAGAGCGTTAACACAAGTCGGTCAATCCGTTCCTGGTCACTGGTCGGTCGATCATCATCAGGTAGATCCCGATAAACGGCAAAGACGTCTTGGTAGAGTTGCCAGCCAAAGCTCTCTTGCAGTTGAAGGAAAAACTCCAAGCCGATCCAAGGGTCCCACTGGCTGTAATCTGCACCGTCCCGCATGTAAGCGTCGAACCGCTCTTCCCGAGCTTGTGACGTGATCGCTGGGTGCGTGTTGCCACTGGCACGACCCACCACCACCTCCATCACGTAGACACTCCAGAGATTGCAGGTCACTTCGGTGCTGTAGGGAATCATCCAATCCGCCCATTGATGGTTGTGTCCCAACTCATGAAACATTCCCCAGTTTCCGTCACTTCGAAGGGTCGCGACATCAAGGGCTTCGTCATCGTGATGTCGCTGACCCATAAACGGATAGCCAGAATGAAGATAACCCAAGCTGATCTGTTGATCCGCCACCATCCGTTCTTTTCGACGACGTGCCGTCATGGCAGCCAGTACGGCATCAGCCTCGAGCACTTCATCCCAAAATGCTGCAACCTCTTCCGGGTTCGTTAAATCTCGGAGGTGCACGGACTCTGCGGTCAGTACGAAGTGTTCACTTTCGATTTCGCCCCAAGGACCCGGAGCCTGCCGGGAGATTTCCCATTCAGAAGGCGTCGTCACCCCCAGTACAAAGCGAGGTGCGGCGACCACATCGGTGAAACTGACCTCCACTTGGCCCGCATCCATACCGGCTGGAACCGTCACATAGATCAATCCACCAAAAGCGCTTGCGATGCGCTGATTCGAGGCGATGATTTCCTCTCGCCGAGTGATGCGGGGGTAGCGTTCCCATGCATCACGTCCGCTCACATCATCTGTGTGAGCTCCAACGAGGACCTCGATCCCGCGACCGAGCAATGCATTGGGCAGATCCACTCGGAACACAACGCCGGGGATCGCATAAAATCCCGTCGACTTCATCACCTTCGCCCGAGCCCCCGCATACAAGCGTCGATGATCCATCGCCGGATCATTCGACAGATTCATGCTGATCACCTCGGTCAACCGAACCGCATTCTCGGCAACAGACCCAGGAAAGATCGCTGCGCTCGGGCTTGCCGTGACTTGGGTCGCAGGCCGCTCCTCCGCAAGTTTCATCTCGAGTTCAGCCAGAACCCGACGAACCGGTTGTTGTTCTTTGCGCAGCGGATTGTTTGGACTGATGACAAAAGCATCCCCACTGCTTGCCCTGAGTGCATCTGCTTCCTCAAAAAATTCAAAGCGCCATGGCAACCAACGGATTGCTGAACTCAAACTTCTGGCGGCCAACCGCTGCTCATCGAGGGTCATCTCAACGCGTTCTTGGACATGGCTAACCATGGCGGTGAGGGCTAACGATGCCGTCTGCAGCGGTGAGGGGCTCTCGACACTCACTCGGATGTCATCGGTATTCGGCCAAGTGTAGCCCTCCGCAAAGACCAGCCCGCTGCCCGACAACAGCCGATTTCCAGCTAACTCCGTTGCATGCCGATCCACGTCATAGGCCCATGGAGTACCTGCGGTTAGCAGGCCTCGCCCCTCTTCAACCCAGCGCCGAGCTGCGTTCAAGTCTGGCCGGCTCCAACCTGTATTTGCATCCGCGCAAAAGACGTCGGCATTGCCGAGTTCTGCTGGACTGTTCACCACTCGATAAGTCCACCCTTGGCGGTCTAAAAAAGCCTCCAAGGCTGGGAGCCCTGGAGTCACTGCAACCACAGGGTTTTCTGAAGCAGCCGCCCAGCGCAGCGCATTGAACAACAAGCGCCCTTGTCCACTGGCAGCCTCGAGATCGGTGTCGCCGAAATAAAGGGTATGGCTGAAGGCAGCCACGCGGCCCTGTTCGAGTCGAGAAGCGGCAACAAAAGGTTTACCCTCGGGATCAACCACAACGGGGAAAGAGGCATCGCCAAAGAGAACCAACTCACCCGGCGCTGCATCACCGTGAACAATAGCGCCTACGTTCTCACTCAAAGCCCGATGGTCTTCGGCAACGGATGCTGGCCATTGAACGGATTGCGCTTGTGACGGAATCGATAGCGCCAACGACACGAGCGCCAGCAGTGAAGATCGAGCCATGGACGAGCACCTTGATCAGTAGGCTGGACATCCAACCAGGCCCGAACCGAACTGTCGAGGGCTGACACCCATGTTGCTTCGAGAGAACGACGTCGGGGAGCCCAAAAGATGACGAACGACTCAGACAAAATGCTGCCTTACCTTGGTCGTGATTCCCCTTGCCTACCGCTCGGTAGGCGTATACTGACCGATCGGTAGGCTAGCAGGGAGATCCGGCGATGTCGGCAAATCAACCACGGACAGATGGTCGAAAACGTATTCTTCGCAAAGCGACCGAACTCTTCGCTCAAGGGGGGTATGAGGGAACGAGTCTAAGTCAGATCGCCGAGGCCGCGGGGATGAAGAAGCCCTCCCTGCTGTATCATTTCGACTCGAAGGAGTCGCTTCGCCAAGAAGTTTTAAGTGTATTTTTTGCCCATTGGAGAAGTCTGTTGCCCTCGGTTCTCGCGCAAACCCGCAGCGGCGAAGACCGATTCGCTGTCCTGATGGATGCCTGCTTCCAGTTTCTGACCGAGGACCCGAACCGTGCCCGTCTCTTTATTCGGGAGACCATGGATAACCCGAAGGACTTCTGTACCGAGATGACCGAGCAATTGACCCCGTGGCTCACTCTGGTTTCCCAAGCCATTGAAGAGGGACAACGCAGTGGAGTGGTTCGCCAGGATGTGCATGCGGAATCCTTCGTTCTGCATATGGTTCGGCTTGCCATGACCCACTTTGCCATGACCGGTGTGACCGGCGCCTTCATGCCCACAACTAAAAATTGTGGCGCTCGTAGCCTGCAAGAACTTCTGCGGATCGGTCAGACCGCCCTTTTCGCCCCCCAACAGGAGCGCCCTGATCATGGCTAACTTCCTAACCGACAATGAAGACCTACGATTTTATGTGGAACGAGCAGTGGACTGGGAACGCCTGGCAAAGCACGCCCATATGGGTAGGCCTGTCGATCTAAAAAGCACGGTCCAAAACTACCGAGACATTCTCGATTTAGTGGGACAGTTCTCAGCCGAAGAGATCGCACCCTTCGGCCGAGATGTCGATGAACAGACTGCGGTTTTGGAAGAGGGCGAAGTGAACGTTCCACCCCGTATCGCTGCCATTTTCGATCGTATGAAGGAACTTGAACTTCATGGGCTTTGCCTCCCTGAAGAAGTGGGCGGTTTAAACTGCCCGATGATGGTCTATGTGCTTGCGGGTGAGATGATCGCTCGCAGTGAAGTCAGCGTGATGACTCACTGGGCTTTTCACGGTGGTATGGCGATGGCGATGCTCATCTATTCCATGGATGAGGGCAGTACGGAGTTTGACCTGGAGGATTTTGCCATTCGATCGACTCGTTGGCAGCCCTACATCCAAGAGATTCTTGAGGGGAAGAGTTGGGGCAGCATGGATATTACGGAAGCTCATGCTGGTAGTGACATGGCGCAGATGAGAACGCGAGCAGATCGAGACGACAACGGTCACTGGACCGTCACAGGGACGAAGATCTTTATCACGAGCGGGCACGGTCGGTTTCATTTTGTGATCGCCCGTACCGACCACCTCGATGATGAGCATACCGGCTTGCTTGGACTCTCTCTCTTCCTTGTTCCAGCCTATACTGAAAATCCTGATGGCACCCGAATCCGGCATGCAACCTTGGATCGAGTCGACGAGAAGTTGGGGCATCACGGCTCGGTCACCGTACAGATCACCTTCGATCGAAGTCCTGCGGAATTGATCGGACAGGTTGGTGATGGGTTTCGCAACATGCTGCTCATCATGAACAACGCCCGCATCAATGTGGGTTTCGAAGCCCTCGGACTCATGGAATGTGCCTATCGCATGGCAGCATCTTATGCCGCCGACCGACCCGCCATGGGTAAAACCATCGATAAGCATGAACTGATTGCCGACATGCTCGACGAAATGCGTACGGACATTCAGGGACTGAGGGCTCTCGGTGTCGAAGCAGCCTTTCATGAAGAAATGAGTCAACGATTAAAACTTCGTACCCAATCGATGTCGAAGGATGCTCCGGAATTCTTCCAACTGAACAAAGAATTCGAATTTCACAAGAGCTACAGCCGGTTAACGACCCCGCTGATCAAATTTCTGGGCGCCGAAAAGGCGGTCGAATTTGCCCGCCGGAACATGCAGATCCATGGCGGTAGCGGCTACATGTGCGAGTATGACGCCGAGAAGTTGCTGCGGGACAGTCTCGTCTTGCCCATTTATGAAGGCACCACTCAAATCCAGGCCTTGATGGCAACGAAGGATCACCTTGGCGCCATCCTTCGGGCGCCCGGTCGTTTTATGGCAAGCATGATCATGGCTTGGCTGAAAGCGTGGTTGACACCACCGTTGGGTTGCAAACGGCGACTTGCTCAGATTCGTTGGCGAGCCCTCCATGCCCAGTTTGCGTTGATCGTACGCGTTGTGATCGCAAAGTGGCGTCGTGGCACCAGCATGAAGCACTGGGATCCTAAATCCGACTTTGCTCCCGCCCTGCTTCAGGCGGAAAATCTCTCAGCCATTTTGGTGGATCGAGTCATCCTTGATCTCCTCGCTCGACAAGCTCAAGATTTCCCGGACCGCCAAGACGTGTTGGAACGATACCTGGAGCGAGCCGAGCCCCGAAGTCGCTATTTGCACGAAAAGATACGTCGTGGTGGGCGCCGTCTTCTCGATCAGTTGACGGAACAGCAGGCATGAGTCTTCTCCACCTCCGACATCAAGGGGCTGTCGTCGCTTCACTTCTTCGGCTCGCCAGTAGCCGTTACCGAGGCGGTCCTTTGCCCGAGGTACCAGGGGCAGTGGTAACACGAGAGCTTCCCCCCATCCCAGAGGGGCTCGTGACAGCCTATCAGAACTTCTGCGGTGGTGATCCAAATGAGGAAGCGTTACCAAGCCATTTGTTCCCCCAATGGGGATTCCCGCTCATGGTGGAAGTCCTGAAAGGAGTCGATCTTCCTCACCGCCGGATCCTAAACCAAGGCTGTACGCTAACGATGAACAGCCGCTTACCCCGAAGGTCTCCCTTGTACCTCAGCGCCCAGTTAACCAAACTCGATGCGGATGAGTACCGAGCTCGGCTCACGCAAAGACTGGCGACGGGCTTGGAAGCAGGCGACGAGAGACTCGTGGCTGAGATCCACTCCTACATCCCCCTGAAGCGACGTGAATCCGGGGGACAGAACGGGAGAAGACAGCGATCTCAGCCGAAGGGACTGAAGGAAGTCGGCCGGTTTCAAGCACCCCGTGGATCGGGGTTCCGCTACGCCTGTCTGACCGGCGACTTTAACCCGATTCATTGGCTCTCTCCAGCGGCTCGAATTGCTGGATTCCGCGCACCTATTCTCCATGGCTTTGCCACCATGGCACTGACTCAGAACTGCATCGAACGAGAACTAGGCCAGCCCCTAAAACGCTTGGATGTGCGCTTTACGCGCCCCTTCGTCATGCCCGGTGAAGCTCGGATATTCCGGAATGACCGTGGTGAGATCCACGTGCTCGACACCGGAGATCAACTTGTGATGGCGGGCGCGGCGTTGCTCACCAGTCCATCAGACTCGACGACGGCGGCGCCCGAGGAGCATGACAGTCATCAAAGCCCAGAGGGTTAAACCGGTGTGGCTCTGACAGCCGAGCATGGGAATAACCGGATCTGGTTGGAGCCGGACCGCATCAACGCAATAGTTGAGTTGAGGGTCGCAGCCAAAGCCGCTTGGGCAATCTGTATCCAGGGAGCAAGCCGAACTGCAGGTGCCCTCGTCACCGCAGATTAAACTGCGACAGGGTGGCGTATCGTCACCGCAGAACTCACCGAACTCGAGGTCGACAAATTCGCAAACCTCATTGGTCGAATCGCAACGATAGCCTTCCGGACACGGAGCGTCCCGGTTGCACATTCTCGTGCAGTAGCCTCGAGAGTGGCAAACGCCTGGCTCGCAGTCTGCCCGCTCCTCGCAGCGACCGCCCACGGGACCATGATAGTCGGGATGAGTCGGCCATCCCATCGCCCAGTTCGGTCGGTCGAGTCCGGCTCGATCTGCGGCCCGAATCGACTCATCAATCATCCAGTCAGCCCAGGGTTCGACCCCTGCATACACGGGGCGTGTGCAGTTGGGACCGCCTCGGGATGCAACCCCGACGACTCGCCCCCACTCGTCCACAGCGGGGCCGCCAGAGTCGCCCGAACAGACGCCTGTCTGCCCTGCCCATTCGGACGCGGTCGCCGTCCAGATCGGACATTCCCGGCCGACGCACTGGACCTCGAGGTTGTCGATACGACGACGAGTACCGCTACCGTTCCCCTGACCATCGGTCGCTCCGTAACCAATGGCATGATAGACCTCGCCCGCTTGAAGGGGCTCATCAATGCGAGGCAATCGAGGCACTGCTTCTCGTCGTTGAATCGGATTCTCTAAAACCAACAGCGCAATATCGTTACCACAAACCAACTGGCGGCTCTCGGGGACGAGCACTTGCTTCGCCTGGACATAATCCCTGGGGTTTCGTCCCAGACTTTCTTTTGTCGTCACGTAGATGGAGCCCGCATTGTAAACCGTACCAAAGCGGGTCACGTTGCAGTTGATTCCACCGTTACCCGCCGAATTCTCGATGGGCGCCACGCAGTGCTGCGCCGTCAGAACGACATTTGGCGAGATCAATGTCCCGCTGCATGCGCCTGAGCCCTCGAAACCGAACCGGAAGAGTCCGACCACATTGACATCCCAGGAGTCCGTATATCCTCCTCGGATCTCATGACTCGCTCGCAGTGTTTCCGCATGCAGACTTTCAAGTGGCACATCACCACACCCTGTCAAACACCCAAACACAAGTGCACTCAAACCGTAATGACGTAGCACGTTAGACTCCTAAGACGCAGCACGCTAGCTGGAGGAACGAGGGTCTGCAAAGGCCTCGCCTACGCAAATTGTCGTATAGAGATTCTCGAAACATCAGAAATCAAAGCTGTATTCCACGTTGAAGAGCGTCTCATCCTCAGCCACGTAACTGCCGGTCGCATCATCCAACTGCCATCGTCGACTCCAACGGGCCACTGCATAGATATCTGCAATAATTTGGTAACGCCCCTCCACCGCCGCCAGCGACTTCTCATCGAGAGTAAAGACGTCGTCCAAGCCTTCCACCCCACGGCGCTGGTAGTAGGCTTTGAATTTAAACGCATCCAAGGCCGGTACTTTCAGGAAGCCGCTCACATTCGGCTCCGCCCCTTGGTAATCCTCATAAATGAGTCCAAGCTGCGCTAAGCCGATGAAGTCAAAAGCCAGATCGCCATAGATACCATTGGCACCGAGCCCACCTTCTTTGTCTAGAAACAGTTGAAGTTTCGGCTTTGCTGCCGCCCCCATTTGATAACGCTCAAGTTCGTAAAACGTGGAGAAGTACTGAGGCGCATAGGAACTGCCTGGGAACCAACGATACTCCAGGCGTACCGGCAACTTGAGATCCAGTCCGATCGGCAGCTTGGCGAGAGCCTTTACCCCCACATGCACACCGCCGCCCACGTCCTTAATGGAGTTCACGTCGATGTAAGGCATAAGGTCCAACAGGGGATTCTGCAGGACGCGAGCCTCCACATCGACCCCCAACACACGAGCTGTCCCGATCGTCTGGGGCACAAAACGCCCATCCTGCACGACAGCCACGCCATTTTCCATTTGCAGTTGGAGTGGAGCATTCAAATCCATGACCGCCGTTAAGCCGATGGCGAACATGTCATAGAGGTGTTTCTTGTCGTAAAAGAAGGCAGAGGGGCGAATGTAGCCCCGGAAACCCACCAACTGGCTGTGTGGATTGTCTCCAAGCACCGTACCAATGTCGCTCACAAGGACTTCGAATCCTCCACGACGGACATTCATCGCCACGTGGGCACCGGCTCGGAAGGTCTCGATATCCACATTGTTAATGTAGTTGCCGAGAATCGTACCGTGACCAATCTCGGCACTTAACTCGCCACCAGAAATGTAGAGCTTCGAGGTTTTTCGCCCCAGACGAACCTTACGAATCGCCTTCAGAAACTCCGAGGGCTCATCCCAGTCTTCCTCTCGGATCAGCCCAAAATGATCTCCCGACGCTTTCGGGTCTGCATCCCAGATCCTTAGGTTGAGTGGAATCTGCAAGCCGATTCCCACGCCCCCCAAACTGAAATCCACCCGAGGTGAAACTTGGACAAAATAATCCCCGTCACCAAAATTCGTGAGGCCGAGTCCAATGCCTCCACTGGTGGCGTCTTGCCCCATGAGATTGGCGAACTTCTCCTCGCCGGGGAAGGTATCCATCGCCCCAACGGGCATCGCAGTGATGAACAGCAAAGCACCAAATAGGCTACGCATAGGACGGTCTCCTTGTTGTGAAGGCTATCGGAAGCAAGCCGCACCGGCAATGTGAGGTGAGGCACATGTAACGTTTTTCACAGAATCACTAACGGACAATGGGACGACCTGATTCAAGATAGGTGGCGCTCAAAGTTGCCGCTAGGCGAATGAGGAAGTCACCGGTTAGTTAGAACTGCCTCAGGAGAGCGAAATTATGGTTCGATGGCTTGCTCGCTTCGGGATTGCGCTCTCTTTCGTGGCGGTCGGTATCAGCCACTTCACCGACCCAGAAGTTTTCGTGGGGATCATGCCCCCGTATCTACCATGGCACCTTGAACTGGTTTACCTCAGTGGAATCTTCGAAATCCTCGGTGGTCTCGGCTTACTCTTTCCTGTGAGCAGACGCTTCGCTGCCTATGGATTGCTTGCGCTTCTTGTGGCCGTCTATCCGGCCAACATCCACATGTTGGTCAACGAGGTCTACCTGGAGGGGATGCGCCGGGAGCCGTGGTTGTTATGGCTCCGCATGCCCTTTCAGTTTGTTTTCGCATTCGCCGTGGGCTTTGCCGGTGATTTATGGTTTCGCCCATCGCCTGCCCCCAAAGCCCCCTCGTCTCCAGACGCCGATTTAGACAGAGAAAAAGGGGACAATATCCAATGCGTGGGAGAATCGAAGGAAGAACAGAGTGAAACGCTGAGTCGCTCAGAGTAAGGCGATGACTTTCAATCGACGCCTGAACCCCCGTCGGCCCGTGCGCCCAACAGAAGCGTTTCCATCGCCTGCAGCCGAGCGACTCCATCCTCATGACTGGGCTCTAGGATGCCTTGGATCAGCCCACCGAGTATCAAGGGCCAAATACCGGGTGCTGCACCCACTTGGAGTTCAAACTCTCGCCGATATGTCGCACTCGCTTCACTGACCAATCCTTTGGCAAGCGGATCGTCTCCTTTGTGCCGCTGAAAGTCGAAGACAAGCAACAGGACGCGTCGGAGATCTTTTTGGTTCGCTTGAATCCACTCAAAGATGAGTCGGAGTCGCTCGCTGGCGCTCAACTCTTCAGACAATTCTGCCGTTGCATCCGTGAGGTCTCGGGCAACCGCACGAAGGACCATCTCCTCAAAGATGACATCCTTCGATTTGAAGTAATGATACAATGTCCCGGTGGTGACCCCTAAGCCCCTGGCAAGATCCCGCATCGACAAGGCTGCATAGCCCCGATCCGCGAACAACTCGAAGGCACCCTCTAACAGATCCGCCCTCTGTTTGGCGTGATCGACAATTTTCGGCACTAGCTGATCGGCAGTGCGTCCGCGGGGCTCGCCCCGAGGTGAGCGTCTAACCGAGAATCCATCAACGCGAAGAACAGCGGTGGGAACAAAGCCACGACAATCATCCCAGGGTAACCGGTCGGCAACTGAGGCGCCTGGTCAAAGTGGCGAAGCACGGGATAAGGCCTACGGGGGTTCGCATGATGGTCGCTATGGCGAGTTAATTCGAACAACAAGAGTCGACCCAACATGCAGTTAGAATTCCATGAATGGGCGGGCTCCACGCGACTCCAACGGCCCCGATCGTCTTGGGTCCGGAGCAGTCCATAGTGCTCGAGATAATTCACCGTTTCCAGCAGCAGCGCGCCCACGACGGCGGCTGCGAGGAAGCCAAGCATCGCAGAGACACCGAAAATCAACCCAATGGAGAGAAACCCAACCAGCTGGATGACTTGCAACTGCAGCATTTCGTTGCGCCAGTGAAAAGCGCTCATCTTCCGGCGATTCAGACGTTTCTTCTCAAGCTCCCAGGCGCTCAGCCAACCCCCGACAACGGACCGAACCCAGAAAGCCTGCAGCCATTCGCCCCGACGGGAAGTGGCGGGGTCGTCATCCGTCGCTACGCGTACATGGTGACCTCGATTGTGTTCGATGAAAAAGTGGGCGTAGAGGGACGTGCTCAACAAATATTTGGCGAGCCACTGGTCCACTTTACTTGTGCGGTGCCCCAACTCATGCCCAATGTTGATACCGAGTGCGCCGCAACAAATGCCAGCGGAGAGGACGCCTCCCCAGTATGCTGCACCCGATGGATCGCTGCTCACGAGCCAGACAAGAAACGTAACGACAACAGCGGTTTGAACCGGGACTGCCGTGTAAATGATTGCGTCATAACGCCAGTCATTCAGTCGATTTCCGGCGTCGTCGTCATCGGGATTTTCGGTGGGTGCAGGCAGAATAAGCTCGGCCAGAGGAATCAAACCAAAAACCACGGCAGGTGCCACCCACAACCACATTCCCTCCATCGCAAAGCCGACGAGGGCTAAAGCAGGTACGAGGAAGAAAGCGCTGTAGAAGATGGGTGCCATCGATTTAGACCTTTAAATAACAAATGTAATAAATAAAACTTTTCACTCATTGTCAAGGGAGACTGAGGCTTCAGACTGCTGCTGATCGCCCTTTCTCGAACCGCCGAGCCAGACAAACAATGCACAGGTCACCAACGCCAAAATAACGAGCTCTTGGCCGACCGTGGCCGCAATCGACTCCGGTCGTCCTGCGAAGAAGCCAAGTGCAGCCAAGGACGCCACGAGCGAACTCCAGATCCACCAGGAACGTTTCATGATCGGTGCGACTCGTCGACGACTAGCGCCCGATACCGGCCGATAGACTTAAGTGAAGATGATGATGGTGGAAATAGAACCACCCCCGTTGCTGATTGGTGGTCTCAAAGGTCACCTTCGACTGGCGACAAATGGATTTCCCACGGAGCCAGTCGCTCGCACAAAGTTGGCGAATCGCATCATTGACCAGAGGCCCCACTCGTCCATCAACACCGATGACACGTAGATGGGGGTTGTCGTGTAGATAGGCCAGAAAAACCGCCGTCCGCCACGCATCGAGATACACCGGCTCCCCAGTGCAGTGATAAGCGTCTTGCCCATTGGCTTGACGGTGTTCACAGACGCTTCGCAACACGTTGTTTGGAGTTCCGACCTGGTAGTACGCTATATCCATATCGTGACCGTTCACATGGGTGCCTTCTGGGTGACCTGGCTGACTTTCTCGGGTTCCTGGAATCTCGCCGTTGGCTTCACTCATGTCGCCGAGTCCCAAGGGCCGATACTCATGATAATCCCACTGATCGGTTAGACACTCAGTCGCTGCGGTGGCGTAACGAACCAGGAGCAAAAGGTCCCGGCGAGCCCACGAGCGATATTGATCCCGCTCGGTTTCACCGTTGAGGGGGTAGTCCCAATATCCATAGGCTTGTCGAGGATCGAACTGAACCAACTCGGAACAGGCGTTGTTCCCGCCCCGGCGGTTGCAATCTGCTAGATCAGGGAGACTGTCGATGCATCCCGGGATACGACCGTCGGGGATGTCCATGTTCCTTTCGTAACACTGACCTCCAGCGCAGTACTCATCCTCTGCACACGTCACGCCTTCGCAGGGGTCACTTCCGCCCCCACCGGCACTGCCGCTGTTGCAAATGGCCGAACACGTGTTGTCACAACTGTTGTTGCTGTCCGGCACACAGGATCCATCTGCATCACAGGTTCCATCGCAGTTGAAGGCATCACAATCAGCCCAACAAAATGAACCTTCCTGCTCTTCTGCACCCCAGCAGCGCAGGCCTTCTTGGCATTCGATCGTGCTGCCCGCCTGGCTGCATCGGCGACTCGCCCGAGTCATGCAAATTCCTTGAAAGCAAAGCCCTGGTGTCTGCTCACTACCTGCGCACTCGCTATCGCAATTACAGGCACTGCCTGGCGCCAGTTGTTCCTGGCCCTCTCCATCCGCTGGGTCGCCGGTGTTGCTGCCCCCATTGTTCTCGTCCGAGTTGTTTGCACGGCGCCCCGGATCAAACTCACCTTCGGGCGTTACCGAGGTGGCGTTCTGCCCATCTTCGATGGGCGGCATGCAGGCGATGAAAGAACACGTAAAAACAATGGATAACACGGCACGCATCGGGGACCTCATCTCTGTATTTTTCGGCAGCGTCGTCTAGGGGATCCGACCAGCCCCCGCATGCGTATTTCGTCTTAGCAACCGTGAAGGGTCATGCAGTCTAGCGTTTAGCGGGTAAAATTCGAGGCCTTGACCCACGGCGTAGAGTAACCCAGGCTGCGCCCATGGAAAACGCAGACATCCAACGTATCGAAGCGCTCCTCGATCAAGCCGAGTTACAACAGGCTCTCAATCAGATCGATGGCATCCTGAACCAAAATCCCACCGATGGTGATGCACTGGTGATCAAGGGGCGTATCATGGGGGCTGGTGGCGATCTCAAAAAAGCCCTCGAGTTTATGGATCAAGCCCTGGCACACCGTCCGGATGATCCCATGGCGAAAGGCTATAAGGGTGTCCTCCTCTTTGAACTTCAACAGCCAGCACCGGCTGAGGTTCTGCTGGCCGAGGCGACTCGCGGGCTAGAAAAGAGCCCTGCGCCATTCCACTACACTCTGGCACGCTGCTACGGCCGGCTCGAGCGCCACACCCAAGCTTTAGAGCACGTTGATATCGCCCTGGCTCAAGAACCCGACAATGGAGTCTATCTCTACGCCAAAGCCCAGTTGCTTGCCGACCTCGACCAAGTTGATCAGGCGCTGGTGGTTTTAGGCGAGAGTATCAAGGTTTGGCCCACGAACCCCGACGCATGGCTCATACTCGCCCGAGCTCAACTCAACCTCAACGAAGCCGCGGATGCGGTAAAAAATCTTCAAGAGGGACTGAAGCACAACCCAGACCACCCGGAACTGCGGGAGAGCCTTGCCAACGCGAGTTTGGGGGCGGGCAATGTACCGAAAGCGACGGAGATACTCGAAAGTCTGTGCCGCGAGTTCCCGTCGAACCCCGTCCTTCTGGGCAACCTGGCGCTCTGTTACGTCGCCGGTCAGCGGCCTGCTGACGCTGAGACGATTTATCACCGAGCTCTTGAACTTAATCCACAAGATGCTCAACTGCACTTTCAGTTGGCCGGGCTCCTGGAACAAGCGCCGGGCGACGGCCCCCTTCGCTCCGCCATCGAACACCTTGAGCGGGCGATCACCTTGGATCCAGACTACTGGCCGGCTTTCAATGATTTGGGTCGACTCCTGACCACCCAAGCTGAGGTCCAAGATTTAAATCGGGCGCTGAATTACCTACAGAAAGCCTTAGATCTGTCCGGCCACGACCCTGCTCCCATGCTCAACTTGGCCCTCTGCCAGGCGCATCGAAAAGAGAACGCTCTCGCCATCCAACTTTGCAGGGCGGTCCACAGCCACCCCCTGGCGCCACCGGAACTGAAACAACAAGCGGCGAAGTTGAGCAAAGCGATCAGCGCCTAGAGTCGATCAAAAATCCCCTGCAAGCATCGCCCAGAAGAGAGTGCTAAGGCATGGTCGACCCGGCCGCTGAAGGGTGTCTCTTCAGGATTGATCTCGATGGTCACAGCCCCTGCCTCGAGGGCAATATCGATGAGACCTGCTGCCGGATACACGACGCTACTGGTCCCAATCGTTAGAAAAACATCGGCTTGAGCTGTCGCTTGCAGTGCCGCGCTGAAGACCGTCTCGGGTAACGCCTCACCAAACCAGACCACATCAGGCCGAAGCATCTCCCCGCTCACACTGCGGATTGGGAACTCGGTCTGGGCCTTCTTGGGCAGTTGAACGGTGTTCCCGCTTTCACAGCCCCGCCAACGCAGCAGGCTTCCATGCAACTCAAGAACGTTTCGGCTACCAGCCCGCTGATGCAATCCATCCACATTTTGAGTCACCATCGAAAAATGTCGTCCCGACGATTCCGCCCACTCTTCCATCGCGGCCAAGACGCTGTGCCCTTGATTGGGCTGGCAAGCGAGAACACCTTGCCGACGGGACTCGTACCACTGTGTCACCCGATCCGGATGCGCAGCAAAGGCTTCAGGGGTCGCCAACTCTTCCGGTCGAAACCGAGCCCACAAGCCTGTCAGTGCATCCCGAAAAGTAGGGATGCCACTTTCAGCGCTGGCACCGGCTCCTGTTAAAGCGACGATGCGACGGGCATCTCGAAAATGTTCAGCGATTTGGTCGAGTTGCTTGTTCACTTCCGAAAGGTGGTCCCGGGGTAAAAGTGTTGGAGAATTTCCGTGTAGTTCTTCCCCTTCAAGGCGAGACCGCGAGCTCCCCATTGGCTCATCCCGACGCCGTGGCCTGAGCCGTGCCCCCGCAGAACAAGGATTTTTCCGTCGGCAACGCTGACTCGAAAATCACTGCTCCGCACCACATCCCAACCTAACTTCTTGCGAACATCTTGGACGTTAAAGTCCTTTTTACCCGAGCGCCCCCAAAAGCGAATCTGCTTCACCCGCCCCGAGGGCTGAAAAGAAATGATCTTTGCCTGGACTAGCTTGCCCAGACCCAGGCGTTGGCCCGCATCGTCCGTGGACAATCGACTGTCCCAGTTCACTCGATTGCAAGCCAGATCGGGGCTGATCACGCTTTGCAAATAGGGATAATCTCGCCCCCAGACCTCCTGAGCAGGGACGGTCCGGCCTGCGGCACAGGCGTGATAATAGGTCGCTGCCGGCTTCCCTCCGAAGAGAAGAATCTGTCCTCGTGTTGCCGAAACTGCTCGAAGCACCGGGCGCCGAGCATCCCCTCCCCGATACACCTGACTACTCACATCTGCTGTGACGTCCCAATCTGCTTGTCGACGTGATGCACGTCGCCAGTGGGTATAGGTTCGAGCCGCCACCGCCATGGCTTTCAAGGAAGCTGGTGGCCAGCCCGGCAGCACCTCGGCATTCACGACCCCCGCCACGTAACTCTCCATGTCGAGGACCGCCACCAATTGTAGGGTCTTGCCTCGCCGATTGAGCCGAGCCTCCCCACGCCACCGAACATCACCAAACTGAAAGCGACCTTTTCCGGCACAATTCGCCGTTTTGGTGAGCTTGGCAGATCCGACCAGCCACAGGGATCCCGCCGACCGAACCTTTGGATTCTTCACGGTTTGTGCGCCGCAAACGACCTGGCCTTGCAAAGCAAAGGGCTTCTGGCCGGCGTGCAGCCGAACCCGAACAAATTCAGGTGCAGCCATCAAGTTTAAGGCTAAAGTTAGCGTAGCGGTCATGGGGTCCTTGACGCTGGAGATGGGATTTTTCTTCGGTTTTGGAAAGGCTCGAAGGGATTTTTTCGTTAAGGGGGAAGAAAGGGGGAGGCAAATCGTGGAGCCAGAGTTAGTCACAACTCGCCGTTCAACGCGCCGAATCCAGATCGGTCATATCCCCATCGGTGGCGATGCGCCCATCTCCGTGCAGTCGATGACCACCGTCGATACCCGGGACGTGATGGCAACGGTCAACCAGTTGCGTCAGTTGAAAGCAGCGGGCTGTGATATCGCCCGGATTGCCGTGCCGGATCTGGCTGCTGCCGAGGCCCTTGAAACGATCATGCAGCGGGCTCCTCTCCCGGTCGTAGCGGATATTCATTTCAACTATAAGTTCGCATTGATGGCTGCTGAGGCGGGCATCAGCGGTCTTCGGTTCAATCCGGGAAATATTGGCTCGGCTTGGAAGGTGAGAGAACTTGTCGCCTCCGCGAAAGATCATCAAATCCCCATCCGTATCGGCGTGAACGCTGGCTCGGTTGAAAAGCGTCTGCTGAAAAACCACGAAGGGGAGCCGACACCGGAGATGTTGGTCGAGTCGGCGATGCATCACGTGCACATTCTCGAAGATGAGAACTTTCACGACATTAAAATCTCGGTCAAATCAAGCCAAGTTCCCACCATGGTGGCCGCTTATCGGCTGCTGGCGGACCGGGTCGATTATCCTCTGCATTTGGGGGTCACGGAAGCAGGCACCCCACGGCTTGGGGGCTTGCGCAGTGCCCTTGGCATCGGTTTGCTGATCGCTGAAGGCATCGGAGATACCCTCCGAGTGAGTTTGACAGCCGATCCCGTGGAAGAGGTCGCGGCGGGTATTGCCATTCTGAAAGATCTCGGGTTGCGCCAGGGCGGCTTGAGTCTCGTCAGTTGCCCCACTTGTGGCCGCTGCACCGTGGATATGATTTCCGCCACGGAACGGATCGAGAAGAAGCTCGGTGGCATCCAAGGCGATGTGCGAGTGGCGGTGATGGGCTGCGAGGTCAATGGTCCTGGAGAAGCGAAGGCCGCAGATGTCGGTATTGCCTATGGTCATGGCGTTGCGCTGCTCGTGAAGCAGGGCAAGATCGTCAAACGCTTGAAGCCTGAGGAAGCAGAAGATGCTCTCGTTGCTGAGGTCCATGAGATGGCGAACTCCTGAAGATCGGCCAGTTGCTCCCGCACGCGCGAGATTGCATTCAGCCCAGTTTAGGGCATACTCCGACAGCGAAAGCTTAGGAGTTCTATTCGATGATGCGTGCCTCTGTCGCCTTCTCCTCCCTTTTCCTACTCTGCGCCTGCCCGGTGGCTACGGTCGAAGGCGACGAAGGAGGTGGTGGTTTAGCGCCTAATATCCCACCACCTGATTGTGATCGAGACGGCTTTGATGTGGACTTCTCCACGGCCACTGCCGGCGTTGGACGACGGGGTGGCAAGAGATATCTGCGTTATGATGTTCGGGGCGAAGGGGATGTTTTCGACCGCCTGGAAGTGGTCGCCTATCTTCGGGACAATGAAGAAACGCTTCCCGCTGGGGACGAACCCATTCGCCTCTTTGCGGACGACGGGCTCGCGAACTGTGAAACCTGCGTCATTGCCTACCGTGGTTGCGATGGAGACACCTGTGCTGAAACCTATCTCGCCGACGGCGAGTTACTGGTGAGCTCTTCAGGGCAAGAAGGGGATCGTTTCGCAGCGAAGCTGTCCTGGGATCGAGGGCAAACCATCTTTCGGGAAGTGGATGGCGATGGAGAGGTCCACGAGCGTGGCTACGAGTTTTGCGGCTCAAATCTGACTTTCGAAGCACCCATCGGTAACGATCGCAAGGGCAGTTGTAGCGACGAGGGCGATGGCGCTAAAGTCGGCAACCTGTTGAGCGACTGGGCGCTTCCCAACTGTTTCGGCGATATGGTCGGCCTGCACGATGACTGTGGTCGGGTCAAAGCCAAGGTTCTTATGTTGACAACAGGCTGGTGCCCGGCTTGCAGAACCCGCGTCCCTCAGATGGAGACGGAAATCGCAGCGAAGGTGGATGATGGCGCTCAAGTCTATTACCTTCTGGGGGAGATGGATCGAGGCGAACCCCCCTCGCCTGCAGCGTGTTTAGCCTACGCTCGAGGCAAGGGAATTGATCCGGCACGTATGCTCATCGATAACGAGCAAATCCCAAATGGCAACTACGTGTCCTTCTACAACACCGTTTATGGTCGTCCGTTTGATCAGCCAGGTCTCGACCCGAGCAATGCCGACGAGGTCAACGCAGCGTTTAATGAGCAGCGCTACACCAAGCTCTCGACCTGCCCAGCACCCGACACCGGCGGCTGGGGTCTCCCCTACACGGCGGTGTTAGATGGTGAGAACAACCGCTACGTCTGGGGCAGTGGCAGTGCACAAGTTTGCCCGAGTCCGTACCGAGATCACACCAACGCTGTGAATGAACTCGTGAGGCGCTAGGCTCGTGCGCTACGCTCCCTTGATTGGATCGGTACTCCTGATCCTCGCCTTACCCGCAACTGCTCAAGATGTGGCTGGTGATGGGGGTTTGGATGGCGGCATCAGCGACACCGAGATTTGCGACAACTGTAATCCGGCGATCGTCGATTTCGATGCCTGGGGTGTGGGACCTCAAGATCGGCCGGATGCTGGCACCATCGCCCGTCGTAGGCGTCGCCCAGACACGGGCGGATCAACCACGCCAGAACCTGCAAGTTTTGGATGCTCGGGCGCCGGGTTAATCGGCCTGGAGCCCCTGCTCCTCCTCGCCTTCCTGAGGCGTCGAAAGAAATTCCTCGGGAAACATCATGGGTAACCTTCGTCTTCTCTTTCTTTTCAGCCTGGGTTGTGTGCCTGCGGTCACGCCGACTCCATTTGAGCCACCCACGCTGGACTCGGCCGGCTTGGTCGATTGCGAGACGCCCCCGGCCTGCGAACTCGACGCCGCCTATTGCGCCTGTGCGGAGGCTCCCGATTGGCGACTTGAGGATTTCCAGACCGCCAGCGAGCGCAACGGTGAGACCTACGGACTCCAAGAACTCTTTGCCGAGGGCAAGGTGGTGATCGTTAGCTTCTTCTTTGGCGGCTGCGATGCCTGTCATCAGCAGATGGCAGCGATGCAAATCATGCAAGATAAGCTCCACGCTCAGGGCTATACCGACGTGCTGTTCATCACCATCAACCAGAAGGAATACTCCACAGAATCGGCCCAGGCGGAGTACTTCCGACGCCGCACCAGTATTGTCTGCAGTACCGGCGATTACCCGTCCTGTGGCGACGACGGCAAGGTAACGGTGACCTTTCCGTTGTTCCAAGATACGGTTGAAGGTGGCGGTTGGGCCTCCCATCAGGGTCAAAAGGACGACATCTTTATCTATCGGGCCGACGGCCGGCTACATCGGTTCTTCGGCGCGTTGGAGCGAGAGAACCCAGCGGAACGGCAGGATCCCAAGTTGGCTCTCGAAGCCAACCCCGACAACTTCCGTCTGCTGGAGCGTGCCATCCAATCCGCTTTTGGTGTTCAGGCCTGCAATGAGGACTCGGACTGCAGTGAGACCGGAGGCTGGTGTCGCCTCCCGGATGGCACCTGTGGCGGTGAGGGCGTCTGTGCCCCTCGCCCACTGGAGTCTGAAGTCACCCAGTGCTGGGAGACTCTGATGCCTCAACCGGTCTGTGGCTGTAACGGCGAGACCTATCTGAACCGTTGTGCCTTGGAGGCTGCTAGCACCAGTCTCCGCTACACTGGCACCTGCCAGTAACCGGAGAACGACCCGTGCGATCGATTATCTTCGCCCTTGCCGTCCTCAGTTTGGGAGGCTGCAAAGGCTACGACTCCAACAAGAACCTAAACGAGTTTACGGACGGTGAAATGTCGGCGCTTTGCCACTGGGCTTATCAACTTCGGGGCGGCTCCAGCAGGCTTCAGGAGTGCCAATTGGCCGATGGGACCAATGTGAATGTGGTCCTTGATGTGGAAGCGGCGGAACTCTCCCGCTGCGTCGGCATGCCACGACCCGCCTGTCCCGCATCTCGTTTTGAGGCTTGCACCGAAGCTATTGCCGCAGACCCCTGTACTGGAGCCGCCAGCCAAGCTTGCTTGGACTGGAGTGACTTCTGCCCCATCGAGGAAGACTAATGCGCCTGACTCTCTCCGCACTTGCCGCTCTGGCGGTTCTCTTCGCTCCCCAAGTTGCCTCTGCTCAATGTGCCACCTGCGGTAACCCCGCGGTGCAAGCAGGAGGACAATCCTTTTCCGGCGAACAACCCGGAAGCGGGTTCGCCGCTGAGTTCATCTACGGCTACCTCAACCTGGACGACTTTGTGGATGGGGAAAACAACAATGCCCCAGTGTCCGCAGAAACCGTGAAAGATCTGATGGGCGTCGAAGATTTCCGTATGACCGTTCACTCCACAACGTTGATCGGTCGCTACGGCATCAAAGGAGGACATACCTTCGGTTTGGTCGTCCCCGCTGGGTACCCCATCACCAACAAAGGAGGTACCCCGAAGGGTCAGTTTGGTATCGGTGACTTGGATCTAAGCGCCACGTTGAACCTGAAGGATCTCATCAGTGATAAGTTGCCCGCCCTCAGCTTGAGATTGGGAACGGTCATCCCCACGGGGACCTTCAGCTTTGCGGGGACTGCTCAAGCGGTGGCTGCGGAGCAATATGTCAGTTTAGGTCGGGGCAGCTACTGGGGCTCGGCTGGCTTGAGTCTCTTCGGTAAAGTCACCGACGATCTCTCCTATCTCGCCTCGCTCAGTTATCAGCAACCGCTGAACACCTACGAGACCGATGCCGGCGCCGGACAAACGGCAACCTTCCGCTTTGGCCAAGAGGTCCGGGCCAGTGCAGGACTGATCTACCCCCTCAAAAAGGGAGAATGGAATCTCGTCTTACAGGCAGACTTCTCCCAGCGAGGCGCTGCCATGCAACAGTTGGCTGGCGAGACCGAAGCAACGCCTTTCGAGAAGACTGCAGGCAGCAACGCAAATCTAATGCCCGCGGTGAGTTGGACAAAGGACAAGCTCACATCGACCCTCGCCATGACCTACCCGGTCTACTTTCAGGTCAAGTCGGTCGACATTATCCCGGATCCTAGTGTCTATTTATCCTTCAGCTACCGCTTTGGCAGCACGGCACCCACCGGACCGAAGCCTGCGATCGAGCCCGGTGACGCACCGATCGATCCCAATGTGATAGGTAAACTTCCCGCCGGAAAGATCACCATCGTCGACTATTGGGCCGATTGGTGCCTGATCTGCAAGAAGATCACGCCGGGTATGAAGGCTTACACCAGCGCCTGGGATGACGTGCACTTCATCAAGGTCGATGCCACCGACTGGGAAGTGGCTGAGTTCGAGAAGTATCTTCCCGCTCAACCAGCCCTCCCCGTCATCGATATCTTTAACCGAAACGGCAAGCTGCATCGACGCATCTCGGGCGAAGCCTGCAGCGAGTTCGTCAACAATGGCTACAAGCTCTTGGACGAATTGCCTGGCGGCGGTCCCAAGATGAAATCCGCAAATCCCCCCGCTGCGGAGGCTCCATCAACGCCTGAAAAGCCAACCCCGAGCGAAGACATGAAGATGAAGGAAGCGAATCCGCCGTCGGAGGATGCTCAGGCTCCCGCCGAGACCGAGGGGGCGAAGGATCCCAACTAACCCCAGGTGGCAGGCCGACCCTGCCCCGGTGTCACGAGTTCGAGGACACGATCGCTGAGCCGATGAGCTTCCGCTCGGTCGTGGGTCACCATGAGAGCGGCAGTGCCTTCCGACTGGATCTGATCTCGGAACCAAACCCCCAGTTCCTGACGCAGGTCGGTATCGAGGTTGGCGAAGGGCTCATCCAGCAGGATGAGCTTTGGTCGGGGCGCCAAGGCTCGAGCCAAGCCAACCCGCTGTTGTTGCCCACCGCTTAACTGGGCCGGCAATCGCTGACCAAAGTCGGCGAGATCAAAGCGCTCCAACAAGGCTTGGACTCGCCCTACAGCTTCAGGCTGACCTTTCACCCCAAAGCCCACATTGTCAGCGACGCTCATGTGGCTGAACAAGGCAAAATCCTGAAAGACCATCCCCACCCGACGACGCTGGGGAGACCATGCATTGACCACTTCGCCGGTTAGAAGAATCTGTCCCTCGAGGGGGCGAAGAAAGCCAGCGATTGCCCTCAACAGGCTGGACTTACCCACGCCACTGGAACCGACCACCGAAACCATCTCCCCTGCGTTGAGTTGCAAAGAGAGCCCGTGAGCCACCGCCTCACCCTCGTAGCCGATCGCCAGATCTTTCAGTTCGAGAACTGCATCAGTCATGGTCGCTCCATCGCCTAAGCAGGCTTTGGGCCACAAGCACCATCGCCAAAAGGATGATGGCGCTAGCGCCCAGTTCGCTCAAATGAGCGTCCTCGTGGCCATCGTAAATAATCGTCGCCAGCGTGTGATGCCCCGCAGGCAAAAGCATCAAGGTAATGGGCAATTCCTTGATCGCTGCAATAAACGCTAAAAGGAAGCCCGCAGCGGCCGCCGGTGCCAAGGTGGGTCTGCGCACCGTCCAAAAGATCCGACGGTCCGAGGCGCCTAAGGTTTGGGCTGCTTCAATGGGGCGTGGATCTTCCCCCAGAAAGGCAGGTTTTAGTAAACCATAGGGATGGGCGAGGAAGCGGATCCCGAGTCCAAGGAGGAGCAAGAGAAAGAAACCCTCAAGAGCCTGAGCGAGCGCCAAAGGCAGCACCTGAACCACGTGTAAGAAACCAAAGGCAGTCAACACACCGGGCAGGCCGCTGACTCCATAAGCAAGCAACTCGGTCCGACGACCTCCCCCACCACGCTGGGCAGCCCAACGGGCCGGCAGCCCCCCAAGAACCAATGCCACACAGCCTGCGCCAAGCCCCAGTCCAGCAGTTGTTAGCGCTGCCTGCAGCATGCGTCCGTGGGCGACACCACCAAGCCCCCACTGGAGCATAATCACAAAGGGGATCACCAAGGCGGCCCCAATGTAGCCCCCCTGCAGCACGTAAAGACCCATCAACCAGGGACCACGGGCTTGTGATCGCTCCACGGATCGCAAGCCCTTGCGTCCGAGCGACTCACTGCCCCGGTGCCCCTGAACCCAGCGCCCCAAAGCGATGAGAGGCAACACGGCCAAGATCATCACCAAACCCAAAGCGGCTGGGTTCGGTCCACCGTACTTGGCTGCCTGAAACAGTTCCCAGGTTAACACACGGGTACTCAGGACGGCGACGGCGCCAAAGTCAGCAATCGCGTAGAGAAGCACCAACAACGCTGCGAATGCGATGGCTGGACGAAGGGCTTGAAGTTGAAAGCGCGATTTGATGAGCAACGCAATATTGACTGGGCCCGTCAAATGGAGGCTGC
>NZRT01000016.1 GCA_002696345.1 Myxococcales bacterium
ACCGGCGCCATGCATACCTGCGCGTTAACGGTGGCTGGTGAAGTCCTTTGCCGGGGATCACAATCTTCCCTGGGCGGGCGGAACCGACAAGGGCGAACACGAGATGGGAGGTTAGGCCGTTGGGTTCGTTATCGATATTGTGGTGGCGACCCGGTCGAACTTGGCGGTCGACAATGGCGGGAACAAGAGTGCGAAGCAGGCCCTAGGCGAGACGAAGATGACGCCCTGGATAATTGCCTCGGCGGGCGTGAAGCCCTTCCCGTGGTTGGTCTGCCCGACGGAGTCATCTCGATCACCGCAGGGGCGCGGCATAATTGTGTGCTCTCGGAAGAAGGCAGGGTGTGGTGCTGGGGTTACAATGGGCAAGGAAGCCTAGGCGATGGTACTCAACAGAATCGAATAAGCCCGGTTGAAGTGCTCGAATTACCCCGATCATCTATGGTTTCTGCGGGCGATAAGCATACCTGTGCCGTCAGTTTAACGGGGGAGGCTTATTGCTGGGGCTCCAACCAGCATGGACAGTTGGGGGATGGAACCACGCAATCCCGCTCAAGGCCTGTGCAAGTACGCAACCTTGTTGCTGTGGATCAAATCGCTGCAGGGGGTCAGCATACCTGCAGTCGGGTGGGGAGCAATGTCTGGTGCTGGGGTGGTAACAGTAGTGGGGAGATCGGCGATGGGTCCCTGGAGGCTCGGCTGTTACCCGTTCAGGTCGACGGCTTGCCGCCAGTTGAGGAAATTCGCTTGGGGGGGGGTTGGGTTTACTGATTTCCCGAACGACGTGGTCATGTTCAGAAATGGAAATGGTCCCATGGCGCTCGACCGCTGTGAAACGGCTCAAAGGGGAGGCTTTTCCTGTGCTCGTACAAGCGTAGGACCCATTTGGTGTTGGGGTGCCAATGGCGCAGGTCAATTGGGCGATGGTACCCTCGTGAACCGCAGCCGCCCCGTTCAGGTTCTTTATCCTGAATAGCTCCGATCTTATGCGCCACTGCTATGCGATGGAACGTACTCCAAAAGCTGACGGTAACTTTGACGGTAACTGAGGTGATCTGGTGACCTTAAGATTAGTCATTATAGTGACTTAAGTGCCCACTTGGATCCCCGCCGCCTCCACCACCATATTCCCGCTATCCCTGCACGGCCATTTCGTCGGTCGCTCGGGGCTGGTGTGGGCTGTGCCCAAACCCGAGAATTTCGTCCTGGTGACGGTAACTTTGACGGTAACTACTGAAAGCGGCGTGGGAGTTACCGTCAATCACAGCCCCTTGTCCCTTTGAACCCCTTAGGCCAATTTCGGGCATCAGATTTCCGGAGTAGGTCATGCTGCTAAGCGCACTCCTAATTTTAGGACAAGCCGCCGAGCAACCGACCTTGGCGATGACTTCCGTCGAGTGTTACCCGGTGAAGATTTGCGGCGGTGAGTTGGAAGCTGACCGAGTCTACCTCCAGAACAAGTTGGAGTCGGCGGTGTTGGCGGCGGCCGACGGGCGCCTGAAGCTGATCACGCCGGAGGTGGTGCTGCGTATTCTTCAAAGCTCTGGGCAAAGCGAGGCAGAGGCTCGAAAGACGTGTATGAATGCCACTTGTGCCGTGGATCTAGGCGGTGCTTTGGGAGCTGATTACATCCTTCAAGGGCAAGTGCTTCAACCAGGCGGTGGGGATTTTGAACTTACCCTCAAGGTCTGGTCCATCAGTGGGAGCAACGTGATCAAGGATGGCGCCATACAAGCTGGCGATCTCTTGAGCTTTCGCTCGCAACTAAAAAATCTCGCAACGGGCGTCTTGGCGCCAATCGTTAAGCGCAGCCGTCGGCGCCAAGCTAGTGAGGTACTTGCCTTTGATGATGGCGAAGAAACAGGCCCACAAGTCGACAGCGGGCAGGTGACAGCAGCTCTTGGTGGACTGATGGTCGCAGGGGCCCCCACCAGCGCAAAGGTGGAGGTATCAGGCCCGGACAACAGAACCTTCGTGATGAAGGTGGGCGACAGTGTCGAAGGTCTCATGCCGGGCAAATATCGTTGGCAGGCGAGCGCCGACGGCTATCAGCCAGCCAGCGGGCGAGTGGAAATTCCTCCGGACGGCTTCGCCAACATCCCGCTAAAGCTCAACAAGCTGGCAAGCCTGAAGCTCGCAGGTCGCCCCGCCAAGGCGCGAGTGGATATCACCGGGCCCGACGGGCAGAGTATGCAGCCCGTCGGTTTGGGCTCGACCCTACGGGGCTTGATTCCTGGGCGTTACCAGCTTCGGATCAGCAAGCGTGGCTATGAGGCGCAGGAAACGTCATTGCTCGTGGCACCAGGTGCTGCGGCTGAAACCAACATTAACCTGCTGACCTTGGGGAGCCTAAAGATTGAGGGGCGCCCGAAAGGCGCACAAGTCATCGTTGAGAATAAAGGGCTAGGCTTTCGTCACCAGGGCGGTTTGCCCTGGCAGGCGTCGGGGCTAAAAAGTGGGCGTTATGAAGTCCAGATTGAGCGAGTGGGTTACCTGACTCAACGCTTTCAGGCGCAAGTGAAAGCAGGACACACGACGCGCCTGCCCGTGGATTTGCGCCGAGACCCTGAGTACGTGAAGCGATTTGGTTGGCTCAAGATTGTTGGTGCGCCAGCCGGTGCAGCGATCAAGGTAACGGGGGAGACCAAGGCGGATTTTAAGGGCGGGCTTGAGCCCATCACGGTGCCGATGGCGCCAGGGGAGTACCGCGTCGAGGTTATGCTGGAAGGTCATGAGCCATGGGCTCGGAGCCTGGACTTGCCGCTAGAAAAGGAAACCGTCGTTCAGGTTCGTTTAATGAGTTTTGAGCGTCGTCGGCGCCATCGCCTTTTTCTTTTGGGCTCCGGAGCGAGTTTGTTCTCTCTTGGCTTGGGCGTAGGTGCTCACCATCACGTGAGTCGCCCCAATCCGGATGACTGGAGTTCTAGCGTCGCCTTGAGTGCGGACGTTATGATGGTGGCTGGTGGGGCTTTGTTCGCGTGGGGGTGGACCCGATGAGAATGGCGGTGATCGGGATCAGTCTTCTCATGTCAGGCTGCTGGTATTTGGCGGGTCCGACCACAATTTGTGGCGATGATTTTCAAAGCGGGCTCGAAGAGTGTGATGATGGAAATGACGCAGATGCCGGTATGACCCTGCGGGATTCAGGCCCGACCGATCCTCCGGTTCCTGTGGAAAAGGTACGACCAATGCCCAGATCAGAACTACTGGGAGCCTTCGACGAACAACGGCGGCAACTGGTTTTCTTTGGCGGCGATGATGGCCTGCCGATCGATTGCCAAACAGCCCCACACCCGGTGGGACTGGATGACCTTTGGATCTACGACGCTGCAAGCGCTACCTTCGAGGAGATCTTCGTTGAAGGAGCGAAACCGCCCGCTCGCGCCCGGGGAATGGCTGTGTATGACCCGACCGGCGATCAAATGGTGATTTTCGGCGGCAGATTCCGGCGTCGAGATCGCGGCGAGTACGTCAACTTCAAGGATGTATGGGCCCTCGATTTAGAGAACAAGACGTGGCGCCAAATCGAGACAGGAAGTGGTGGTCCGACAGCTCGATCCAACCCAGCCGGCGGATTTGACCGACAAAGAGGGGAGATGATCGTCTTCGGTGGAAATACCAGTCGTAACGGGCTCGCCTTTGGGCCCCAAAATGACACCTATGCTTTGAATATGGAGACCGGAACGTGGCGCTCGATTCGGGCGGAAGGCGAAAGGCCTGAAGCTCGACTTTTCCACGCTGCGGCGGTGGATTCCGAGGGGCAGCGACTCTTCATTTATGGGGGGGGAGATGCCAACGCCTGGCAAGGCCCCTTTCTGGGCGACCTTTGGGTGCTCGACTTGGAGGAACAACGCTGGGAGCAACTCCACAACGGCCGTGGCGCAAATGTGCCCATGGGGCGCATATGGGCGACCGTCGCTTACGACGCCACTTCCGATCGTCTGCTGCTCTTTGGAGGTCATAACGACGGCGATCTCGGCAACAACAACGACACTTGGTCCTTTGATTTATCGGAACGGGAGTGGATCAACCTCACCGAAGGCGAGACCATTGAAGAGGCTGCCTTCGGATTCTGCGATTTCCCACCGAACTTCACGGTACCCGACCTCGAAGCCCCCGAACGGCGTAGCGCTCACCTTTCTGCAATGGATGAGACTCGAGGCGAGTGGATTCTCTTCGCTGGAGAAACAGATTGCGGCATCATCGATGACGTCTGGGTTTTCGATATGCAGCGAGAGGGTTGGATCGAACTCTTTGAACCGAAGGTCGGTGAGAGCTGCGTCCGGGGCGAAAACCCTGAGGCATGCGTTGCCCTCTGCCCACAATAAGGGGGCGATCGAAACTAGAAACGTCCCCACCACAACCGCAGCTTAGGCACACCCCGACTCGTTAAATCGGCTCGTATGTGTTCGTAGACGGACCGATAGCGGTAAAATGGAACCTGGGGATAGAGATGATGAACCAAATGTAAATCTTGGGCGACCAACAACCAATGCAAGCCCCACCCTTCGATGAGCCGAGTGCTCTTGTACCGACCGCGACGTCGATGGGGATGGTGAGGTAGCCACTGAAAACAAAAGGCAACAAGCGAACTGGCAATCAGTGCAGGCAGGAGCCAGAGGAAGAGAAACTGCTCTGCGTATGGGGAAGTCAAAAAGGCAGCAACCGTCGCCATCATTCCAGCAAAAACTGCGGTCGAATAACTCCGCTCCGTGTTGTGACTCCGCCCCCCAAAGCCACCGCTCGCCAAAAAGAAGCGATAATAGTGGGGGATGATCGATAAACACCGAAACAGAACCCCGAGAGGTCGGGCGGATGCCACCCAATAATCAGGGTCACGTCGTGGGTCGTTTGTCGCCGAGTGATGGCGTCGATGCAATCGACGAAAGCCGGCGAAGGGTGAGAAAAAGAGAAGGCAGCAAGACCAACCCACGACAGAGTCCACCCACCCGAAGCCGGAGCGACCGCCACTGATCGCACCGTGGGCGGCATCGTGCATCGGCGTGAAAGCCAGGTAGAACAACAGGACATGAAGAAGTACGCCTTGGTAACCCGCCAGGGCGCCTTCCAACACAGCGCTCGTAGAAAACCACAACCCGACGAAACAACAGACCGCCAAAAGGAGGGTAGGCCAGGCGATCAGGGGGCGCCGAACCCTGATGTCAAAAGACGGCGTCGCCATCATCCAATCCTGACACTTGGACTGGGCTTCCATGTGCCCCTGCCCCCTCGGTTCATGCCCCCTCCTGCAACCTGTTGACTGCTTGCTGAAGAACGGTCACTCCAGCCTGACAAATCGTCTGTCGCCAGCGAGGCGACTGCGGACAAAATACTTCCATGATTTCCGCCTTCGCTGCCTCTTGATCACCGCCCCAATGATGGACTCGATTTTCAATGGAAAGGGCTCGAAGAACCCGAAGCGGAGGGTGAGTGCCAAACTCACAGGTAATCACCTCAATCCGATCACCGAACCAGCGTTGAAGAGCAGATGGAAAGCCTCCTCGAATCGTGTACGCAACCCCTTCGTCTGGCTCCCATGGCTGGACACGATCACCGAAGCGCTCTCTGTAAAGTCGGTAACGGTCACTGTCGCTCGGCGCATCGACCAAAAGGGCATAGGTGCCGCTAGCGCCCAATCCTGTATGGAAGTCGACCCAAATCATTCGCTCTGCGGAGTCGAGCAGAGGGGGTAGATTATCTTGCAGGATTTGGGCGCTCTTTTCCAACGAGGCCCCCCCGTAAAATACCCCTTTAGGAAAATCATACTGTCCTTCGACAATCGCCTGTTTTAGGGCGTTAAAACCTTTTCTAAAAATCGCCCACAAAGCGCGCAGATAAAAGTATTCGAAGGCGCTTGGAGGACTTGCTTTGTTCAGAAGCGGGTCCAACTCTCGATAGGCTGGCGTGCTTCCGGAGTAGGATGCTTCCGGAGACAGAAAGTTGCGGTTTAGATCCACGTTAGACTCATTCACCCGGCGTCGGTGATGCATTCCAAACGGGTTCAGCACATGCAGAAAAAGGATGCCGATGTCGTCCGGCCAACCCGTCGAGAGAAAGTCGAGTTGGACGGCGCCACCGGCAAAGCCCTCCACACCGTGAAGTCCGCTGGAGATCACCACAACCCGTTTCGCCTCCGGATTAAATCGAGCCACATCGATGGTGAGGTCCTCGTCGGCGTCGACAACGAAGGCTTGCAGCTCACCACCCAAACGCTCAACCTCACGGCGGAACAGCGCACGGGATTCTCGATAGGATGTCGCAAACATCTCGCCTCCAAAGACTCAGCGAATGCCTCACTATCAGTTCAAATCCAGACTGTCTTCAGCGGTCTAGACGACCGGAAGCTATGGGTTCGAGATGATCGCATCACTGCCGACGGGCACGCTACCTTCTACATGGGCCTCAACTGACTCGAAATCCAGAGGCGATAACGGCTGCTTTGAGATCTTCCAACTCAATCTCTCCTGAGACTCGAGCTGAGCCTGGCTCCAGTTCAACGACAGCAACCTCGACCCCATCCATCGCTTCGAGACGCCCGGTCAGCTTCCGGACGCACCCCATACACGTCATGCCTTCAACTTGGAGTTCCAGCACCTTTGCACCCGCTGCGGGCTCTGCTCGGCGCTGCCACCAGTAACGAACGTCCTCAAAAGCAAACCAAAAGAGTGCACCCGTGATGAGGATCGCAGAAACAACTGCGATGAGGCCTCCCTCATGCTCATGACTGCCATGACCCATAGGCCCGGCACCAATCACTGCATCAAAGACAAAGGCGGCGATGACACTCCCTGCGATGATTACCACCAAGTAAATCGCCAGAACTTTCTTACCAAAGCCCTGCAGAACTGCACCCATTGTGGCCAAATTGGTCGCCGGTCCAGCCATGAGAAACACCATGGCAGTACCGGCCGGCAAACCTTGCATGACGAGTGCTGCAGCGATGGGAACGCTTGCGGTAGCACAGACATACAATGGCATCGAAATCAACAACATGAGCCCAACACCGAGCACCAAACCCGTACCGCTGAAATCTCTTAGAAGCTCAGGCGGCAACCAGGTGGAGATGGCCGCTGAGACAAAGATACCGATCGCCAGCCAGCCCCAAATACTTCGGACGGTATCAAGCCCGTGCTCAACCATGCCCCGAATGCCTTTGAGTTCGTCGTTTGATGCTGCAACAGGACGCGCTTCGGTCGATGATGACTCGCTTGAGCCCAGTTCGGTCAGCCAACCACCAAGCAATCCCGTCACAAGGGCAGCGAGCACCTTAAAGAGGGCGAAAGGCCAACCCAAAAAGCTGGCGCTTACAAGAATCGAATCGACTCCCGTCTGGGGCGTGCTGATTAAAAATCCAACGCTTGCGCCGTCGCTTGCGCCGTCCTTCTTCAATCCCAAACCGGCGGGAATAACGCCACAGGAGCACAAAGGCATCGGCACCCCCAGAGCGACCGCTTTGAGAACGCCCCCCCGGCCTCGCAGATGACGACTAATGAAATCTGAGGGCAAAAGACCGTGCAGGAGTCCGGCGATCGCTGCCCCTAAAATCAGCCATGGAGCGAGGTCGGTCATCACCATCCAGAGATTCTGGATCACTATGGTCTCCCATCGTTAGGATATGCTAGCGCGAACCAAGTCTAACGTCGACAACTTACCACTGTTCGGTTCGAAAGCTGGTCGCTTTCAAAACAAGAGTACTCGCCGCCGAATCAGGGTTGATGAAGTACACGGCCGATAAACTGTAATCGACACTTTTCCTCAGTCCTTCCCTTGGTGCAGGGTGAGTCCAACAGCAAAAGACCGTGACTTCATGATGAAATCGCCAGCACATCACTTGACCCGTGAAGGCATCGCCCCGTGAACGAAGCTCCGGACATCCCCGTACGCTCGCGCCCGCCGAGCAAAACACGTCGTCGACTCGCTCGACTGGAACTGGGCGCGATTGGGGGACTAGAACTACGGGCTCGAACCTTTTGGACGGGGCGAGGTGGTGGCGTCATCACATTTATCATGGCAGGTCTGGTGGTTGCCCTGTTGGTCGGCTGGGTTCTACTTTGGCTGCGTCGCCCCGGTGCCGTCAGTATTCTCATGCTCACCCTCGGCAGCGTGGCTTTCGCTGCCGTTTTGACAAGTCTCATCGTGCTCTGGACACGACTTCGTGACCAGTTTCGACTCCGTCAAGCGGAAGCTGCCTTTCTTACCGGTGTCAGTCACAACCTTCGCACCCCCATATCGGCGATCCGAGTGGCTGCTCAAGCCATGCAGGCACCGGGGATCAATCCCGGCGACCAGAACAAACTGAGTCAGGCGATCGTCTCTGAAACCCGTAGATTGGCCCTCCGGGTTCATAATGTTCTCGAGGCAGGTCGACTCGATGTCGAGCCTCTGCGTTATGCACCGGAGCCAGTCGATATTAGTGAATTAGTGCGACAGTCCTTGGTTGCACTGCGCCCAATCATCGAGGGTAAAGAGGGCAGTCTAGAGCTCAATGCTCCCGATTCTCTGTGGGTTCGAGGAGATCCTCAAGCCCTTGGACTCCTCCTCGATAATTTACTCGACAACGCCCTCAGCTACGCCTCCGGACCTCCTCGCCTGCAACTGCAGATCCGAGCCCGTGGTCCCTTTGCCTGGTTAGCCATTCGAGATTGGGGAATGGGCTTCCCCGAGTCGGTTCAAGAGCGGCTCTTTCGACGCTTTGGTCGAGGGGATTCCGGGGAAGCCGGTACGGGTCTTGGTCTTGCCTTATCAAGGGCTATTGCAAGGGGGCATGGCGGTGAAGTGGAACTGATGAGCCCAGGACCGGACAAGGGAGCCCAAGCAGAAGTATGGCTTCCCCTCGTGGAGCCTTTCCATGGCTGATATCCTCCTGGTTGAAGACGACGCGACCCTCGTTCTGAGTCTCGAGATGACGCTTCAGGCTCACGGTCATCATGTCATCGTGTGCCGACGCCTTGCTGAGGCTCGGGATATTTTGAAAGGGGGTCTGCCCGACCTGTTACTGCTCGATCTCGGCTTACCTGACGGAGATGGTTTGGACCTCTGCCAAGAGCTGCGCCAACAGGGCGCGATCACACCCATTTTGATGCTCACCGCTCGGGGGACTCTGGGTGCACGAGTGGATGGGTTACGAGCCGGTGCCGATGACTATCTCCCCAAACCCTTTGATCTGCCGGAATTGATGGCACGGGTCGAAGCGCTTCTGCGGCGCAGGCGATGGCATCAAGGAGGTGGCGACTTGCACATTGGCAAACTGCACGTCGATCTGTCCCAGCGCCGTGCTTTAAGCGATGAAGAAGCCGTTCATCTCACCGACTTGGAATGGCGGTTACTGACCTATTTGGTCGAGCGACGAGGCGAGGTGATCTCCCGAGACGAGTTGTTGCGCCGGGTTTGGCAAAGTAGCCCCGAGAGTCAGACTCGAACTGTGGACGTTTTTATCAGTCGCTTAAGACGTTGGATGGAGGAAGACAGTGCAAAGCCTCGTTATCTTATCAGCGTACGCGGTGTGGGCTACTGCCTTAACCAGGATTGATTCTCAGCTCAGCCGATTCAGAGAAACCCGGGTCGATAGTCATCGAAACGGTTCGGGACAAGCAGGTTGGTAAAACTCATTCCAATACTGGCATCGAGCGCTTCCACCTGATGCCACCACCCCACTGGGATCAGCAGTAAATCACCAGGCATCAGTGTCGTTTCCAAAATCTGATCTGTCAGCGAGTGGAGATCGCGATGCCCTTGGTAATAACCGTCTAGATTCATCATCAACCTTGGATCCAGTGGTGATGCAAAATGAAATTTTTTTCGACCTCGCAACTGGAGAAACAGTGCGTGACATGTATCGTGATGAGCAGCCGTCTTCGTCCCTGCGGGACCCCACCAAAGAGAGTTGCAACCCTGGTGATTCTCGAGGTCGAGGAACCCCTCTGGAAAACAGAAGTCCTCCATGAGACTTTTTGAGCGTTGCTGAGCCATCAAGTGGTTGTTGGCGACGAGGTAGAGATTATTGCCCAACTCCTCCTCGACCCGTTTCGCAAAATCCGAGGGTTTTATCTTGGTCTTCAACGCCTTGAAGTCCCGATCGGGATGATCGGCTTGGAGGCGATTATCGAGCACCTCGATCGGTTCGTCGCCGAAACGTTGTGCTAACGACTGGTGTGTCCAAGCCAGCGCAGGCCAACCCTCGGCAAATCCTGAGATCACCACCGGTCGATGCGCATGGACGTAATTGTCGTAAAGTGCTGCCGCCGTTAATCCCTTACGACGCTCCACAGAACCTCGACCACTCAGACGAACACGACGCTGCAGACTTGCTGCCAAAGCGAGACGTCTGGCCGCTCGAATCTTAGGAAATGCGACACGAAATATAGGCGACTCGAGGACTTGAATCACTGTGTCTTCCGGGTCCTTCAAGGAAGGGTCATGATGAGCGAGAGTGGTGACAATATCGGCGGGAAGATGTCCTTCCA
>NZRT01000017.1 GCA_002696345.1 Myxococcales bacterium
GCCGAGGAGGGAAAGCAAGTTGATGTTTTATGGAAGGATGAGCTGGGCTCGGACCTCGCATTTAGAAGAGTAGCACAGGCTGGAAGCCTGTGCTAGCACTGTTTATCGCTAGCCAGTAGCTCAGTGCTTTAGCCTGAGTTTTGTCGGTTGGCTACTCAGGCTGAAGCACTGAGCTACAGCGAACTACGTTTTGATGCGATCAGCTCAAATCGCTAGCAGTACGCTACTGTCATTACGGTGTCTCCTTTTTCAACACCCTCCTTGTTGCGGAGATCTTTACTCTGCACTGCTTGAAGATAGCAGGCTGCTAAGCGATAATATCGTTCCAGACGCGGCCGTGGACGTCGGTGAGACGGAGGTTGCGACCGCCGTATTGGAAGGTGAGTTTTTCGTGATCGATGCCCATGAGGTGAAGCACGGTAGCCCACAGCTCGTAGACATTGGAAATTTCTTCGACGGCGTGATAGCCGAACTCGTCGGTAGCTCCGTAGACATGCCCTCGTTTGCTCCCGCCTCCAGCCATCCAAAGGCTGAAGCCTTGAGGATTGTGGTCACGGCCAATATCCTTAGAGAAGTTCGATTGAGAGAAGGGGTTGCGTCCAAACTCTCCCGTGAAAACGACGAGGGTTTCGTCGAGCAGACAGCGTTGATCGAGATCTTTGAGGAGGGCCGCGATGGGCTGATCCACTTGCTTAGCCATGGTACCGTGGCCTTTTTGGATGTCGCCGTGCTGATCCCAGGGATTTCCGCCTCCACCGCCACCGATGCCATGGCTGCAGCAGGACAGCTCGACGAAACGGACGCCGCGCTCGACTAGCCGTCGAGCCATCAAACATTGCCTAGCGTACTCGTCCATCTGGGCAATGGGATCGTTGACACCATACATCTCCAGGGTCTTTTCCGACTCGCCGGAAATATCGGTTAGTTCGGGAACGGCTTCCTGCATGAGGTAGGCGGTCTCCGCATTCTCGACCGAGGAGGCGATGGCGTCCTTGGCGGCAACTCGTTCCGCGAATCCAAGGTCGAGCGAATTGATGAGATCGAGGGCTTGCCGCTGTTCCCGTTTCATCATCCCGGGCTCGATATGGGGCACGGCCCGATCTCCTGAGATATTGAAGATGGATCCTTGGGTGGTAGCTGGCAGGAAGGCGTTGCCGAACAGGCTGACCCCTCCATGGGGCGTTTTCGATTGTCCCGATTGCAAGACGACGAATCCAGGAAGATTAGGATTTTCCGTGCCTAGCCCGTAGTTAACCCAAGCTCCGGCGCTAGGATAGCCGAGGAACGGAAATCCCGTGTGCATGAAAAAGTTGCCTTGGGCATGTTCACTGAACTTGGCCGTCATGCCGCGAACAACGGTTAGCTTGTCGACTTGCTCGGCGATATTGGGAAAGAGATTGGTTAATTCGACTCCGGATTTACCGTAGCGTTTTGATTCCCAGAAGGAGCCGAGGATATTGCCGACGTCATCGAACTGGGTTCGCTCGACCTGCACCGGCATAGGTTTGCCATGCAGTTCTCGTAGCATTGGCTTGGGATCGAAGGAATCGATATGGGATACACCACCCGACATATAGAGAAAGATGACTGATTTGGCTCTGGCAGGATGGTGAAGCTGTTGCAGGTAGCCGCTCTTGGCGGAGGCGGAATTGATGAAGCTGGAAAGGGCGAGGCCTCCGACACCCTTGGATGTCAGTCTGAGGAATTCCCGACGATTTAGGGGTTCAATAGACATAGATAAATTCCTTTGAGTTGATTAGGGCGAATGCGATGCGTTCAACTGCCGTATCCGTATCGCCGATACTCTCGAAATAGGATGTTAGCTTTTCAAGTTCGTGTTCGCTGGGCTCCCGGGCGTAGGCATCCCAGTACAAGGATTCGATTAGCGATTCTCGCGATCGGTTCTTGGCCTCGGCGATCGTTCTATGCCCCCAGGCGCTAGCGGTGTCTTTGGTGAAATCGCTATTAAGCATGGTTAGGGCTTGGGCGGGCACGTTGGTGCTGTCGCGAACCCCATTGGTCGTGGTGGGGATTGGAAGATTGAAGGCAGTGAGAAAGGGATTAAGCTGATTGCGCTTGGTTTTCACGTAGACGGCTCGCTGAAAATCCTTTCCAGTCATGCTGTTGACGGAATCCATAATCGCCTCCGCTTCCAGGCGACGAGGTTGGAAGTAGGACAGGTATTCGTTATTTGGATCAAGTTTTCCGGATATTTCGGTGGCGGCACTGTGGGAGCGGAATGTTCGGCTGAGAACCATCTGTCTTAGCGCATTTTTCAAGGACCAGCCTCCCTTTTCGAAATCCAGAGCCAGGTAGTCCAGGAGTTCCGGATGCGTAGGCTCTTTGCCGAGGCGTCCGAAGTTGTCGGTAGTGGACACGATTCCACGGCCAAAGACGTAGTGCCAAAGCCGGTTGACGATGACGCGCGATTTCAGGGTGTTGTCCGAATCGAGGATATCTTCGGCTAGTTCGAGGCGGCCGGAATGGCGTGGGCTGTACGGTTGGTTGTCGAAGACTTCCAGGAATTGCCGTCGCACGGGCTTGGCTGCTTTCTTGTATTCACCACGGACGAGAAGTGGCTGATCGATAATATCACCCTCGAATATGGACGGGGCTCGGGTGGGAAAGGGGATCTCGTTTTCGAGCGACCTGTATTCAGCAAACAGTGGCTCAAGATTTTCCGGTAGTGAGTCGATGCGGTTGGGAAGCAAATTGAAGCGTACGAAGGCGCCGAGATATTGGGCTTGAGCATCGGTCATCCGCCCCCGCTTCCAGGCGAGAATCGAGTCTTCCAGGGCTTTGCGATAAGCGCCGATGAGCGAATCGTTGTCGGTGATGGCTATTTCCTCATTGAACAATGTGAACAATGGCGTTCCCAGCTCCTTGAGCTTTGTGTTGCCGCCTATGATTTCGGTCACCCCAAACCAGGACCGTCCTTCGGTGTGTTTCGTTGGTCGATCCGCACCCGTGGTGATCTGATAGTGGACGCGGTCGCCATTCCAAAATTTGTATTTTGTTAGTGGGTACCAGCGCATCATTTCGCTGTCGGTTGTTGTGTAGGGGTGCAGTCCGCCTTCCCGTGGGTAATTGCGCGCCGACATCCTGACGACACCTCCTTTGCCGATAGCCCGCATGTAGCTCCAATCTCCATCGGCCGTATGGTAGGGAGATGCCAGCATGCCGTTGTGTTTGTCGGAAAAGAGATGGCTGTAGACTCCAGTCGGGTAAATGCCGGTAACCGCTACCTCGCCCTCAGTAGCGATCGAGAAGACCCCGGCTGGACTGACCTTGGGATTGATACCATTCCCTTCTGGATACCAGGAGTCCAGCGTCTTCTGGTCCCTCAGATCGTAGTATACGCTAGCTTCGGCCTTTGCTTGTCGATTGGCCGCGTAGTCGATTTCGTATTGCGCCCTAAGTTCCTCCCAGGCTTTGGCTAATGAATCGTCTGCTTTCCCTTTCCAATTAGCTATTGGGGAGAAAGGATGGTAGGCCCCGGTTTGCCTGACCTCTCGTTTGAGATAAAGCCGATCTCGATCGTTGGGATCTTTTGGCAGTTCCCGTTTTCGTCTGTTGGGAGATTTTTTGAGATCGCGGATCAGGGCTTCCTCGCCCTCGGTGGCTTTGAAATCGAATTCAGCGATCCTGGCGATGGCCTTATCGATATGTCCCAGCCAATAATCTGCCATGGGCTTGCGGATACGCCGCTTTATCTTTTCGATCTCCTTCTTGTTTAGGTTTTGTTTTTCTAATGTATCTACGTTTCGAGTACCCGGCCGATTGCTAATCATGACTCCGAAGAGCCGATAGAAATCCGCTTGGCTGATGGGATCGAATTTGTGGTTATGGCAGCGGGCGCAAGACACGGTGATTCCCAGCATGGCCTTGGAGATCACGTCGATTTGGTTCTCGGTATTGACGATTTGCTCTTCATAGGCGTCGGTGACTCCGAAGCCATGAGGCACCATTCGGAAGTGGGCGGGTCCTATTGCGGACTCGTTTATACCTAGGTCTTCGTTGATACGCGGCTTCCGCATGAGGTCGCCGGCGATGTGCTCCCGTATCAGCTGATCGTAGGGAACGTCATTATTCAGGGCTCGTATGATATAATCCCGATAGGCACTAGCGTACGGGAGTGAGGGATCACCCTCAGATCCATGCGATTCCGCGTAGCGGTACCAATCCATCCAGTGGCGTGCCCAACGCTCGCCGAAGGCATCGGAGGCTAACAGGTCGTCGACTAGCTGCCGGTAAGCATTCTCGGTTGGATTAGCGATAAAACCTTGCGCGGTTTCCGCGGTAGGAGGGAGTCCTGTGAGAATTAGGCTTAGTCGGCGAATGAGAGTCCCCGGATCCGCTTTGTTCTGGGGTGCCAGTCCTTTATTGGTAAAAACATCGTAGATGAACCCGTCGATCGCGTTTTGGTTCCATTCGTTATCCTCGACGATCGGAGGGCGAATGCGCTCGAGTGGTTGAAAGGACCACCATTGGCGGCGTTTTTCCAGCAAGGTTTCCCAGGAGACCGCATTGTCGAGATCTAGCTGGGTCGGCTTTTTGTCTCGCGGGTCGGGAGCTCCCATGGCAATCCAGGCTTCGAAATCCTTGATCACCGAATCCTGCAGCTTGGGTCCTTCGGCGGGCATCTCTGTATCCTCGTGGCGAATGGCCCATATAAGGGGGCTGTCCTCAGGATTACCCGGTTCAATGACGTTGCCATTCTCGCTTCCCGTTAGGAGGGCGTCACGATAATCGAGGGCTAATCCAGCTTTTTTCTTGTTAACGCTATTGTGGCAGTCGTAGCAGCTTTCCGCTAAGACGGGGCGGATCTTGGTTTCGAAGAAATCGGATTGCTCGGTTGTTATTCCGAATACGGTGGGAATTTGACCTAGAATGGAGAGCGAGATGGCTGTTAAAGAGCTTCGCATCTTGGCAGGGTATAATGCGGTAAACACGGTTGGATTCAAGAATGATTGGCTAATCGGGGATCGGGGCTTGAACGGGTTCCTCGTCGGAAAACCCAGCTAGTTCGTCGACGGTCGCTTGAAGCTCCAGCAGACTATCCTCGACTTGCTCGCGGATGGATTCCATTTGAGCGGCATTCAGTTTGCGAGGAACATCGATTGGGCTTCCGTAGGCGATTTCAACGCGCGCAAAGGGAAATGGTAGAAAGGTGCGATCCCAGCTTCGGCGGAAGATCCAGCCTCGATTGGCAGAAGCAGTCATGGGCAAGATGCGTCCTCCAGTCCAGCGGGCCATCCGTACGATTCCTCCCTGGACATGGCCCCTGGGACCACGAGATCCATCCACGGCCAGACCTGCCCCGAAGCCGGGCTGGGAGCGTACAAGTTGGATCATTTCCTGAAGGGCCTCTAGTCCGTCTCGGCCGGAAGAGCCGCGAACTACGTGAAGCCCGAGTTTTTCCTCCACTCTAGCCATGGCTTCGCCATCGAGGCTCTTGGAGCACATAGAGACCCAGTTTACCTTTCGTAAATCAGTCATGTGCCGAAGTAACAGGAACGTCCTCCCATGAAAGAATCCTCCGATGGCTGGTTCTTGGGCGGCGAGGGCGTTGTCGAGATGCTCCCGACCGGTTTCCCTGATTGTCCAGGTCCGGTTCAGGGCCCGAATCAGCCAATAAGTGATACAAGGTACAAGCTTCAACATGGCAAATCGCTTTATTAGCGAGCCATTGGAGGGGGAAGTCGAGGCGGAGCTGCGATTTATCATTTATTGGCGATCAACGAGCGGCTATTGGATTATGAACATTTAGGCGGCCGTAGGGAAGGCTGAGGGAGCGACGAGAGTAGGATGCCCTGCGCCGGTTGGGTCAAGCGATAAAGAAGAGCTTTCTGGGGGCAGAATACTAATTTGATTGGTAACGGTTGTATCGAATAAATCGTTACGGTAGGATATAGAATTAAGAAGAACCGAAATGTTTGGGTTCAGACGTCCACTCGCTCTTGTTTGGCTTAAGCGTGGTAGTTTATCAGCGAAGATTTTTGAGTATAAGAATATTGCTTGCCATTTGCCGGTTGCTCTTTGCTTTGGGTGGAGATGTTTAAGGAAATAAAAAACGCGGGAGTTTTTCAATTTAAAACGCGTATCCCTATTCGTATCACGGATCACAACTACGGTGATCACGTGGCCAATAATGTATTCGTCGAGTTTCTGCACGAGGGGCGAGTGCGGTTCCTCGCCAGCCTTGGCTATGCCGAGAAGAATTTGGAAGGGGTTGCGTTAACCGTATCCGAATTGCACGTTAAATATGCTCGTCAGGCGTTTTATCCGGACTCCTTAGATTTGGAGATCGCCGTGAGCAACATCCGTGGAACCCGTTTCGACCTAGATTATAGAGGATTCAGCGAATCGGGTGAGCTGCTGATCATCGCGAAAACGGAGATGGCTGCTGTCGATTATGGAACGGGCAAACCCGTTCGGCTGCCGGAAGCGTTCAAGAGTCGGTTTGCGTAAGACATTTCGATCTCGCTACTCGACTCTCACTGTTTTTGGAAAGCCGGGGTGTTGTTGGTGTCGATCGGGGCCTTTGAAATTCCCGAACACGGGCCAGCTTTCGAAAGTGACTTCATTAGTATGTGTATTGAATCGAACGATACCGTAGCCAAGTCCACTCTCACGCAGATAGTCTAGGGCGGGGCGGCCGTCACCTTGGTAGTCCTCGTCGATCACAAAACTAAACGGATTGGCTGCGGCCCAAATCGTGATCTTGTTTCCCCAACCGTCGAAGAATCGGCCGGTGTAGTCAGGCATTCCTGGGACATGGTTTCGCGGCTCGACGTCAGGTCGCCAAGCTCGATGGGTCTGCGATGATACCGCTGGAAGAGTAAATGCCCAACCGGCGTCTTCCCAATCGTCGGTTCCTTGCTGAACGAGGGTGGCGAAGTGCAGATCTCCATGGACCATGACTGCACCGGTTTTGTGGATGACCTTTAGAGCACGATCGCGGGCCGATTGAGGCCAGCCATTGGAGTCGAAGTCCGCTACCATGAGATGATGCGGCTGGCAGTAGGGGGATTGAGAGAGTACGGCTCTCATTTTCGATGGGCCTTGCCCCCATTCTTGCAAGAATTCCAGTTGTCGTTCACCGAGGAGAGTCAGATCGTTACGGTCCAGCTTACGGGTATCAAAGTTTTTCTCATTGATCGTATCCAGTTTTGGAAGATTGCGTTCGCCCCTCATGGCGAACAACGGTTCCATCGCGTCAATAACGTCGCCCGGAGCCGATTTGAATTTGCGGTCATTAATCAATGCGAAGCTGACGTTGCCAATGTCTATGCTGGTGTAGCGGGCGTTGAGGCCTTGTTCGACTGGGGTGTTATCGTAGGGGTCGGGATGGTGGCCCATCTGAGTGTGCTCCACGACTTCTACCCACGTTGGGTGCATCCGGTATCCGCCAAAGCAACGCATTGTATTCGCCTCTCCATCACCGGGCATCGGGAGGCCAGACTTACCCCATAGGTCGTTGGAATAGACGTCGTGGTCGTCGGGGATCATTACAGTAGGGCGGTCCTTCATGAGATCGCGAAAGCCAACTCCCAAATACCAGAACTTCCCTAGATAGTTTAGGGCTGCTCGCGGAACGTCCTCATCCGTCCTGGCGAAAACGATTCCGTATCCCCCATTGGGCTCGTAGATTTGATCGCCAGAAAAGAAGACGAGATCCGGGTCTTGCTCAATGAGATTGGATACAAAAAAACCGTAGGGGAAAATTTCTGAATTCGAGCACGACAGGCCAGCAAGCCTGACTTCGGAATTGCCGGTCGGGCTTTTCCGGATATGTCCGCCCCAGTAAGCAGTGGTGTCGCCGTTGGTCGAGCGCCAATCATAGGCGATGCGATATTCCGCATCCTGGCTTTCATTCCAGTGCTCCACGCGGAAGAGGGCGGTTAGAGAGAGGGGTTCTATTTCCGCTTCTGCTATCGTGCTCCAGCGATCGAATCTCTTAATTTGCAGCTGGGCCGTTTTGCTCGCCGAAGCCTCCATGGGGGCGAAGAAAGCCATTAGCTTCAGGACACCTCGGCTAGTGGTGTACTGAGTCCAAAGGATGGGATCATAGGTTTGCCCCAAATTGGTGACGATCTTATCGCCTTCGGCGTTCCAGTCGGAAAACCAGAATGTCGGATGATCGGGATCGGAGTCGTCATGACGGCTGCGTGTTATCGTTTCCAACGGTTGGCAGGCGAGGGCGATATTTCCGGTTAACGAATCTCGATCGATGGAAGCGGAAAGGGATTTCGCGGAGCCATTCGGCCTTGTGGCCGTTAACTGAACCTTTGCGAAGCCCTCGCTGTAGTATACCAAGAGGTCTAATTTGATCTCAGATAGATCTTTGCGGTCGAAAACGTTTTTGGAGGTTTTGGCTCCAACTACGAGGCGTCCATCGTTGGTGATGCCCGCTCGGACTGGCCGCTCTTGCTGAAGGACAGCTCCAAATCCATCGGCGATATCGTGGAGTATGTTCGCGCGGTAGTCGTTTCGATGGCCAAGAGCCGCGAAGGTGAAGCCTGCGAAGACCGGTGCTTGAGAAAATAATCCTTGGCGATCGAGAAGCCCAGTGGTCACAGTCATCGTGAAGCTGCCTTGGCCTGGCTTTAGTTGATGAGTCAGCGAGTGGAGCTCGTTAACCCATCCGCCATGGGAACACTCGATACGACCTTCAGACAGGCGCCAGTTCATCAGAGGGTTGGCCCAGTATTCCGGCCCTATCCATGTACGGGTCACGCCCGATTGGATACGGGGAAGCTCGGCGTGCGATTGGCCAATGGTTGCCAGACAGAGGATTAGAATCGCGAGTGTAGAGCGAAAAAAGGAGATAACCATCCCTTGCAGCTAGGCGAATTTAGACGCAGCGACAAGATTGATTTATCTAGTGTGCGCTTTGGGGGTTTTGTTTAATTCCAAGGCGGCGATTCTGGAAGGCAGGCTTCGAAGGCGTCCTCGAGTTCTCTCTCGTAATCGCCTGCGTATTGGCCGGAAAAAAACCTGTCGAGGGCTTCATCGAGGAGTCGTTGCCAGCAGGCTTCTTCCGATCCAGGATTGATGGGGTAGAATAGGGCTCCGTTGGCTTTGGCCGCTTTGCGATCGCCAGGCGCGTCGCCGATCATGAGGATCTTTTCGCTGGGATACTTTCCTTTGGCAGCCATTTCAATATGCTGGACCTTAGTTCCTCGTTCCTGCCCGGCGATGATGGATACGAGATCACGGATATCGTGCTCCTTCCATTCCCGCTCAAGAGCGTCAACCGGCGTTTGAGAGATGCACATGGCGTCGGCTGTCTGGTTGATCTTCTCCAGCGTCTCTCGGACCATGGGAAAGGGAGGCACGCCATGGACGATGTCTTTGACGGAAGCGTTGACGGCGTCGGACCAGGTTTTGACCGGAGCGAGGCCTTCGTTTCCACCCGCGACTTCCGCGTCCAAGGTTGCGTTTCCGAGTTTTGACTCGCGGGCGATCCAATCCTCTAATACGGAAAGGTCGGGCATGGATACATTCCGGGCTTGTGTTTCCGGGCGTTCGCCGAGGAACTTAATGGCGGATATTAGGGCGGGGAAGCGGTTGCAGCCTCGGGACTTAGAGTAGAGGTTAACGAACTCCCACACCTCCCGGGCGTATTTGCTGACCGCTTGGAGATTCCAATGCTTGATAAACATGGGAGCGAAGCATTCCTTATGCTTGATCTCCATGCTGTCGAAGATGCAGCCGTCGGAATCGATTCCGACGAAGAACTCTTTACTGGGTTGGTGGTCGATTAGAACTTGGGCTGGGTCGCTCATAAGGTTTTTCAGAAGTGACTAGCGCATGTATGAAAAAAGAAAAGGGCTTTGTTGCTGGTATGTGGTAGGCTGGCTTCGAGTTTCACGAGCTAGGTTCGACTTCAATTCCTTGACCCGAATCTCCTTGAAGTACCAGATGCTCTCGGGGTCGTGGGCTTGAATGGCGATCGCTCCCCCGAGGGGTTTCAGCAGACGGCCTTTGCGGTTGGGCTTGCGTGCTGGATTATCCGGTTCAAGATAGTTTACGAGCATTTCGCCGTCTAGCCAGACTTGAATGCGTTTGCCCTCGACACGTATACGGGTTTCGAACCATTGAGTATCGTCGAGGGGTTGCTCCTTGAGATCTGCCACCCCGAACAAGCTGCCGGTCTTGCGGGTTACGGTCGGGCTCGTATTCAGGTTTACCTCATATCCATTGGCCAAGTGGCCTTTGTCGTCTCGGAGTTCATAGTCCGTGTGGATGAATATGCCTGAATTGGATTCGGGTTCCCCTTTGGCGACGACGATTAGTTCGAAATCCCTAAAGGCCACAGGTTCATTGTCTTTGTCAATGTAGAATAAGTGAGATCGCAAATCGAGACTGTGGGCCACCAGCAATCCGTCTTTGATGGCAAAGGATCCTTCCGCTCGATTGGTTTTCCAATTGGATAAATCCTTGCCATTATATAAGTGATTCCAGTCGGAATCTGGTGGCTTTGTTGAACAGGCGGCCAGGATCAGTCCGCCTAGTCCAATGAAATAGGCAACCTTCATGATGTTGTGGCCAAAATAATTCGTGTGGAATTAGTCGATACGCCTTTCGTGAGCATCCCGGGTTTTGGTTTCGACAGCATAGACTGCGTTTCGAGCGGTGATGTAGAGGGTGTTGCCCTTAGGCCCGCCGAAGCAAAGATTGGCTCCTCCTTTGGGAAGCAATACGCGAGCGAGCAGTTTTCCTCTGGGACTAAACACTTGGGCGCCATCGCCGGAGCTGGTCCACAGGTTTCCTTCCATATCGCACCGCATGCCGTCTGGTCCGCCTTGGTCGAGGGCGGCGAACACGTCTCCACCGCTGAGTGTCCCATCGGTATGGACATCGAACACGCGAACGTGTTTGGGCGTACCGGAATCGGCTATGTAGAGCTTGGATTCGTCAGGCGAAAAGCACAGGCCGTTGGGCTTAACAAAATCATCGACCACCACAGAAATGTCCGAGGTAAGTGGATCGTAGCGGAAAACGTTATTCTTTTCCAATTCCCGAGGCCTATCGCGGAGTCCGTAATCGGGATCGGTGAACCAAATGGTTCCGTCGCTTTTGACGACGACATCATTAGGCGAGTTGAATTTCTTTCCATGGTAATTATCCAGCAGTGTAATGATCAAACCGTCCCGCTTTTGTAGGGATACCTTACGGCCCCAGTGTTCGGCGGTTATGATTCTGCCCTGCAGGTCCAGATTGTTTCCGTTAGATTGCTGGCTTGGGACGCGGAAAACGGAAAAGCCGGAGTTTTCGCTCCATTTATAAATCTTGTTGGCCGGTATATCGCTAAATATGAGATAACCATCCTCGCCACCCACCCATGAGGGCCCTTCGGTGAATTGGAAATCCGATCCGAGAGTTTCGACTTTGGCGTTGCTAGGAAAGAGATCGGTAAAGGCTTGGTCGTCTTCGGATTTCAGCTCTTGAGCTTGGGTGGATAAAGCGGGTAGGAAGGCGGCAATTGCCAAGAAGGCTCGATAGGTGATTTTCATTGTATACAGAATTATATGAGATGGTTTGCGGTTATGATGGAATTTAGAAACTCTGACGTGAAATTGATCGATATTGGCGATTCAATGGTAATCGAGAATCGGCTCGATGGCGATGGCGATGCGTTTCGAAACATCTGCAGGCGGAAATGGGTTGAAAGGTCCGCCTTCGCCGGGATCGATGTCGTCGAATCCACTTAGGCGCATCGCTTCTATGACGGCGGAGTAGTTGTAGACGCGACCGTTTTCAAACCTTATTTCCTCGAATGCCGAGATTTTCTCCTCGATCTCGTAGGCCGTATCATAGTCTTTGATACGCTGTGCATTATTAATTTCATCGCAAGCTCGTGGACAGAGTATCGCGGTGCCCGACGTGTGCCCTCTTGAGCCTAGCTGGGCGCTTTTCGTACTGCGGTCGCCGACTCCCCAAATGACGATTCCGTCACTACCGACATCCTCTACCATCGATGGAACGTCGCTTTCATTTGTACCGACCTTCACACCCGCGATATGGGGAGAATCTTTAACCAATCGAACGATTTGCTCGCGATCGCGTTTCAAGCGATAGTAGTAGAGGAACCGGGCTCCGCAGGACTCGCCATATTGATTGGCGAAGGACAATAGCTCTTTATAGAGTCCCTCTGTGCTATAGATACCCCCAAGAGTCATGATAAGATAGACATCTGGCGGCCGTGGAAGAGCTGCCTGCTTTTCGATGAGGGCACCGGCTTCAACGATCGGATTGGGTACTATGGCGGACATGAGCACGCCATCATTTTGCATGAGATTGCCAGTCTCTTCGGCCAACTTCAACTGGTCCGCGTGGCCGATGTGGTGGATCAAGCTGGTGCCGGCCAATGAAATAACCCGTTTCCGTCCGTCGCTAAGAAAATTGCGGTTGAGCAGGTAGCTCATGTTCTTCTGATGGGCGTCGTAGTCGATTTTGCCGTCGCGAAAAACGATTGGAGGAATGGTGGTTACGGAATCGAGGGATTCTAGGAGCTCAGAATTATTCATTTCGGTAGCGGGTTAGCGGAAGTTTTGACATTCATAGCAGCAAGGGTTGAGGGCATGGCAAACTTTTAGGCTCTATTGGTTTCCCAAGGGCGATTCTGGCTTTTGCGATAGCTCCTTTCATCGGTCCTGCCCTGCGGGATATGGGCGTCGGTGAACTTCCTTCCCTCGATTGCCAGCCGATCAATGTTGGGCGTCTGTACTTTGGTTGACCCGTAGGAACTTAAATCCCCGTAGCCAAGGTCGTCCGCCAGGATAAATACTATATTGGGTCTGTCAGCCGCGACCGAATACAGTGCCGCTGCGAGGGTGACCAGACAAGGAATGCCAGCCCTCATAGGACGCGACCGAATTTTAGACGACTGTGTTCGGATCGATAGCGATCGCAATCGCGTTGAATAATCTTCCCGGAGCGAGGTCGTTGTCTAAAGCTCCTTGATTTTGATATTCCGCCAGCGAACTTCGTAGGGGCCGGTTCCAGCCTTGATACCGTGAACCTGCAGGCCGATGGATCCGGATGGACTCTCCCGGTAGACGTTACGCGGAAGCTTTAGCTTGGTAACCTGGTTTCCATTGATGAAAGTGGTGATGGTGTCGCCTTTGGCGATAATGTGAAACTCGTTCCAGTCGTCGTTTTTCACGTACTTGTGGCTAGCCCCCTCGTCGGGCTCTTTAGATACCCAGCCAGTGTTCAGACCCTCGCCATAGATGAATCCCGACTGTCCAGGACTGGTTTCGATCTCGACCTGTGTACCGAAGTAGCGGCGGCTGCCGAAGTCGCGGCTGTGGGACCGAATTTGAACTCCGGAGTTCAGGCCTTCGTCGACTTTCACCTCGAACTTCAACTCGAAGTCACCGTATTTTTCGTAGGTGGTGAGGAAGGTATTGGGGCTGCCCTCGGCGGTGCGGCCTAGAATGGCGCCGTCCTCGACGTAATAGTTAGCGTAGCCCTGGACGACTCCCCAGCCAGCGAGCGTTTTGCCGTTGAAAAGCGGTTTCCAGTCGTGATCCCCATGAGAATCAGCGAAAAGAGATGTAGTGGCTGCCCAAAGGGACAGTAGAACGATTTTTGATAAGGTAGTTTTCATGGGTGTACTATTTGATATGAAAGTTCTTTAGGATTTGGTCGGGTTGACTAATTGAGATGTCTGTTTCCCAAGCTAGATGGGCAGTAACCTTGGGGTCAATGCGAATTACCTGGAACTGGGTTCTTCGCGTATTAGCGGTCGCTATTAAAAGATTTGTCCCGCTGGGTATTCCCGGGCAAGATCGCGGTTTCAGTTATGCGGGGACTCAAGAGCAAGGTAGCGATTATTACGGGCGGATTAGGCGATCTCGGTTTTGCGACTGGTAAGCGATTAGTCGAAGAAGGCTGCGCGGTAGCCTTGCTAGACACGAAAGACGAGCCGGAGCGAGCCAAGGAGATCGGTTGCCTGAGTTGGAACGTCGATTTGCTCGACGAGGATCAAGTCGAATCAGTTTGTCAAAACGCAATGGATACATTGGGCCCCGCCGGCATCCTTGTGAATTCCGCAGCCCGGTTTGTGCTTAAAGGGATCGAAGCGACTTCAGATGAGTGGGATGAGATGACCGGTGTCAATATACGCGGAGCATCGCTAATGGCCAAGCATGTTGTTCCGCAAATGAAGCAACTCGGGCAGGGGAGCATTGTTAATTTCTCTTCTGTAAGCGGCTTTGTTGGCCAGCCAGGTTTTAGTACCTACACGGCTACGAAATTCGCGGTTCGCGGGTTGACGCGGGGGTGGGCGACGGATCTGGCCTGAGTCGAATATACGAGTAAACTCTATCTGTCCTGGATATATCTATACGAGCGCGTTCGTAAATTCCTGCAATGATCTTGGTTTGGACGAAGAAAAGGAAAACGCCAGAGCCTCGGCGATGCACTTGCTTGGGCGTCAGGGACGACCGGAAGAAGTGGCCGCGGCAGTGGCCTTTCTGGCCAGCGATGAATCTTCTTTCATGACAGGAAGCGATCTGGTTGTGGATGGTGGGTACTTGGCTCGGTGATGGTGAATGCTCAAAATACTGAACCTATCAAGAACTTGCTCCTATGAAGCTCATCGATCTATCCCAACCTCTTGATGCTAGTAGATTCTCCCTTGTCTTATCAGATGCGCTGAGTAAAAACTAACGGCTATGATCAGTTTAACTACGTTGGCTTTCATGGATATCTTTTTCAGCAGTTTCTTTTCGCTATTGGTCAATGTATTCTACGCTTGTTTGACCACTTTGCTGGCGGTCGGGATCCTATGGGCGGTGGATCGCCACGTTTTTAAAAACATCGATTTCGTTCAAGAGATACAGAAGGGGAACATTGCGGCTGCTATTTTCGCCGGGTTCTTTTTGTTGTCGGTTTGTTTGCTGTTGAGTTTCACAATGCGGTGATCTGAATCTGATGGCATTCCGGGCCTACGTATCCTGTCTTTTAGGCTTAGCGTTTCTTCTGTCGCTTTTCCAGTCGTTCGAGATGCTCATCCTGAGCGACGAGGACCGACCCAATCCCTCTCAGGACCGGCATTTAACTCGAGACCTGACTCGCCGATACGACGGTTATTTCCGGAAGTATACGCGCACTTATTTCGGGCGTATGTCCTGGAAATGGTTCAAAGCCCAAAGCATTCAGGAGAGTCGCTTGGATCCTCTTGCAAAAAGTTCGGCGGGAGCGATGGGTTTAATGCAATTGATGCCCGGCACCTATAAAGAAATCGCTAGAGAGGTCGGACTACCTCCGACACCCTACGATCCGAGGGCCAATATACACGCGGGTATTCGCTACAATCTAGACTGCTTCAATTTCTGGACCGAAAGACGGAGCTGGCAGGAAAAACTGAGATTGATGTTCGCCTCCTATAACGCGGGTCCGGGAAACATTGCCCGCGCACAGAAGGTAGTGAGGGAGCAGAATTTGTGTAGCGGGCGAAGTTGGGGCTGTATTAAGCGCGGCTTGCCTCAGGTGAC
>NZRT01000018.1 GCA_002696345.1 Myxococcales bacterium
AGGACCGGCTCGGTCCTCCGTTTTTGGGTTTGGAATTTGGAGGACCGGGCCGGTCCTCCCTACCTACTAAATTGCCGCGTCAGCTTTCTGCCCTAGACCTTCGGCTTCCATTCTTTACTATATGAGCGCCCCCAGAGCCTACGAGCCCGAGGATTGTTCCGGATGTGTCCTGTTTTAGGATCGACCTCTAGAACGGACTGAGTGCGGTAGGCGATGTTTCCCAAGTGGCACCACTGCGTGCTCTTTTGCCCTTCCTCGATGTCCTGATTTAGAGCTACGCCGTCGCGTATGGCATCACAGTGGTTTTGAAAATGGGGAACGTCGCCGGGCGTGCCTTCGCGCTCTTCAACGAGGGTTCCTTCCGTGTCATAGACTTTGTATCCGGAAAAATCGAAGGCCATGGTGCCGCCGTCCCCGTAGAAAGAACAGAAGGCCAAGTTTTCATCTTTGCGCCTCAAGCAGCTGCTTCCGTCCCAGGTAGCTCCCTTGTCGCCAAAGTCGAATTGAGCGACGGCGGTATCGGGAGATTCCTGATCGTCGTCGAAGTGATAGCGTCCGCCTAGATAAGTCACCTTTGTCGGGTAGTCGACGCCGAGTCCCCAGCGAGCTAGATCGAGGGCATGGACGCCATTGTTGATGAGCTCGCCTCCTCCGTAGTGCCAAACCCAATGCCAATTGTAGTGAACGAGATTGTCTTGATACGGGCGTCGAGGCGCGGGCCCTTGCCAAAGATCGTAGTCGATGTGGGCTGGAGGCCTTGTTTGCTTGCCCTTGCCGATCGATCCGCGGGCATTGTTGTACCAGGTGCGTGCGAAGCGCACGTCGCCGATCAATCCATCTCGCAGTTTGGCCATCCCTTCGATCATCGATTGGTAGCTTCTGCGCTGGGTTCCGAGCTGGACCTTTCTGTCATGCTTGCGGGCTGCCTCCACGACCCATTCGGCTTCTTGCGGATCGTAGCTGCCGGGCTTTTCGACATAGACGTGCTTGCCGGCTTGGCAAGCGAGGATCGATGCGGGAGCGTGCCAGAAATTCGGGGCGGCAATGGAAAGAATGTCCACCGAGGGATCGTCGAGGATTTCGCGAAAGTCGGTAGCGCCCTTTGCTTTGGCCGATTGACCCGCATTGGCGACGTTAACGCCTTCTGCCATGCGGGTTTGATCGACATCGCATACATAGGCGATTTCCACGTCCGGCACGGCTTGAAAACCGCGTACGTGGGCCATTCCTCGTTTCAGCCCCATGACGCCAACTCGCAGCTTTCTCGAGGGCGAGCCCTGGGCCTGAATATTGGGAAAGGCGGCGTAGGAAACGGCGCCGATGGCGGTGGCCTGTTTCAAGAATGAGCGGCGAGTGAAAGGCGAGTCAGGCATAGTTCGAGGTGTCGGAATTATGGGCGAGTTTAAGCGAAAGGATCTATCGTGTTTGCGAGGGAGCCACAAGGAAATTGGCTTATGGTAAAGTCTCAGCGCTTGTCAGCCGCTTGGCCTCGACTAAGCTGCTGTTCGATGACCTTAATCCGAGCCCTGTATATACTTCTGTTCGTCTTGACTTCGAGCGCAACCGCCCGTGGCGATCAAGCGACGCTGCCTCGCATCCTGCTAATCGGAGATTCCATCTCTATTGGCTACACGCCCTTTGTCTCCGAGATTTACGAAGGTCGGGCCGAAATTGTACGCAACCCTGGAAATGCCCAGCATACGGGTACGGGATTAGAGAAATTGGACGAATGGCTGGGAGATGGAAATTGGGACCTGATTCATTTCAATTGGGGTCTCCATGATTTGTGCTACCGGCATCCGGATAGCGCGAATCAAGGGCGTCGCGATAAGGAACGCGGATTCCTGACAACCACCCTGGAGCAGTACGAAACGAATCTGGATTCCCTTGTCCGCAGATTGAAGCAAACTGGGGCCCGGCTCGTTTGGGCTAACACCTCCTATGTTCCCGATGGAGAACTGGGCCGCAAGAAGGGAGACGAACTGAGGTACAATGCAGTCGCTGAGAAGGTATTGAAACGCTATGGTGTTCCTACCAATGATATCCGCTCGCTCACGGCATCCTTCCCGGCTAATCGTTTCAGAGCTCCAGGGGACGTGCACTACACGAAGGAGGGCTCTCAGGCCATCGCCCTGCAAGTGGCGGATGCCATCGATCGAGCGATGCCTGAGCTGGCATTCAAGGTCGGTATGATTGGATTGGATACCTCCCATGTTACAGCTTTCACTAGCCGATTCAACAATCCAGACCACGAGTCGCACGTGCCAGGGGCCCGAGTGGTGGCCGCCTACAAAGGAGGTAGCCCAGACATTCCTTCGAGCGCGGATCGGATAAATGGGTTTACCAATACCTTGGTCAATGATTATGGCGTGACGCTTTACGGCTCGATCGAGGAGCTTTGCCAGAACGTCGACGTCATTCTGCTGGAGAGTGTGGATGGTCGGCCCCATTTGGAGCAAGTTATCCCTGTCATTGAAGCGGGACTACCGGTATTCATCGACAAGCCGATTGCCGGTTCGCTCAAAGACGCTATCCAGATTTATAAACTAGCCCAAAAACATGGCGTTCATTGCTGGAGTTCTTCCTCACTGCGCTTCTACCCGGGAGTGGTGGACGTGGCAAAAGCGAAGAAAGGCGATCTGAAAGGGGCTTTTTCCTACGGCCCCGCCTCCATAGAGCCCACGCATCCCGATTTCTTCTGGTATGGCATCCATCCGACGGAAGCTTTGTTTACGGTCATGGGAACAGGTGTCTCAACAGTGACGCGAACGTTTACGCCGGACAATGACGTCATAACGGGAATTTGGGAATCTGGAGCTGTGGGAGTGGTCTACGGAATACGGAATTCGAAACGAGCTTACAAAGTGACCGCTTTTGGGATCGAAGCGATTGTCGAGCAGGAGCGAGGGGGAGATTACACCCCAATGTTGCGAGAGATCGTTAATGGGTTCCGAACCGGGGAGGTCCCAGTTTCTCTCGAAGAAACGATTGAGATCTATGCCTTCATGGAGGCGGCTGACGAAAGCAAACGTCGCGGCGGTGTCCCGGTCTCCGTCGATGAGGTATTGCGGATGAATGGCTGGGAACGCTAGCTGGAATGGCGTTCGGTAAACAAATTATTCATTCGATTCTGGCTATAGCCACGGTTCTAGCTGTTGCCTCCGCCTCAGGATCGAAGCCTAACATTGTGGTCATTCTGGCGGATGATGCGGGATACGCCGATTTCGGATTTACGGATGGGGCTCTTGTCCCGACCCCGCATCTGGATCGTCTGGCAGAGAGTGGAATCGTTTGCCAACAAGGCTATGTCACAGCTTCAACCTGTACGCCCTCGCGAATGGGCCTGATGGCTGGCCGTTATCAGCAAAAGTTTGGGGCCGAGTGCAACGTACCCACTCATCCAACCCCTGGATACACGGAAGCGGATTTGGGCTTGGATACGGAAGAGCAGACCTTGGGCGAAGTGATGCAAAAGCGGGGTTACCGCACGATGGCCATTGGAAAGTGGCACTTGGGCGAGTTGCCTCAGTATCACCCGATGAACCGAGGTTTCCATGAGTTCTACGGATTTTTAGGCGGTTCCCGCACCTACTGGCCTTCGGACAAACAGAGCTTCGATAAGAAGATGCGACGCGGTCGGGACGCTATCAACGAGCCTGAGGAAATATCCTATCTAACGGAGGACTTAACCGATGCTGCCTTGGAATTCATCGATCGGAATCAGGAAAATCCCTTCTTCATCTATCTCGCCTACAATGCCGTACATGGCCCCTTCGAAGCGAAGGAAGCGGACCTAGCGCGTTCGCCTGATCTGCAACCCAAGAATCGTCGTATCGCTGCCGCCATGACAATTTCTTTGGATGAAAACGTGGGTCGCCTGCGTTCTCAGCTAGAGTCACTCGGATTGTTGGAAAATACGCTCATCGTATTCCTGAATGACAATGGAGGCACTCCCGGTGGAGCCCATTCCAATGGAGCTCTGCGTGGGCATAAAGGAAGCTATTGGGAAGGTGGCATTCGTGTGCCGTTTGTCGTGTCCTGGCCCGCGCGGCTGCCGATGAAGCAAGCGTTCGAGCATCCAGTCTCTTCGCTCGACTTGATGCCGACTTTCGTATCCGCGAGCGGTGGAGATCTGAATACCTTTGGGGAAATGGATGGAGTGGATCTGCTTCCCTACTTGACGGGAGAGCGAACGGCGGCGCCGCATGAGGTGATGTTCTGGCGATTCTGGAGAGTGTCCGTTGCTCGAGAGGGGCCTTGGAAACTGATACGTTTAGCCGAAGATCCGTTACAGGAAAGTCGGTACCTGCTGTCCCCATTGATTTTGATCAACCTCGAGAACGATCCTAAAGAAACAACCAACCTGGCTGGAAGGTACCCAGAAAAAACGAGAGTATTGGTAAAGCGGCTAGAAGCGTGGGAAACGCAACTATCGCAGCCTCGTTGGTACGACGGGCGCGATTGGCAGCACTGGCAGGAAGAGCAGGTGAAGAATCACCGGATGAGTGATTGATGAGAAACTTGTTAGATTGAGCTGAAATCCATGGGCGGGTGATTTGGCTGAACGTTTAGCGCCAGCTCAATCCCGTGTCCGAGGACGATGAGTTTGTCCTCCTCGAAGAGCTGACTCCAAAAGCCGATGCTGTAGGGAAGATTGGCGGTTTCGTTCTCGCCAACATTTTCCACGTCGAACGCTTTTCTGATCGGACGGACTTTGTGCCCGCAGGGGATGCTCAGTTGTGGGTGGCCTGTGAAATTTGACATCTGCAGCATGCCTTTGCCGAAATTGTCTCCAACGACGACGTCTACGTTTTGAAATAGGTCGTCCATCTCGCCCATAAGTTGTCTTCTCATGCGATCGACTTGGAGGTAGTCGATAGCGGAGATCGTTCTAGCCTTGCGCCACGTGTTGGGCCAAGCCCGGTCTACCTGCCACCGCAATTCATCGTCCCGGTTTGACAGCGTCAATTCCTCGAATGCTGCCGCTGCCTCAACATCGAGTTGCAGCATCAAGGCCCGATAATCGAAGTTTGGTAGAATTATCTCCTCAACTTGTGCTCCGAGTGATTCGATTGCTTTGAGTACGTTGCGGTTGAGCTCGTGTTCTGGTGAATCCGTGAAACTTGAGGGATCATATCCCACCCTCAGTTTGGAAATATCGAGACCCGTATTGTATGAAAAGTCGGTGTCGATAGTAGCCGCGTCACTCGAGTCAAAACCGCTGATGGCATCCAATACGATTGCGGTATCCTCAATTGCCCGACAGATAGGCCCGATCTTGTCCAAGCTCCAGCACAAGGTCATTCCACCGCTTCGGCCAACTCGGCCAAAAGTGGGACGCAGACCAACCGTTCCGCAGCGAACTGAAGGGCTGATGATCGAACCGAGCGTTTCGGTTCCTATGGAAAAGGCGCAAAGCCCAGCGGCTGTAGCGGAAGCCGAACCGGCGCTGGACCCGGAAGAACCCTCCCTCGTTTCCCAGGGATTTCGCGTCACACCACCGTACCAAATATCTCCATACGCTATGGCACCGCAGCTAGTTTTGCCGATCAGAACGGCTCCGGCCTCAGCGAGCCTGTCGACAATGTGAGCATTCGATGCGGGAACGCGATCCTGGTAGACACTAGCTCCCCACGTCGTGCGAATCCCGGCGGTGTCGAAAAGGTCTTTCAATCCATAAGGGAGACCGTGAAGCGGACCGCGATAATTGCCTTCCACTATCTCCTTATCGGCTGCGTCGGCCTGTTTGCGGGCGAGTTCTGGGGCAAGGGTAGTAAACGCTTGTAGCTTTGTGTCGAACTTTACGATACGATCGAGATACAGGTCGGTCAGCTCTCGGCTAGAGATTTGCTTGGATTTTATCCAGTGGGCCAAATGAGTTGCCGGGGCGAAAGCGATATCGTCTTCGCTGGAGGGAAGAGGTCTATCGATAGATGCGGTAGAGACGCTGGGGTCCGTTCGCTTTTCCGGATAGAGCCTCCCGGGGAGCCTGGGATCGAAGGTTTGAGCCGGGGCTTGATTGTTTTCGAGTTTGGCGGATCGAACGGATCTCAGTCGATCGAGTTGGTCATCGTAGCCCTCGAGGATCTGAGTCCACTCTTGATCCGTGTAGTCGATATCCAGAAGCGATTCGAAATCCGTCTTGTTCGCGCCAGATGCAGTATCTGAACGAGGTTGGCAGCCGCTGACTAGAAGGGCTAGTCCGCCCGTTGAGCCTAAGAGAAAATCGCGTCGCGACGAGGAGGGAGCCTGCTCTACCATCCGAACACGATGCGAGGCGATCCTACTTTTAGCAAGAATGCCGTCAGGTATCTTGCTGCGGGCGTTTTCTCACTACCTCGTATTCCCGCAGGGGATCGAAATCGGGATTTTTGTTTGGCATCTGGGCGCCGATGGAATTGCGCCATTTCTTCAGGGCCAGTTTCAATTGATCCCGGGTCTTGAGATTGAAATCGGAACGATCGTAGGTTTCCCCGATGTCCTTGGATAGGTCATACAATTCAACCTTACCTGTTTCATGGAACTCGATGAGCCGCCATCTGCCTGAGCGAACGGCGCTGTAAGGGCCATCTCCTCCGGCGTGATAATGCGGGTAGTGCCAAAACAGTTTACGGCGGATCTTCTGCTTAGGTTCGTTAAAGAGCTTCAGAAGGCTTCTCCCATCAAGGTCTTCATTGTGACTGGCCACACCTTCGATACCGGTAGCCTCTAAAAGCGTTGGATAATAGTCTATCGACATGATGGGCGAATCGCAGCGAGTCCCCTCGTCGATTATTCCGGGCCAGCTAACGATCGCGGGAACGCGGACGCCTCCCTCGTAGGCCGATCCTTTGCCGCGCCGCAAAGGAGTGTTCTCGGTGAAAAAGTCTCGTTTCCCGTAGCGCTGAGTTAGTCCGCCATTGTCGGAAGTAAAAATGATAAGCGTGTTTTCCCGCAGACCGTTTTTCTCGAGCGATTCAATGACTCGACCCACGCTGATATCGAGACTCATCACCATAGCGGCATAGATGGGATTGTTGTGAATCGCCTCTGGATCCACCTTGCTTTTGAAATACTCTACCAGATCTTCTCTCCCTTGTATGGGCGTGTGAGGCGTATGGTAGGCGAAATACATGAAGAATGGCGCATCTTTGGATTGCTCAATCTCTTCGATCGCCTTGTCAGTCAAATAGTCTGTGCTGTAGTTGGATTTTAACTTCAGGTCCCTGGCGGTCTTATCTGAAATGTAGTAGCCTCGAGTTCCTTCGGGCTTATCGTGAGATACATCGAATCCGTGCGCCAAAGGGCCTTGTGGGCCCTGCTCGGGAAAATCGAGATGCCACTTGCCTATGTGAATGGTCCGGTAGCCGCCGCTTTTCATAGCCTCGGCCACGGTTGTAACCTCCGGCTTTAGCCCCTTGGTCCACTCGGGTATCTGCATACGAGCATACGGACGATTTTGACCAGCAATGAAATCCGTTAACCGAAGCTTGGCCGGGTACATGCCCGTCATTATGCTAGCCCGCGTGGGAGAACAGACAGTGCAGGCCGCGTAGGCATTGGTGAACGAAGTTCCCTCAGATGCCAGCTGATCCAAGTTGGGCGTCTCATAGAAGTCGCTTCCGAAGCTGGCGGTTCCCGTCCAACCCAGATCGTCGGCTAGCAGAAAGACGATATTGGGCTTCTCAGGATTGGAGGCCTGAGCGAGAAACGAGAGCAGAATGACTAAGCTCACGCTGAGTAGAGGGGATGTGCTCCAATTTCGGGGGGACATATTGTGAATATTTTGTAAATTGGACAGAGGATGCAATACCTTTTTGTTTTGATAAGGAGGTAGCGAGACTTGCCCGGTAATGGTAAGCTGGGAGCCCCTTTTAGCTAAGAATCTCGAAATGAGGGATTTAGCTTAGGCCTAAGGGTTGCTGGATTGCTCAGGAGCCAGCCTTAAGAACCGGGGAAAGGCTTGTGTAATAATACCCTCTTGCTCTAATCGGGTTGAACGATTTCGTCGTTCACCGTCGTCAACTTAAGTTGCAAGGGTCTGATTCCAAACCTTCTATTGGCAAAGCGGACACCTGTTTCCTGATCCCGCGATAATCTTTTGGTAAATCCTATGGTGATCGCGGCGTAAAGCCGCTCCTACAACTCGCAACGAAACGAGAATTCCTAGTTTGTGTGGATAAGTTGCCAGCAAAGGGGGCCTGAGGGATTCGTCGAGACAATAGGCTTGGTCCTATACTTCGATCGCAAATTCCTTGGGCGAGTCGATGTAAAGACTAGCTACTTGCTAAGAACGCGTAACCGAAGTGAGCGGAGCGACGCTATCGGCGAAACGATCCAAATTCAATCCCATTGCTTGGGCTTGAGAGAGCCACAGATTCGCCAGCGGTGTGCCTTCCGGAGCGTGGTAGTACTTGCCAGGAATGAATTGGCCTCGGCCGGTTCCGGCCACAATCATTGGCAGGTCATGATATTGATGGGTAGAGCCATCGCCTAATCCGGACCCGTAAGTGAAGATCGTGTTGTGGAGCAGCGTGGTGCCATCGCTTTCCACGATGTTATCCATTTTCTGGATAAGGTAGGCATATTGTTCCATGTGGAATCGATCGAGCTTTTCGAGATCCTCAACGTATTCAGTTTGATTGTGAGAAAGGTAATGATGGGTTACTGGCTTGTCGAAAAGGCTATCATAGGTGAAAGGCGTATCCCATCTTTCCGGACCGACCATGAAGGTGGCGACGCGAGTTAGGCCCGTTTGGAGAGCGACGACCATCAGATCTCCCATCAGCCGGATATATTCACCGCGTGGCAGGTAAGCCCCAGTGGGCTCGGGCATCAGGGTTTTGTCCAGCTCGCCCTTCATTGCGTCTAGTTTGTCGATCTGCTCTTCTATTGTTCGAATGGAATCGAAATACTCGGCGAATTTCTGCTGATCCGCGTATCCAAGTTTTCGATTCAATGTGCGAGCGTCTTCGAGAACGAGATCGGTAATGTTTCGATAGTTCTGTACTTCTTGAGTGCCGAAGAGCCGATCGTACATCTTTCGTGGATCGCGAATCGACGGGGCTACATGGCCGGTGCCATACCAGGACATATTGTCGAAATAGATGGATTCCTTATTGTCCTTGTGGCTATTGCAGCTGAACTCAAGCGTCCTGAACGGAGTCTCTTCGCCGACCTGATCACCGATGATATGATCCAGCGTCCGATCGAGTGGATAGGCGGAATTTTCTACGGAATACGGGGTGGCGCTGCTGAGATAACAAGAGGCGCATTGGGCGTGGACGTCCGTGCCGTGTTGAAAAGGACGATCCATGCCGGTAATCAAAGTGACCTTATCCCTTACAGCGGCTAAGGGCTCGAGAGTGGGCGTGAGTTTGAGGTCATGGAATCCCGTCTTGATTTCCGGGATGAATAGAGAAGCCATCTTGTTGCCCTGATTTCCTTCGGGCACCTCCGCCTCGGCTTCACCCGGGAAAAATGATCGGCGAACCACCCCGATGGGGACGTAGAAATAGGCCAGCCGGGTTTTCGGGATCTTCGCGGGAGCGAGCTTGGCCATGCTTTCGAACCAGGGTAGCGAAAGGATAACCCCGCCTGCGCCTCTTAGAAAATCGCGTCTGTTGATCATGGGAGCCATTGGAAAACGTAGAGGATCTATATCATATGAGCCATCATCCAGGCAATTAGATTTCCGAAACCGGCATTTTGGGTGAGCTTAGAAAGGGTTAGGCGGAATGCTTCACCGTTTCCTCGGACTTGAAGGGCTTCCAATACCAGCTCTTCGCCGAGGACAACATTGTCCCTAGGTCCTGGGCAACCAGGAGGGAGCACGGTATAAGGAATAAGGTGATAACAGTGGCGAAGAGCACGCCGAATCCTAGCGACACGGCCATCGGTATCAGGAACTGGGCCTGCAGGGAGGTTTCCAGCATCAATGGGAGGAGTCCGACGAAAGTCGTCGCCGAGGTCAGGATAATGGGGCGGAAGCGCTTGCCCCCAGCCTCCAAGGCAGCGTCGTGTAGACTCATGCCAGTCGCCCTTCTTTGGTTGACAAAATCGACCATGACCAGAGAGTCGTTCACCACCACTCCAGCCAAGGCCAGCATTCCGAAGATGGACAAGTAAGAGGGCGTCAAGCCCATGATCATGTGCCCGAGTAAGGCGCCGATAATGCCGAATGGAAGGGCGATCAATACGAAGAAGGGCTGGACCATGGATTTGAACGGGATCGCGAGGAGGGCGTAGAGGACGAATAGCAGAGCCAGGGAGCCGATGATGGTCCGGCGTCTCGACTCTTCGGCTTCGGCTACATACCCCATCCATTGGAAAGACAGGCCTTCCACCTCATTGCAGAGCTCTTGAATTCGGGGAGCGATTTCCTTCGAGATCCCAATGATGTCCACGGTTTCGTCGATCGGTTGGGCCCCAATGCGAATGATTTCAGCCCGGTCGTTGCGTTCCACAGAGGTTGGCGCTTGCGTGAAGGTAACGTCGGCTACGGTCGTCAGAGGCACGTCGGCCCCCCGAGGAGTTCGGATTTTGATACGCTCGAACGTGTACAAGGATTCGCGTTCATCTTCAGGCAAACGCACCATGACACGAATGTCGTCGACACCCTGTAGTACCCGTTGAGCCTGTTCCCCGTAAAATGCTTGGCGGATTTGTCGGGCTAGCTGCTGTTGGGTTAGGCCCAGCTCAGCGGCTCTGGGCTTAAGGGTGACTTCCAGCTCATCGGCTCGAAAATTAACGTTGGCCCAGGCGTTGTTAATACCTTCGTATCCCCAGAGCATCATCCGGATCTTGTCAGCGACTATTGCCTTTTCCTCCGAACTCGGACCGCGCAGTTCAAGACTCAAATTGTCTTCGTTGTACTCGCCCCCCTGTTGGAGCGTGGACTCGGAATACACGCGAAATGTTCTGGCCTCGGGTATAGGCCCGATGATTTCAGCCCACCGATTGGCGATCACGCTATTGCGCGGTCCCGTTTCGCTTCGACCCTCCGGAGGAACGACTTCCACTTGGACGAATCCTTGGGACTGGCTGTATCCTTTTCCAGGATACTTTGCACCGGAGACGAGAGAGACATTGCGAACCAGGGGTTCGCCGGTTCCGGGATCGACGAATTCGGTTTTAAGCTGATCGACGGCATCGACGATTCTCCGGATGTATCGGTCTGTGGTTTCCAAGCGGACATCGCCTGGAAGGGCCAGGATGGCTGTAAGGCGAGTGGTATCAACGCTTGGGAAGGACTGGAAGCCCAGGCGGCCACCCAAACAGTAACCGGCCATGAGCAAACCCATGGTGGCGAACAGGCACATTACTGACCAGCGATGGGCGACAGCGAATTTCAGCGCCGGCTGATAGACGTTCTCAGCCAAGCGTTCCATGCCATTGGCGACGCGTGTCTGGAAGCGCCCAAATGCATTTTTGGTCGGTTTGATGCGCACGTGCTTCAAGTGAGCTGGCAAAATCAACTTGGACTCGATTAGCGAGAATAGCAGTACCGGGGCCACGATAGGCGGAATCTGCTTGGCGAAATCCCCCCAAACACCCTCGAAGTAAAGTAGGGGCAAAAAGGCGACCGCGGTTGTTATGACGCCGAATGTAACGGGCACGGCCACCTGTTTAGTCCCCAGTATGCTGGCCTCAGTCGGGTCCATGCCGGTTTTGAGTTGGGAATAGACATTTTCGCCCGTGATAATCGCGTCGTCGACAACGACCCCCAATACCAGAATATAGCCAAAAAGGCTCATGATATTGGCCGTCACCCCAAAAAAGGGCATGAGCAAGACGCCGCCGGCAAAGGAGATCGGGATACCCAACACGACCCAGAACGCGACCTGCGGGCGCAGAAAAATGCCGAGCATGATCATGACGAGGATGCTTCCCTGAAAGAGTGAAGTAACCAGCGTATCCAAGCGACCGCGTATACTTTGGGACTCGTCTTTCCAAATGTGCAGTTCGACGCCGTCGGGAAATCGATTGTGGGAGGAGGCTACGTAGTCCCGTACCTTGTCAGAGATGCCGATGGCGCTCTCCTGCCCAATTCGCATGACTTCTACATAGAGGGCCGGTTTTTCGTTAAATTCGACGTACTTGGTACCGCCTTCGAAGCCATCGATGATCTTCGCTACCTCTCCGATGAGGACATCGGCTCCGTCCTTCGAGCGGATGGGAATCTTGGAAAAATCCTCTTCGGTATATGCTTGGCCCCGGGTCCTCACGGTTAAGCGACCGCTTTGGCTTTGAATCGTGCCGGCGGGCATATCTATAGAATTCCGTCGAATGGCGTCGGCTATGTGCTGGAAAGTCAGTCCATAGGATCTGAGTTTCCGTTCATCCGCCTCGATCGAAATCTCGCGGGCCCGGTCTCCTTGGATGCTGATTCTGCTGATGCCTGGCATCTCCAGAAGATCATCCTGAACTTGGCGAGCGGCTTTGAGGAGGTCGTGGTCGCTCAAATGTCCCGAGACCGCGATGGTGAGCACCTCCCGCGAGTTTGCCGATTCCGGTATGAAAATACGTGGGGGTTCGGTTTCCGCGGGGAAAGTGTTGATGGTATCGACTGCGGCTTTGACGTCGTCCATCAGCCCGCGCAAATCCACGCCGTCTTTAGCTCGCAAGTAGAAGCGGGCTCGCCCGTTGCTGCCGTCGGCATTGAGTTGCTCGATTCCTTGGACTCGTTCCAAGGCTGTTTCAACCGGGATTAATATGGCTTTTTCGATATCCTTGGGGGTGGCACCGCGATACCGCATATCCATCATAACTAGGTTCCAGCTCAGCGCGGGCGTCACTTCCAGCGGGATTTTGAAAAAGGCGGTGTATATGCCGGCTAGGAAGATGCCAACCATGAGAAAGTTGGCGGCTATTCCGTTTCTGGTGAACCAGCTAATCATCGGGAGGACGTCTAATTCTTTCCGTCTTTTGCTTTGCTTGGAACACCCATCGCTTCGAGCCAAGCTGACGTTGTGGGGGCATCAGGATTGATGTCGGGAAGAATTTCCACTTTTCCCCCTTCAGGCGCATAGCCCAGCTTCGTAGTGGCCAGCAGCATACCCTCTGGGATGTTCGGATCACGAATGATAACGTGGTCTTCGTCCGCCCATATCGCCTCGATGGTGCGATTGTGCAGGGTCATCTTACCAGGATCCACTAAATAAACCTGGTCCAGGCGCTTTACGCCTAGCCTGGGCAGGGGCATCACGTTTTCCAGGACTTTACCCGAGATGGAAGCCAGGACGGGTTGACCGATACGCAGGGGTGGCTTGCCCGAGATTTGTCCAAATGGGTCATCCACCTTGGCGATTGCGAACAGCTCAAGGGAATTGGTATCGAGTGTGCCCTCCGTGCGAACAATCTGAGCCTTCCAAGTGGTTTCGTTGCTTAGATTTATAGCATCTTTCAGGATGACGTCTACCGGCGGGTCTCCTACCTCTTCGGGCAAATCGAGGAACGGCAAGTCTTGACCCGGAATTGGAAGACGCACTTCTGCATAATCTGTAGCGAATATAACGCCGAGTGGAGAATTGATGCGAATCGCCTGACCCAGGCCTACATTGCGCTCGCGAACGCGGCCGTTGAAGGGAGCCTGTATCTGGGTACGCTCAAGGTTCCTCTTTGCTCGTTCCAATCCCGCCGATGCCGCATTCATGTTGGCTTCGGCTTCCCGCAGTTGAGGCAATCTCAAAACGAGATCGTCTGGTTCTTCGTCGGATTCGAAGCGCTCCCAGTTCTCTTTAGCTTGTTGGGCTTGAGCCTTCTCCATGTCGTAGGCCGCAGTCATGCGAGCTAGCTGGGCCTCTGCTGTTAGGACCGCGGCCTTGAAATCGGCGGGATCTAGAGTGACGAGTATGTCCCCGCGATTGAAAAAGGCCCCGTCCTCGAAATTTGGATGCAACTCGATTATCCTTCCAGATACTTCGGAGTTAAGAGTGATTTGATTGTGAGGCCGAACATTGCCCTGAGTACTTATCCGCGTTGGATAGTTTTGTAAGGTCAATTCAACTACTTGGGTTTTAATGGGGCGGGGTTCACGGCGGGCCTTTTTGGGCTCTTCGGGCTCTATGGATAGAATGGAAAATCCGATGATGCCGACTGCTAGGATCGTAATGGGAGGCAGGAGTCGGAAGAAGATCGCAGCCCAGTTTCGGTTTCGCTGACTTCTATCGGCGGGCGGGTCGGGCTGTTGTTGAGGTTGGTCTTGATCCATTGTATTCTGAAACTCCCAAGCTATCAAGCTGCTCCGCTCTCCCGGTGCGCGTTGCTGGGCACTGAAGCCGATGGTTTAGTAGCTTCCCGAGAGGAGCGGGATGATGTTTGTTTAATGACTGCTTCGGCTTCCCGGCGAGTTATAACGCCGTTGCCATTGCGGTCCAGGGCTTCGAAGAACTGGCCTTGGTACTCTCGACGGGTGAGTCGTCCGTCGCCGTTTCGATCGGCCTGAAAAAGGCGCTCCAATCGCTCTTCTTGACTGAGATCGCTTCTGCTTGGAGAGGACGCGGCGGTTTTGAGTTTGCCGCCAACTTCGGCGTTGCGGCGGTCCTGACGTATCCAACGCGGCTCTTCCATTTGCGAGCTCCAGGCATCGTAGATGCCTTGCAATTCCTTTAGCTTCTCAGGATGGCTTTTAGAGAGGTCTTTCGTCTCGCCGATATCTTGTGACAAATCGAAAAGCATCTCCGATTGACCCCGCGGTTTGACGAGCTTCCAGTTGCCGACGCGGGCAGCGTGTTGGTTCCCTGCCCTCCAGAATAGTTGCGAGTGGGGGAGGCCATCGTCCGAACCATCTAGAAAAGGCAAGAGGTCTTTACCGTCTAAGGTATCATCAGCCGATAGCGCAATTCCGGCGGCGGCCAAGGCGGTCGCGGTCACATCGAATCCCATGATGGGATGCTCGTAGGTTTCGCCAGCGGATATACGCTCTGGCCATTGCATCGCGAACGGCACTCTTATGCCTCCTTCGAACATTTGCCCTTTGTATCCACGAAGTGGATCGTTTCGGGATGTTGTCTGTGGCGTTGGGCCACCATTGTCGCTATAAAAAAACACGAGCGTGTTATCTTCCTGTTGCAATTGCCGTACGCTGCTCATTACGCCTCCAATGGCATCGTCGAGGGCTGAAAGCATACCAGCATAGGTCTTGCGATTCTTGTCTTTTATATCCGGGAAACGGTTCTCGTATTTCTTGGTAGCTTCAAGCGGCAAATGGACGGCATTGAATGAGAAGAAGAGAAAGAAAGGAGCGTCTTCCGGGCCGGAGCGATCGATGAAAGCCATCGCGTCGCGGGCAAAGGCATCCGTTAGGTATTCAGTTTCTCCATCAAAGGGCTTTCCATTGCGGAACATTTGATGATTTTGTCTCGGGCCGTTGGGATAGAAGGTGCGAGCTCCCGCGTGGAAGCCATAGGTGTAGCCGAATCCACGCTCGTGGGGCCTAAGGCCTTCATTGAACCCGACGTGCCATTTGCCCACCCACGCGGTTTCGTATCCAACTTCCTTCAGGCGTTCAGCTAGGATGGGAACGTCTCGAGGGATTCCGAAGTTCGGAGCCGAATATTCTTCTGGTCCAGAATTGTTCTCGAACCCGAAACTGTGCTGGTAGCGGCCGCTGAGCAGTCCTGCCCGTGAAGGAGAACAAACTGGATGGTTCGCGTATCCATCAGTAAACTTCACCCCATTGGCCGCGATTGAATCAATGTGAGGCGTAGGGATATCCTGGCAGCCATTGAACCCGACATCCGCGTAGCCCAAATCGTCAGCCAAAAAGATGATAATGTTCGGCTGATTGGCGGAGACCCTTGGGTAAGTGAACAGCAGTAAAATGGTAACCCAAGCGAGAACACTAAAGAGATAGGGAGAACCGTATGCCCGGCGAAGCCTTGGCGAAGACTGGGCTCGGTCCTCCATTGTCGTGGGTCTATCGCGGAGGACCGAGCCGGTCCTCCCTACCTGAGATGCCAGGAGTTGGGGCCACTGTGAGTTCATTTAGTCGTACTCGCTACCAGCGGAGATGCTTTAGCGGATTCCTGGAGGAACGGCTCGCTAAGAATGATCTCCTTGATGAGAGTTTGCATGCGATAGCCCTCGTCGATCGTGGCTTGGGCGATTTGATCGAGAGCGGGTGAATCAGCAACGTGGATTTCCCGCCCCAGAGCAAAGGCAAGCATGTGAGCCGCGAAAGCGCGGACGAACCGGTCCTTTTCAGCCAGGATGGCGTCCTTGAATCCGACGATGTCGCTGAAGGCGTGCTGGCGGAAAAGCTTGCCAGCGGCGTCGACGATACGGCCGTTTTCGTAGTAATCACGCCACAACCCTGTTGGATCGTAGTTTTCCAGGGCGAAGCCAAGGGGATCGATTCTATTGTGGCATCCGGCGCAATCCGGGTTTTCGCGATGAACGTTTAGCCGTTCCCTAAGGGTGAGAGATTCGATATCGATCTCATCACTCTTCTCCGGAAGCGGCGGAACGTCGGCGGGCGGCGGCTCAGGCGGGTTATTGAAAATGACGGAGGCGACCCAGGTGCCGCGAGTGATGGGTTGCGTGCGGCTGGCACTGGATGTCATGGTCATGACCGCGGCTGTAGTGATGACGCCGCCGTAGCGACGATCGTCGAGCATCACGCGTTCGAAGGGAACCTGGACGACCGCCATTCTCTTGGGCTGGGTGCCTTCACGATACCACGATTGCAGGAATTCGCTGCGATAACTGTAGTTGGAATCGATTAGCTCCAGAATCGGACGGTCCTCTATAAGGATCGTTTCGAAAAGGAGCAGGGGCTCGAGCATCATGTGCATGCTGCCTCGGTATTTGGAAAAATAGAATGCTGGCCAGGTTTCTGGGTCGGGAGTGGAGGTGATGATGCGGTCCAATTGAAGCCATTGGCTGGGAAAACTGTCGCAAAACCGCTTCAGTTTTTCATCGGTCAACAGGCGGTCTACCTCGGCTGAGAGCGTCTCAAGGTTGCTCAACTCGCCGTTTACCGCTCGCTCGAGAAGAATGGGATCGGGAATGCTTCCCCAAAGGAAGTACGATAGCCGAGAGGCAAGTGCGAGATCTCGATCGCGGGCGTTGTCTCCTTGCCCATCTCTCAAGTAGAGAAACCGCGGTGATGCCAAGGCGGCTGACGCCATTAGCTTCATTGTGTTGGTGAAGGATTCTCCTGAGCGAATGCGGCTTAAGGCATTACTGGAATAGCGTTCAAGGGTCTTGCTGTCGACCGGCTCCCGAAAGGCGCGGGTCAGAAAGTCGCGTAACCGATTTTCAATGACGGTTTCCAAATTGGTGGAGATTGCCGGGGCAGCGAAGAACGAAGCCCAAATGCCGCAAGTCTCCTCATTGAAGTCGGGGCTTTCAACGATGGATCGGCTCAGTTTGAGAAAGGACTCCATCAACAAAGGGGAAAGGGAGAGATGGTCGGCCCGGTTGTCGTATCCATGTTCTGCTCGCAAGTCCTGGGGGAAGGGAGCGACGCCTGATAGTCGGGGCTCGATCATCTGCGACTTTCCGAGTGGCCGGCTTCCGACTTTCAAGCTCTGCGGCATGGCTCCTGTCTGCGGCTTGAAGTAGTCCCCGTGCTCGCGCAGCATTCGCTCGGGCAAGGTAAAGACTTCGACGTCCAATTCGAACAAGTCCTGTACGGAATTATTGTACTGGAAGCGATTCATCCGCCGCATGGGCGTGGGGATCGCTTCGACCTGGGTAGCGATGGCAGAGCCGAGTAGGGTTCGGAGTTCAGATATTAGGGATTGCCTGAGGCCCGAATCCAGTGGCTCTTCTTCCTCTGGAGGCATGTCCTCGAAATCGAGGACGTCTATGATCTCCTCTAGCTGCTCGGGATTGTTGATCAGCTCCGAAGCGCTTCCGATCTCAAGCAGGTTGAGATCACCCTTCTCTTTACCGTCTAGGCCATGGCATTTGATGCAATGCTCCTCGAAGGCGGGTAGCACAACCTGGCTGAAGGGATCGCTGGCGCCCGAAACGAACCCAGCCTGAGACACCATTCCTAGGGCTATTGCGGCTGGGAGTAATCGCCATCCAGTAGGTGAAGAAGGAAGATTTTGGGTCTTAGGGGTCATGGAAATAGGTGAATCGATCGGTTAGATTCGCTGGAAAGTCTGGTTTAGACAATCATGAATTCCTGCCCATCGCCCCTAAATGGACAACGGGGAAAGCTGCTGGAGTCTGTTAAACCGAGATTTCGCCAGTCGGTTTTCAGCGTGCGAGAAAAGCCTCTACAGACGTTGATGATCCCCCGATGAATGCTTTGCTTGATGGAACACTCATTTTGGTAACGTTACCAAAATGAGCGTTTCGATCCCTGGAGTGGGGGTGTTTAAGGGAACGGTAGCGTAGCGTTTCTCTCAGGGCTGGGTGATCCGAATAGCCCATCTAATTGAGAACGGCAAAGATTGTTTAAAAGCGTTCTCACCGAAGTGAGTTACGCACGAAATCGGGTAGTCTTTGGTGGATTTTAACAGTTCGCGGATGATCTAGCCTTGGTCCCGGGTTGCTCCGGCCGCTCTGGATCTGTTCTCGCAGGCGGGCGACCATGCTGTCTACCCGGCCTGGCATATCCTCGGCCAAGTTGTGCTCCTCGCGGGGGGGATCCCTGGCGAGGTTGTATAGTTGGACGAATGGCGGTCTTAGGAAATCGCTTTGAGATGGATTTCCTCCAAATTCCGCCAAAGCTCTTTGCCAAGCGTCTTCTGGTGTCGGCCGGTTGCCATGGATGCCTCGGGCTCCACTTCCGGGGCTGAGGATCAGTTTCCAGTCGCCATCGCGGAAAGCGAAAACCTCTAACGCCGATTGCATGATCAAGTGTTGACGAGCGGTAGGAGAATATTGGTTACGGAAAACCGGGGCGAAGCTGATGGAGTCGGGTCCTTGCTCGGGAGCGATTTTCTCGCCGATGACGTCAGCGAAGGTAGCCATTAGATCATTAAGGCCGACGAGGTGATCGGAGATAGTGCCTGGCTCGATAACGGCTGGCCAATGGGCGATGAGCGGCACGCGAAGACCCCCTTCGTATGCAGAAAATTTATACCCGCGGTGAGGACCGCTGGGATAATGGCCGGCCTCTTCCATCAGATGGATTTGTCCGGGTGTCGCCTCAAGGATGTTTCCAGCGTAGGAGGCCGGTCCGTGGTCAGAGGAAAAGAGAATAAGGGTGTCCTCGTAAAGCCCCCGTTCTTTTAGCGCTGCGACTACGCGTTCAACGGCGTGATCGACCTCCATGACGAAATCTCCGTACACGCCCAGGTCGCTCTTGCCGCGCCAGTTTACCCCGGGGCTTGTAGGCGTATGCGGGGCGGTTAGGGCGAGATAGAGAAAAAAGGGGTTTTTGGCGTCTTGCTTCCCGATGTAGGATTCCGCTTCGCGATAGAAGGTTTCAAGAACTTCATGATCTTCGAAGTCCTTCTCGGCATCCCCGACGCGGTTGAAGGCGCTCCAACCTTTTTGGGCGGTGATCTCGCCCTGCCAAATATTGTTACGGGCATAGGCGTAGGGATACATGTCCAGTGATCCCGGAAGTATGAAACTGTAATCAAATCCGAATTGGGGCGGGCCGATTCGAAGGGGTTTGTGGTAGTCGACGTTGGTTTCGCCCTGAACCTTCCCATCTTTGGTTTCCATCAGTGTACCCAAATGCCATTTCCCGACGTAGCTCGTTTTGTATCCCGCCTGGCGGAATAGATCCCCGAGTGTGAACGATTTAGAAGGATCGAAATGCAAGCCGGTGAAACCCCAGGCCCCGCCCCGCTGATATCGATTCGTTCGCCAGCGGTATTGTCCGGTCATAATCGCTACGCGTGTTGGGGCGCAGACAGACGCTGGAACGTGGGCGTCGGTGAATCGTAGCCCGCCCGCTGCTAGCTGGTCGAGATTTGGGGTGTCTATGAGACAGCGATCGCCGCCGTAGCAATTGACATCGCCGATTCCCAGATCATCGGCAAGAATGAAGACGATGTTTGGGCGTGATGAGGCGTGGTGCAGAAAACTTAGAGCAAAGATTAGTAGTGAGAGGAGTCGCATGGGTCAGGGGTGTAGGCGCGATTCGGGTTGGATTCTATGGACGTCTCGCGAGGGCGTCGCGAATTTTAGCATAAGCGGGCTTGGGCCTCAAATTCACATCGAACAGCAGGGGATCGTTGGGCAGCATTCTGTTGAATGGCGGTACCCAATCGAACCAGGTCGAGGCATCGCTGAGGCCCCACACGGTGAAGCCGATACAGGCGGGGTTTTCGATACAGATGCGAGCGTACTCGGCCATGTAGTCGCTTTGAGCACGGTATGGGTCGGGCTCCTCTCCGAACAAGCGAATGCGGGCATCGAATTCCGTGACTTCCACCAGCAAGCCGAGATCGGCCACCCTTTCAACGAATTGACGAAACTCGTCTAGGTTGTGGGTTTTGAAAATATTGTGGGCCTGGATGCCAACCCCATCGATGGGAACATTCTCTTCGAGCAGCCATTCGAGCAGATCGAAAAACAATTCCACTAGCTCGCCTGTGTAGTTCCCGAATTGCTCGTTGATAAAAAGCTGGGCAGAAGGATCGGCTTCCCGGGCCATGCGGAACGATTCGGCTATGTAGGAACGCCCCAATGTATTCAAAAAGATATTTTTATCCAAATAGACGCCATCCATGGATAGCGGTTCGTTGACGACATCCCAGATGGGTATGCGTCCCTGGAAGTGCGTCATGACGGTTTGGATATGCTCTCGCATGATGCTTCGCAATTCGGTCGGCGGGTCTTTGGCATTAGCTATGCGATCATCTAGCTCTTTGGGATAGGTGCGACCTGAGAACTTCCCCCAAATCAAAGTATGGCCGCGAACGCGAACGCCCTTCTCCACTGCGTAGTCAACGATGGCGTCGGCTTTAGAAAAATCGTAATTACCGATCTCGTCGTTAACGAGAAGCTGACGCCACTTGGCGTAGTTCTCTGGCGTGACGGAGTTGAATTCTGAAGGGACGAGTTTTCGGTATTCAGGATTGTCCGCCATGTTAACTGCGGCGCCGATGTAGAAACCTTTTTCGTTGGCGATATCGGCCAGGGACCCGGGATCGGGCGGAGGATCATCCAAATAGTTGCGGGCGTACTCTACGGGCGTGAAATAGACAAAGTAGCCGATTGCCAGTATCAAAATTTCGGCGGCAAATATTCCCGCAGCAATTCGCCAGGATTTACAACGGCGTATTAAACTGACGACTACCCAAATGAAGGTGGATAGTAGCAGAAATGCCGGGACAATCGCGTAGAGGTAGTATTTCAGCATAGAGGATCTAGCTGCTAGAATCTGGTAGGACGTAACGACGCGTCAGCGTATTCAATATCTTTGACCTCACTTTGTTGGGATCGATTTTGCCAAGCTTACGGTAAAGGACGTTGCCCTCCTGATCGATCAGGACGGAGTAGGGGATCGGTCCCGGCCAATCCGGGTCCAAAGCGTCGGCTAGATCGTCCAGGCTAGTGCCGGTATACAGGTAGTTGTTGGTCGTGCGGCCCTCGGCTTCGACCGTCTTTCTCAGTTTCTCGCTCATCACGGCCCGGTGTTTCCCCAGAAAGGCTTTTGCCTGAGCCATTTGGTTGGGCTGATCCACGCTGATGGTGATCAGTTCGAACTCTCTTCGGCTGAATTTCCTGGCGATGGCTGTTAGATCGGGAAATTCCTCCACGCAAGGGGCGCACCAGGTGGCCCAGAGATTGATTAGCCGCAGTTTGCCCGATCCGTTTTTTCGCAAAGCGGACACTCCTTTGGCGTCGATCTCCTCGATAGTAGCGTCGAAAGATTGCCATTGCTGCTCCTCTTCCGCGACATGCAAGCTGCGTTCTTTCCATTTGGTCGAGCAACCATGTGGGCGCGTGGTTTCGACGGGTACGGGATTGCCGGCTAGCAACGCTTCCACAGCATTGCGGGCGTCCGGGTGTTTGACAGTCTCAGGTTCAGCGTAGCGGGAATCGTCGAAGCGTCCATTGTAGCGGAGCTTGCGATCCTTATCGAAGATAAACACATGAGGCGTGGCCAAGCAGCCATAGGCTCGAGCGGTTAATTGCTCGTCGCCGTCGTAGAGGAATGGGAAGGTCCAGCCGTAGTCTTCGGCGTAGCGTTTAGAGTCTTCAAAGGTTTCGTCGTAGTCGGTGTGCCCGAACTCGTCGGGTCTGAGGCCAGAAGAATGGTTGGGATTGATGGCTACAAATCCAAAGCTCTCGTTGCTGAAGTCTTCAACGAACTGCAGCATCCGCCCCATCGCTCCATGAGAGGTGGGGCAATGCGTACCGGTGAAATAGATGACGAGGATATCGTGATCGGAAAAGTCCTCCAAAGAGTAAGTCTTTCCATCCGTTCCCGGAAGCGTGAATCCAGGGGCTTGGTCGCCGACGTTCAAGGTTGTGAACCCGTCGGGCAAGTCTTTGGGGCTGGCTGAGTATGCGAGAGTTACTGTAACAATGATTGCGATACAAGTAGAAAGAAGGGTTTTCATTATGCTCTGGGTTGCAAATTCTCCGCGATTCACCATGATCTCGTTCTAGTGAGTGAAAATCCCTTCTCTTTGATTGGCCAGTATATTCGCGGTGGCATTTTGCCCCTAGGCGTTGCCGTGTGTATTGGTTGTCTTGATCCCGGATTGGGGCAGGAGCCTGAAGTAGATGCTTCGCAGATGCCCCGCATCGCCGCGATTGAACCCGAAGAGGCCCTGGACACCTTCGAGATACGAGAGGGTTTTAGCCTGAAGTTAGCGGCTCATGAGCCTGATGTCGTGGATCCTATAGCCATGGCTTTCGACGCGGACGGGGGTATGTATGTTATAGAGATGAGGGGCTATTCCGAGCACCGCGAAGATCGGCTTGGGCGAATCCGCTACCTTGAAGACAGGGATAACGATGGGATCTTCGAGTCGTCTACGATTTTCAAAGATGGGCTCAAGTGGCCTACTGGCATCGTGTGCTACAAAGGGGGTGTATTCGTGGGGGTGACGCCAGACCTGATTTACTTGAAGGACGAGGATGGCGATCGGGTTGCGGATAGAGAGGGAGTCGTGTTCACGGGATTCGGGCCTGAGAATTCAAGGCTCAACATGCAGGCTCTATTTAATAGCTTCCGTTGGGGTCCGGACAATCGGATATGGGGAGCCGCGGCCGCTAGTGGTGGTCGCGTCACTAGGCCTGGGTCTTCGGAGCCGCCCATCGTCCTCCGGAGGGCGGACTTTTCCTTCGACCCGGAGAAATTGGATTTCCGTTTGGAGAATGGAACGGCCCAATACGGAATGAGCTTCGATTCTCAAGGCCACCGATTTGTATGCAGCAATTCGAGACACGTCATATGGGTGGCCTACGAACGCTCCGATGTCATTCCAAATCCCTATTTCAATCTGCCATCAGCCCTGACGGATGTTGCGGACGACGGAGCTGCGGCGCCAGTCTATCGCATTAGTCCGGATGAGCCTTGGCGCGTGGTCCGCACCCGCTGGAGGGTGTCGGGGGTTGTTAGAGGGATGATTGAAGGCGGGGGTCGCGTATCGGGGTACTTCACTTCGGCAACGGGCATTCACATGTATTGGGGCGATGCTTACGGAGATGGCTTTCGTGATAATGTGTTCGTTGGAGATGTGGGTAGCAATCTAGTCCACCGGAAGATTCTACGAATGAACCAAAATAGTATTCAACCGATAGCGACACGTCCCGACGATGAACAAACAATCGAATTCCTGCGGAGCCGTGACAATTGGTTTAGGCCCGCCAGTTTCGCGACGGGCCCCGATGGCTGTCTCTACATATGCGACATGTATCGGGAGACTATTGAGCATCCATGGTCGCTCCCACCTGGGATCAAGCAGCATCTCGATTTGAACAGCGGTAATGATCGGGGGCGGATTTATCGGGTTGAGCAGCAAGGTTTCCGGCGTCCACAGGTTCCCCGGCTTTCAAAGGCCAGTGACGATGAACTTCGGTCTTTGGCGCGAAGTAGTAGCAATGATTGGTCGCAGACTACGGCCCGACGCTTGCTCTATGAGCGGGGCCAGGCCATCGAATCTAAGCGGCGACCGGATCCGTTACCATCGCTGTTGGCCAGCAAACGGCCCTTGGTAGACAGAATCTCCCAATGGAGAGGAGATCCTTGGGGCGAGGCGATTGTTTTGAATTCCTTGCGTAGCGAGAAGGATATCGGGAAGGCCTGGGAGGCATCGGTCTCAACCGCTTCACCGGATTTCGAGATCAAGCTTGCGGAAATGATGGGACGAACGGGTTCACAGGCATTGATTGATGCGGTAGCGAGACGCTACGAACAAGGCGCCATGGACAGCCGTGTGGCGGAATCCCTGGAAGCGCTGCGAAGGGGAGTCGGTGACTCTAACGTTGAGTGGGCGGTCCAAGCCCGGCGTTCTCCACTAAAGCGGCTTTTCAATAGAGCGAAATCGCTACTGTCAGATTCTAGTGATAAACTGGATACAAAATTAGCAGCTCTACGATTACTCGACTTGCAGCCGAGTAGCGATAGTGAAGAAATATTGAAGAGCATCGCTCTGGATGTCGATGCCCAAGAGGCGTTGGTGAACGCAGCTCTAGAGCGAATTGGAGATACAGCGTTTTTGGCGGATCGGTTAGATAAGCTGACCAAGGAGCAGGCCAGAGCGGTCATAGAACGGTTAGCGAAAACGGAAGAAGGGTCGGCGAGACTTTTGGTCGCCATAGATAGCAATAAGGGTTTGACTGAGTTGGTCTCCCCAACTGCTAGGCAGCATCTTAGGCAGAATCTCGCTAGCCTGGTAGAGGAACTGGTTCCCTCTTTGGAATCACGAGCAGATGCTCTGAACCGATATCAAGCATCTTTGCGGCTCGAGGGAGATAGGGAGAAGGGGGCTGAGGTATTCGATCGATTGTGTATCAGTTGTCACAAGACAGCTGACGGACGTGGGGTTTCTTTTGGCCCGCCTGCTACGTCTTTCGCTTCGTCAGGAAAGGAGTTTATACTAAGCAATCTAATCGATCCCAATCGGGAAGTCGCGCCTCAATATCAAGCGTTCCAGTTCGATTTCAAAGACGGCGAGAGCCAAGTGGGTATGATCGCTTCGGAAGATGTTCGTAACGTTAGCCTAGCGCTTCCCTCGGGCGAAACGATGACGTTTCTTCGAACCAAAGTGAAAGGCATGGCGGGGTTGAAGCGCTCGCTGATGCCAGAGGGTCTTGAGCAGGCGATCAGTTTGGAGGAGATGGCGGACTTGCTTGAGTTCCTTACTCAATAAACCGACCAGAGTTGTTAGCAGTTTGCTAGCGCGGCGGAGGGTCCGAATGCTGAAAAGCAAAGCTAGGGTGTAGGGGGTCCGCCCCAGCGGTTAGTGGATCCATAGCCGGAAATGAAATAGAGCCAATGGCATTCCGAGGTAGGCGAGTAGAGCCGAATTGATTCAGCTAAGCCGGGACAAGCGAGCGCTTTAGCTCTAGTTCGGTTTTACTTGACGTGACCAGGCCTCGTGAAGGTCTTGGAGTCGAGCAACGAGCTCGGGCATTCTGGAGGCATAGTCTTCCACCTCAGGTTTAGCGTCAGCCAGATTGTGGAGGGAGTAAGTCACTTCTCCGGTTTGCCGGTTGGTTTTGGCGATGAGCTTCCAATCGCCCTCGCGCACAGCCCAGTCCTCGCGCCAATCAAAGTGAAGTATCTCGTGGTTCGACGTAGCGTTAGCGCTCTTGATTATCGGCAGTATGTTGTATCCGTCGAATGGGTTTGCCGGTTGGGGTAGGCCGATAAGCTCGATTAGCGTGGGCATCCAATCCATAATGGTGATGGTTTGGTGGCGAACGGCTCCCTGGGGGAAGGCTTTTGGGTAGCTGACAATCATAGGAACGCGAACACCGCCTTCGAGAAAAGTGCCTTTACGGCCAATCCATTTCCCCGTGTAGCCTCCTCCTCCATGGGCCAAATAGTAGTGACCAATTGGATACCCTGAGTTGTGATAACCTACAGTTATCCCCCGATTGTTTTCTTCGGAATGACCATTGTCGCTGCTGAATATGATGATGGTGTCATCGCGAATGCCAGAGTCATCCAGTTGCTTGAGGACGCGACCGATCTGCTTGTCGACGGTGGCCATGACTCGGGCGTACGACTGGCGGGGCATTTCCAGGTTGGCGAAGGCCTCTTTGAATTCTTCGGACGGCTGCTCCGGATAGTGTGGAAGATTAAACGCGACCATCATGAAAAATGGTTCGTCGCTATGCTTAGCCACATATTTGACGGCCTCGTCGACGATCATCTCCGGGAAGTACTCACCTCTTCGAAAGATTTCTTCGTTGTTGTCGTAGAGATCGTGATACCCCTGCCCATGAAGGAAGTAGTGAGTGAAGTTGTCGATGAAACCGGAGAGATGCCCAAAATGCTTTTCGAAGCCTTGATCGAGTGGACCGTGACCGACCTTCGCTCCCAGATGCCACTTGCCGAATAGAGCGGTGCGGTAACCAGCCTCCCTAAGAACTTCGGCCAAAGTGATCTCGCTGGGGTCCATATTACCCAAATGGGTGTCGCTGCCATTGCGATCTCCCTGCAGCCAGCTTTGTACGCCTCCTCGATTTGGATGGCGGCCGGTCAACAGGGCGGCTCGAGACGGACAGCATACCGTGTGGGCATAGGCCTGGGTGAAACTCACCCCGTTGTCGGCCAACGAATCCATATACGGCGTTTGCAAATCGTTGGCTCCGAATCGATTCACATCCAAGGTTCCTTGGTCGTCAGTAAGGAAAATGACAACGTTGGGCTCGTTGGTGGCGTTGATGCTGATGGATAGGGCCAAGGCGAATAGGGCCGCCGACAATCGAAGAAGTGGATAGCGTATATGCATAGCTGACTGAGTATGAGTCCGGAATAGATTCACCTACCGAACCAGGCAAACATGAAAAAGACGCGGCGGCCGGAGCCACCGCGTCTTGAAAATCGCTAATTTGGGTTCGCTTCAGCTATCTTGATGCAAAGTTAGGACCACGCTAACTTCGACATCGTCATGAATCAGCTTATCGCCGAGATTCTCGGAAAAACTGCCTGAACGGTATTTAACATCGTAGTCGGAACGGTCGAAGACGATGTCCGCCTTGGCTGTAGCCTTGTTCCCCTGATGGTCTATGTAGGCGGTGAAAGTAATTTTTTTGCTTATCTCCTTTACGGATAAATCAGCCGTAACGTTGTAGGCCCCATCCTGCGATGAATTCTCGACGTTGGCGATTTCTAACTTGGCCGCGGGAAACAGCTTTGCGTAAAAGAAGTCCTTGGACAGCAAGTGCTGGTCTACGCGTTTCTTCTGGCGGCCCTCCAGATCAGTTGTCTTGATCGTGGTCATGTCGATTTCAAAGCTGCCGCCGGTTAGGCCGTCCTCTGAAAACAGCAAATTGCCGTTTTTCAGAGACACGGTTCCCGCATGCGCCCCACCTACCTTGCTGCCTTTCCATGTGATCGAGCTAGCTGCTGGATCCACTTGATATTGACCGCCCCACAGGGCGACAGACGCCCCGATAAAGGCCGCCGCTAGAATTGATACGAGTTTTTTGCTTTCTTTCATTACTTGTTGGCCCTCTGTTCGTAGGGCCGAACTTTCCAGCCCGGTGTTACCATAAAAGCCGATACGATGCACTTGTGTGCGCGAAATTTCTGGAGCCGTTTTTTCATAAATGCTGCGGCAGGGCAACCGCCTCGCCATCCTACCATCGGGATGCGACACGACCAGGTTCGTGTCCACGGTTTTCAAACGGACATTTACCGTGGGAGAAGAGCTTGATCAAATATGGGCTTTACCGATAAATCGCGGCCTAAAGGCGGAGGCTATTCTCTCGCCGCGTTCTCAGCATCCATGCGATTCTTGATGGCGTCGCCATCGGTTCCAAACGGAACAATTGTATAAGATATATCCGTTTGCTTGATATCCATGAATGCATCTAAGTGGTTCTGCAATCGCTGCCGGTAATCCAAATTGATTCCGTCTGGCAATGTCTCCATGCTGTAGCGAGCTTCCAGATCGGATACGGGTATTTTGTAAAATCGTCCATCTTCGTGAAGGCGAAAACGTTTGTCGCGAACGAAATAGACGCCCCCCTCGAAGGCCATTGCGAATAGAGTTCGATCTTTGCCGGGAGTGTCGAACAGATTGTGGGAGAGGTCCATCCCATCAATCTCATGATTGATAGGTATTCCCGTCACTTTTGCCAGAGTGGGCATCACATCCATGAGAGTGAAGAACGCATCGCGTGTGCCGGATGGAATCTTGCCGGGCCATCGAGCGATTAACGGCACACGTGTACCCGCTTCATTCATACTGCGCTTGCCTCCGCGTATACGTAGCGAACCCAGCTGACTTATTAAATTGGGGGCCGAGCCATTATCTCCAGTGAAAATGACCAAGGTCTCTTCCTCTAGCCCCAGGGCGGCCAGTTTGTCTAGCATCCTACCGACAATGGCATCCATATAGGTAATCATATGGCCAATAGTTTGCTCTTTGGCTCCAAGATCGTCTGGGAATGAGCTGGCAGCGAGTTCCTGTAGGGCGGGAGGCTCGATTAAGGGCCCGTGAATTAGATTCATAGGGAAGTAGGCGAAGAACGGCAGTTCCCGGTTTCGCTCGATGAAATCCAGAAGGAAATCGCAGTAGAAGTCGGGCCCGTATACCTCTTTGCTGTGAGCTCGATACTCCCCGTTTTCCCAATTGTGCGGTCCATAGTAACGGCTTGGGCGCTTGCCATCCCAGTACTGGACCCAGAGGCAGTGCTCATCGAAGCCGTGGCTGGTGGGCTGGTCGGGATATCGTTGAAAATCGCCTAAATGCCACTTGCCGGCAATCGCGGTCGCGTATCCAGCTTCTTGAAACATATGCCCGAGAGTCTTTATGTGGGAAGGCAGACGGTTGTTTTTGTCCGGATCGAGTCGGCTATCCATCCGCTCCATAATGCCCGTGCGGTTCGGATAGAGGCCGGTTAGAATCATCGCTCGCGTGGGCGAGCAGACCGGTGTGGCAAAGGCGTTTTCGAAACGAGCTCCTTCTGAAGCCATGCGATCGAGGCGAGGCGTTGTATATACCGTATTCCCGTATGAGGCCAATGCCTCTGCTCCGAGATCATCGGCCATGATAAGAAGGACGTTGGGGCGCTCGGAATAGATTCTCAAAGCGCTTAGTGTGAGCAGGCAGATAGCAACGAGAATGCGCATTACACTTCGATTCGATAGAGAAGACTATCGGCCGTCCAATCCGTATTTCCATCTTCGCGGAAATCCTGAGGAAAGAGGCGGGTCATATGCAGTAGCAGATGGCCGCTCCCCCGCTCTTCACGAGCATAGAAATTGGAAAGGGTCAGGTAAGGGCTTTCGTTCGACTGTCGATCGTCGATGTGGGCGACGGTATCGCGGATGAGGAGCCCCGTTTTGAGATCGACCTCGCCGATGACGATCGGGTAGCGGGGACTGTTGCCTTTAGAATTTTCCTCCGATATATTGCCCATCCATAACAGCCTGCCGTCGGAGTGGGGAATTAGCTGCGAGGTGGCGCTGGGCGAGTAGAATGGCGTTCCATTGCTGTACGTCCACGGTTCGGCCTTCGTCCAAGTCATTCCCCCGTCATAAGATTTAGAATACCATTTGTAACCGGGCCATTCGCGACGAACGTCATTGCTGCCTCGCATGACCATCAGAATCGAGCCGTCTGCCAATTCGGCGATTGTTGGCTCGACCAGCCCGCGAGTCGTTCTGTTTGGATCTCCTTCGAGACGTTCCGATGCTGTCCAGGAAAGATGGCCATCGGATTTCCACGTTCCAAACAACATCATGCAGTCCGTATAGGTATAACCCGCTCCCGGATTAAAATACTCCCCATCGGGTCCAACGGGACTGCTTTGCACAGGCAGCATGATAACCCCATCGGATCGGGTTAGTGGTCGCTGGCCGAGATCCCCAATCATAAGGCAATTCTTCCCAACAGTGATTCCGGGCATATGATTGGTCGCATCATAGGCGTCGCCAGCATGGATTATTTGCTCGCTTATAGCTCGGGTTCGGCCGCCGTCTTCCGAGACCGAGTAGTGAAGCGTCCATTGCTTCAATCCTTCCAAGGGGTCGTCGGTGGGCAGGATGCCTTCGGTCCAGACTGTTAAGTATTTCCCATTGTTAGGATCCACGTATCCTCCGCGCGGATGTCGACGGCCGGTTCCGTTCGGATGATCGAACTTTGTCGCCCACTCAGTGGTTTCACTCCACGACTGGCCGTTGTCATCCGATAGCCGAATGTAGGCCACATCCACGGTGTCGCTTCGGCTCGTATGGCGGTGTACGCTCATGAGATCCGAGCTATCCAATTTCGTGTAGTAGCTGGCTCCGAAGATCGCGGTGCCTTTCTTGGGCGATGCGATAAAGACGTCTGTTGAAAGGACACGGGCTTTGCCAGCAGGCCGTGGGCCGGATTTACGGTAGCAGGATACAAAAGGTATTCCGATTCCGGAGAGTGCCAGACAACTAGCGTTTTTCAGAAATCGCCGGCGTGAGGAATAGTAGGTGGGGCGCATCATTATCTTGCTTGGCGTCAACTTAGGTTTAGGTCGTTTGTAGGAGCGGGTTCATCCCGCGATTGCCATACAATGGCGTTGAGTTTTTCGCGGGATAAACCCGCCTCTACGGATCTCGAATTCCACGATATTTCAGTTGGGTGCCCTATGCCCATTACCTTCATCCCATGGATTTGAGGGCGGCCATTAACGCATCCAACTCCTCGATACTTGTGAATACATTCGGGGAAATGCGGCAGCCATTGACTCCACTCGTGTTGATAGACACGGCAAAGATTCCGTGTTCATCCATTAGCTTCTTCGCCATATCGGACGATTCCATGCCGTCGACACCTACGTTGGCGATGCCGCACGAGCGGTGGCGGTCCTTGGGGGTGAATAGGTTCAGGTGATCCATCTCCCGAGCCTGGTCGGTCCAGTAGTTTTGAAGGTATCTCAGTCTGGCTTCCTTGCGGGCCCCGCCGATTCGATTGTGAAACTCGATAGCATTGGCAATAGCCAGATCCGTATGGGCTGGATGGGTTCCCGTGTGATTGAGTCGCGTGATGTCGTCTGGTTCCTTGGGCGATGCGAACACCGGCCAAACCTTGTGCAGGTTCGACTTATTTACATATAGGAAACCTGCTCCGAGGGGGGCGCTAAGCCACTTGTGGAGACTGGTTCCGTAGTAGTCGCAATTCAGATCGTTGATAGAGAATTCGAAATGGCCGAAGGCGTGGGCCCCGTCCACGAGCACATCGACGCCTTTCGAATGAGCCATGTCGCAGATCTTCCGTATGGGAAGAATGTGGCCGGTAATGTTAATTATGTGGCAGACCATCAGCAAACGCGTCTTCGGAGTGATTGCCGCCGCGTACGTGTCGACAATCTCCTGGTCCGACTGGGGATGCATGGGGACATCGATAATTTTCCGTGCCACGCCGTAGCGCTGCTCCACGAGTTCGAACATGCTCCGCATGGCTCCATAATCCTGATTCGCCAGCACAGCCTCGTCTCCAGAATTCCAATGAACCCCTCCGATAATCGTATCCAAAGACTCGGTAGCGTTTCTAGTGATGACCAGTTCATCCGCTGAGCAACCCGCCATCTCCGCCAGTTTGGCAGTAACGCGCTGCTTGTTCTCCAAGCGAAGGTTCCGCATATAGTAGGAGCCGTGATAATTCACCTCGCGCACATGACGAATGAAGTTCTCCAGCGTATCCTCTGGCTGGATGCAATAGAAGCCGCTCTCGAGATTGATATAGTCAGGCTTGAGCTTGTAGGATGCCCGAACTTTCGCCCAAAAGTCCTCGTCGGTGGCTAGCTCCAGCGAAGAGCGGCCTTCAGCAGCGGCAAGCAGTCCATCCAAACGAGTGAACACGGGGGTGCTTAGTCCTACGAGAGCGATTCGCTTAATAAATTCGCGCTTGTTCATTGGCAGTGAGTCTCGGAGAGGTAGAATCGATCTGAGCCTTCCGAATCAGCGCTGGAATGGCGAGTCCATAATCGCCTGGTTCCCAAGAAGCTGCCTATGGCAATTCGCGAACGGCAAGATTGCGGAAGATGATGGGGCCCTAGATTGTTCGGGTTCTCCAGGCGCTCGATAGAGGCCGGGGTTGTCCAAATAAAGACGCCCGAGTTGCCAGCGGCTTTTTGGTGCTTCCACTCCACAACCATCTCGAAATTGGTGTATTCCTTAGTCGTACGTAAAACGCTGATCGGCGGTCCGTAACAGAAGCGTTCGGCATTCTTCTAATTCCAGGTATCCGATTGGCTGTTTACCTGCTCAAAGTCCTTTTCGATGAGGGGACGCTATCCAGGTAAGCTCGAACCTATCACCGGGCGAGGAATCGTCTCATGAGGCGCTCCGTTCGTGACACTGTCGCATCCGATTTGCGCTATTAGGACG
>NZRT01000019.1 GCA_002696345.1 Myxococcales bacterium
CCGATTGCGCCACCTCCGGGGCGACCTCCGGGCTTGTGGGAGAAAACATCGTAACGGTACGATCTCCGGCTGACACTTCCGCCAGATTCTTCTCCAACACCTCTGATACGAGCTGTGAGAGCCCGTCATCCCCCGAGACGATATCGACCCGAGCCGTAGCCTCTGGGCTTGAAATTGCCCCGAACAAAGCCAGAGCCTTGTCTTTCGAAGTGACAATCTCAATCACGCCCTCGTCACTACACGCCCCGAACGTCGCCATGATGATCGCAATCGGCAATGTTCCGGTTTGGATCCAATCTCTCATTGCAATCCCTTTCGTGCACCCGTCGAAGCTTTCGCATGATCGTTTTAGTCGTATTAGGTGAAATATCAAGCAAAAAAGGATTAAAGCGTTCAGAATAAACGCAAAAATCGTCCATAGCGTTCTTTTTCGCGGACAGGAAAGATGACTTTTCGACGCAGTATTCACTTGCCGGTTCACAACGATACACAGCCGTCCCATATATCGCTTCGGATTGCGATTATCCGGTTTACAGCCGGTGCTCGTTAGGGATTTTGCAGAGACTAAAGACCAAATTTTGGCCACGCTTATCGTGTCGACTTGATCGTCTGCCATTTGGTGGCTATTTTTCGTTCAAGGAGTGTGCTTTGCGTCCTATCATAAAGTTCAACATGTTGATTTGGTTAGCGTGGGCCGGGTGCGGATTGCCGGTGACTCCCGATATGTCGTCTGAGCCAGATGGTGGACCCGATCACTCTCCTTCCGCACCAGTTTGCGGTAACGGTATCGTTGAAGCTGGCGAAGCTTGCGACGATGGCAACCGGGTCGATGACGACGGTTGCCAAACCGACTGCAGCAGAAACCAACTCAATCCTGGCGATCAGACCGACTTTGGTTTGGATGGTTCGCCTATTTTGACGATTGCAGACGTCGACCAGTTCACCGCTTTTGCTTGTGTTGAAGTTGACGATGCAATGGGTGCGATCGAGTTAGTGAGTTCAGAGGTGGATGCGGCGCAGGTCATCTTACTGCCCGATGAACAAGTGCAAGTGGTTCAACTTCCCGTTTCTGGAACCGGTTACTTCACGTTGGAAGTCCCGGCGTGGGGTGCGAAAATGGTTGTTTCCACGCCTTACACCACAGATTACGAAATTATTGAGGGTGACCGAGAGGTCGAAAGGCGTTGGAACGGCACCTGCGGTGATCAGGGTGTCGTTCAAGAAGGTTACGTTTTTCATCGGTGGGGGGCATTCACCGTTCGCGTCACTGACGAGAGCAATGAGCGTGTGCCGTTTACGATTATACACACGAACCCTTAGTCGCCTCCGATGCCCCTGGGTTTGCCTGCTAACTCTGATTTTCAGTGTAGCCTGTGATTCCAGTGAAGCCCATGTGGTCGCAAGCCGGATCGATCTGGGAAGACATCTTTTCTTTGACCCGCAGCTTTCAATCGATGGCAAGCGCGCCTGCGGGACATGCCATGAGCAGGAGAAGGCCTTCAGTGATGGCTTTCCTCGTGCGGTTGGCCATGCAGCGGATCTGTTACCAAGAAACACGTTGAGCTTGGTCAATGTCGGTCTCCGTCAAGCTCTCCTGTGGACTGGCGATACCGAACTTTCTTTGCAGACGCAGTTGCGCACGCCCTTGTTTGGCACCTCGCCCCCCGAAATGGGGATGGGGGGCAAGGAAGAGTTACTGCTCAATCGACTCGCCGTTGATCCACTCTATCGGCACGCATTCGGTGAGGCATTTCCGTCTGACATGAAGCCCATAAACCTTGAGAATATGGGTGAGGCGATGGTTGCATTTCAACAGCAAATAGTGAGTCTGGAGAGCCCCTACGATCGCTACCTTGCCGGTGACCAAAGAGCTCTTTCCCCGGCGGCTATTCGGGGGATGAGTTTGTTCTTTAACGAGCCGCAAAACTGCTTTCGTTGTCACAGCGGTACCGATTTAAATGAGGTTGCCGATCCTGCAGGTCGACCCGTGAGCACCGTTGGAAGGTTTAACACCGGGCTTTACAATGTCGATGGTCACGGGGCTTATCCTGAATTTGAACAAGGACGTATTTCCGAAACGGGTCTCCCTGAGGATATGGGTGTTTTTCTTGTGCCAATGCTCAGAAACCTGCCCGAGACAGCACCTTTCATGCATGATGGTTCGGTCCCTTCTTTAGAGGCAGTTTTGGACAACTACGCGGCTGGAGGTCGTCTAATTAAGGATGGCCCGTTTGCTGGCGATGGCCGAACCAATCCGTACAAGCATGCCTTGATCGCTGGATTTTCATTGGATGCGTCGGAACGAGAGGATCTGTTGGCATTTCTTCGCAGTCTCAGCGATCCGTCTGTGTTGGTGCGCCCGGATCTGTCGGACCCTTTTCGTTCCGAGACGGATTAGTCTGTCTTTTCTGCGGCGCGCAGCAGCGCAAAAAACTCCTCGATGAAAGGAGTTTGTGGTGAGTTGATCAGTTCGTCCAATGGACCCTCTTGGACAACCTTGCCCGACTCGAGCACGAAGACATGAGGGTCCATGAAAAGAAGATCCCGAGCATCATGGGTGCTGAAGATTGTTGGCAGTCCATGAGCATGTATGTGCTCCAAAACAAGGCAGCGCATCATTTGCCGGGCGGAGGGATCCAGGGCTGAGAAAGGTTCATCGAGAAGCAGCATACGAGGATGAATAGCGAGCGCCCGAGCCAATGCGACACGCTGCTTTTGCCCACCTGAGAGTTGACGAGGTGAGATGATTGCTAATCCACGACCATCGACCCGTTCCAGCATCACCCGGGCTTCGGCTCGAGTGCACCCAAAGGCGACATTATCGAGTGCACTTAAATGGGGAAACAGAGCAAAACCTTGGGGGACAAACCCGAGTCGACGCTTTTCGATGGGGGTATCGACGTGCTCATCAGTGTCAAAAAGGAGATCTTCGCCCACTTGGAAACGACCACTTTGGGGCGTGTAGGAGCCGGTAAGACAGCGCAGTAACGTACTCTTGCCAGAGCCATTTGGACCAATGATCGCGCAAACAGGTCGTCGGGAATCAAGGGTCACATCGAGATGAAAATCGCCCAAGTGAAGCGCGACCTCAGCCTGCCAAGCTGGAAAGGGGACGGTCATGATTGTAATCTTCCGGATGTCCATCGCAGAAGGAAGAGCATGCCAAAGCAAAGTAGGGTGAGTACGAGGGCGAGCGCCATCGCTGTCCGTAGATCGGTTTCAAGGGCCTGGTAGATCGCCAATGGCATCGTTTGCGTGCGACCGGGTAGGTTGCCGGCAAAAAGCAGGGTCGCTCCGAATTCTCCCAATGCTCTTGCCCAAGCCAAAGCAGCACCGGCGATGAGACCGGGCAGTGAAAGAGGCAGAGCGATCTTCAAAAAAGCCTTCGATGGCGATGCTCCTAAACTCCTCGCGACGACGATCAGGTCCATATCGACACTTCGAAAAGCCGCTGCTGCTGCGAGAATATAAAACGGAGCAGAGACGACCACCTGAGCCATCACGACCCCCCAAGAGCTAAAAGAGATGGGCAATCCAAAGGCTCCGATCAACCCCTGGCGACCGTAGGTTTGAAGAAGCGCTAATCCCATTACGGCTGGGGGCAGTACGATGGGTAAGTTGACAAGTAACTCGACCAGTCGGTGTCCCTTTTGTCGTCCCTGAGCCAGCCACCAAGCGAGGGGGCTGCCGAGCACGATGATCAGGAAAAGACTGCCCAAACTGGTGGTGAGACTGAGTTGAAGTGCTGCGTGAAAGGTGGGGCGCCGCAAGCCTGCTTGCAAGTCAGCCCAGGATGCACCTGTGATCAGCGCAACCATCGGCAGCATGAGCAGCAAAATCATGGGTAGGGAGAAGAGAAGCCACCGAAGGGGTTTACTGGGTACTCTGCTCGTGGTCATGGCTTCCCGCCAAAGCCGTGCCGACGAAGTGTTTGTTGTGACTTTGAAGATGTTAAGTGGTTTTGAAAGCGTTTGGCGACGTTTGGTATTTGGGTGCCGGTGATGATCCCTGACCAGTAGGTTGCAGTCTGAAGGGCTTCGGTCGGTAGTTCGATAAAATCCAAGTCGATTCGGCTAAGCGCATCGCTCCGATAACCAAGAGTTGCATCAGCCTCACCAAGACTTAACTTTGACAGTGCCAGCCGGGCACTTGGCTCCCAGGAGACGACCCGATCGAAGACCATTTTCTGGAATGTGGCGCCTTGGCTGGCGATCACAGCGCGGGCATGGCGCCCGACGGGAACCTCTGGGGTGCCGAAAACCAGTCGATCTGCATCCACGAGGTCATCGAGTTTTTGGATCACCTTATGGGCTCTCTTCGGAGTGATGATGCCCAGGTCATTTTGGGCAAAGGTTACCAGTTCTCGGGCCAAGCCTTGTCGCTTGAGTGCCGTGAGGTGTTCGGGATCGGCGGAAAGAAAGAGATCCGCAGGCGCTCCATGTTCGATTTGACGCCATAGGGTTTGGCTACCCGCGTAGTTAAACTCGACCTTCAGGTTGGGCTCAAGCTGACGAAAGTCCTCTGTGAGTGCGTCGGCAACCGAAGCCAAGCTGGACGCCGCATAGATTGCAAGGATTGGGTCCGTTGGCTGGGAGGAACAAGCGCATGCGTTCAGTATGGTGCCGGCGCAAACCACGGCTGAAACGAAACTTTTCATCCACGGTCGTGTAAAGCAGAACCCTTATCGGCCGCAATGGTGCGCGGTCATCGATGTTCAGGCAAATCGTCAGCTGTTGGCGCTTTAGTAAACGTCGGTTTTGTACCGGCCACTGTCCACGAGTTGTTGGAGCCATGCATCTGCATCATGAATACCGCCTTGTTTTGTGGCGACCGCTTTGAAGGCGGATGCAACGCCCGGCGCCATGCCTTCGGCATCACCGCACACGTAAATCCGTGCCCCTCGCTCGAGCCACGCCCATAATTTTTCGGCGCTTTGCTCGATCTTGTTCTGAACGTACACCTTTTGCTCTTGATCACGGGACCAAGCGAAGTCGGCTCGATCCAGCGTGCCATTTTCAAGCCATCGTTTGATTTCGGTCTCGTAGAGAAAGTCGTAAGCCTCATGCTGGTGCCCGAAGAAAAGCCAGGTGTCATTCGGCGCTTGGCATGCCTCCACTTCCTCCAAGAAGGCACGAAAGGGCGCAATACCGGTCCCAGGGCCTACCATGATGACCGGCGTACCATCCTGAGGAAACTGGAAGTCATCGTTCTTCACAAGCCGTAAGGGGAACGAGTCTCCCACATGAACTCGATCTGCGAGCCAGCAGGTTGCAACCCCCTCGAGCGCCTTGCCTTTACGCTCATACCGAACCGTTTCGATGGTAAAGCCGACACGCTGAGCGTCTTTCGTCGGTGAGGAGGCGACCGAAAATAATCTCGGTTGCAACTTCCGCAGTGCTCCCATGAGAGTATTCGCCTCGATTTGGCTCGTGTCATGTTCCTCGAGGAGGTCGACCACGTAGTGTTCCTTGAGAAACGCGGTGATCTGGGCATTTTCCTGGTTCAGAACCCGTGCAGCTGGGCTCTCCTCAGCCCCTGGTTGTTTGGCGACCAGCCTCACGAGTTCGAGGGTCACCTGTTGAAGACAAGCGCTCTGAAGTGCTTCTCGCAAGGGGATTGTCTCGCCTCGCCATGAGACCATCTCATCGCCCGTCATCTGAGCGGCGGTCAGCACAGATGCAATCGCTCTCGCGCTATTTTCAGGATCGACAGCGAAACAGTCTCCGACGCGGTATCCGGTTTCCGAGTCGGGAAGTTCCAACTCATAATGCATGGTTTCTTTTGCTGACCCTGGTTTCGACAGCAGTACCTTTTCCAACAGCTTTGCCTGGTACACCCTTTCAGCGCCGCCAACCTTCGCTTCAGTGAAATCGGTGGTCGCCGCTGCTGCCGCTGGGTCCGTTTCGTTTGAACTCGCCGTTTCTGGGTTGAAGAGGCTGTCCTTATTCTCCCTCAAATAGCTCACTGCGGATTCTTTGAAAGCGTCGAAACTAACCTCGTAGTCTTCGTCACAGTCGACCCGATCGAACATCGCCTTTGCGGAACACGCGAGAAGAGCTTTCTCGAAGTCTTTTCCGCATTGGGCAAAGTGATGAAACGAGGTGTCACCCAAACCACAGACAGCAAAGTTAAGTCCCGACAGTTTCGGGCTGTCTTTCTGCAGGTAATCCAGCATGCGCTCCGCATTGGCGGGGGGATCTCCATTGCCGTAGGTGCTGGTGACGATAAACAGGACCGGGTGGCTTGCTGTTTCATCGGGATTGAAATCCGCCATGTCGATCAGGGAGGCAGAAAACCCCTCTTCCTCGAGGGCTTCGACCAAAAGGTCGGCGCAGTATTCTGCGTTGCCGGTTTCAGTGCCGAACAGCACGGGGATCGTCGGTGTGGTCATCGGAACTTCACTTTCCGTGAAACTTCATCGTTCGTTGTAAGACGCTTCGCTAACTTTCTTGTTCCCGGAGCTTGCAGGTGATGCCGATGAGGCGTGCTGACAGGCAAACCCCACCGGTTTCATCATCCAAACACCAACAGGTCACCCAGTGTGGCTTGTCACGTCCTCGTCAGGTTCAATCTCACCTGCGGAAGGCAAGCGAACCAGGTGGCCGCTGCCGGGCCGGTAGAACGATTCGGATTTCAACTGAGCGGAACGAGCTGCCTCTTCTGCTTCCTTCAGGATCAAATCGTGTTGGGAAGGATCCGCCCAACGCTTTTGACCGCTTTCTGGAAGCAATGCCACGGGGTCACAGTAGAAATAATACTGGTCAGCATCCACGGACGGGCTGCGGTAAACGGAGACCCCAGTCTCCCGGTCGTAGTGCTCGAAAGAGTGAGCATCTCGTTTCCCACCACCACCAGGAGCATCGACCACAAAAGTCGGTGTTTTGAAGCCGGCTGTTGAGCCACGCACCACTTTCTCAATGGCCAGCGCAGTAGCCACCGTGGTTCGGAGGTCCTCGGCGCCTTTGACCAAATCGTGGACGTAGACGTAGTAGGGATGAACGTTCACGTAGGCTAAGCGCCGAACCAGCTGCTTCATGATCTCAGGGGAGTCGTTGACGCCTCGCACGAGTACCGACTGATTTCGAACCGTAATACCCCGCTCGAAGAGTACCCCAAGCGCCCGTCGGGTGATGTCAGTAATTTCTTTGGGGTGGTTGAAGTGGGTGTGAATGCACACCTCAACGTTTTGCTTCCGGCCCCGCTCCATGACCTCGGTGAGTGCGTCGACCCAATCATGGTCGGTTAACAACTTCATGGGCATGATCGCAGGGCCCTTGGTTGCAAACCGAATCCGGCGAATGTGAGGGATGTCGAGGAGCGCGTGACCAATCTCGGTCACTTGATCCGCTTTCAGTTGATAGGTGTCTCCACCGCTGATCACGATGTCTTCGAGGTAAGGGGTGTTACGAATGTAATCGAAGGCCACCTGCCAACGTTCCCGGTTCACCCGTAACTGCATCTTTTCGTAGTCTTCGGTGTCGCTGCCGACCGCATAGCTGCGGGTGCAATACCGACAATAAACGGTGCATGTGTCCATCGCCAAGAACAGCGCTTTGTCGGAATAGCGATGGGTGAGCCCCGGAACCGGGCTGTCCTTCTGTTCGCAGAGCGAGTCAAAGCGAAGCATGGGATGGTCTTTTGTGAATCGAGAGGCGAGGGGGACGAACTGAATCCTCAAAGGATCCGTGTAGGGCTGATCCCAGTCGATCAAGCCAAACACGTACGGACTCACCCGCACGCTCATGGATGCCCGGCGAAAGCCTTGCCGAACGTCCTCAAGAAATTCCGGCGTAACGATATCTTCCAATAGTTTGAGCACTTGCTGAGGGCGAGTGACTGTATTCTTCGCCTGCCATGTCCAGTCGAGGAACGTCTCTTCATCCACGTCTTTCCATGCTGGCACTCTTTGCCAAAATGGCTCGTTGAGTAAGTCGCGGTGTGAAGTATCGAAATCGTGCTTTGATTTACCCATTGTCTTCCCCATGGGTTATGGTTCTCGTCGTTAATCGACGACGGAGAATCAGGTTGGTTGTTTGAGCGAAGGGGCACATCCGTGTGCTTAACGCACGACGTCGGGTTGATGCCAAACTGAAACATTGAACCACATGCCCTGATTATGCCCAATGGAAGACGCCGATGCAACCGTCACCTGACCCCTCCCCGACGAAGCCTGCTGATCGTCGCCCAGGCGGCTTGAATGAACTGACCGAATAAACACAGGTGAGTTCGACTTTTCATTCCCTCTATTTGTTCGTGCAGGACTGCTTGATTCGATGGTAAAGTTAAGTTTGCCAACGTTCTGCTTGTCGTTCCTTCGAACAGGGTATGATCTCAGACAGACTTCTTCATGATCTCCTAAAAAGCCGTCTCATTTCCTTGTTTTTATCTGTTCGTTCTAAACGAGCATCATGGTCACGATTCGGTCATCATGAGGCTAATACTTGATAGATATCTACTGGGTAGTAGTTTAATGACGCCGAGAGCGGAGAGCGGGTGATGAGGTTGAAGATGATGATGGCTTTCGCATTGGCGGGGATGATGCTCGCATGTGGTTCACCGCTCGAAAATCAGCGCTCAAATAAGGCCTCCGGGGCTATGTCATGACCGTGGAGGTTCTTCGTGTCCTTTTTCGGGATGTTTAAAGGTAAAGGCGCCAACGGTTTTGGCTACAACTCCACCGCTGAAGAGGTCACGGAAGGCTTGGATCTCAGCGGTAAAACCTATCTCGTGACAGGCTGCAATTCAGGCTTGGGTTTTGAGACCACTCGAGTGCTTATCCTCAGGGGTGCCCGTGTCTTCGGGGCCGCTCGAACCTTGGCGAAAGCTGAGTTTTCTGGCGCTCGATACGGTGATGCTTTCGTGCCCCTTGAATGCAACCTCGCCGCACCGAGTTCAATACGCTCGACTTTGGCGATCCTTGCGCAGCATAATGCACACTTTGACGGTATCGTTGCCAATGCGGGCATCATGTCATTACCCTACCGAGTCACGGCTTGTGGTGCAGAGTTGCAGATGTTGACCAATCACTTGGGGCATTTCTTGTTGGTGACTGAACTGCTCGATCGCCTCCATCCGGAGGGAAGGGTTGTGGTGCTCAGTTCGGCCGCTCACAAGGACACCTATCGGGAGGGGCTGCGTTTGCGCGATCTAAACGCTGCTCATAAATACCATCGCTGGCAGGCTTATGGTCAAAGTAAACTTGCCAATATTCTCTTCGTTCGGGAATTGGCTCGCCGTTTGCCCAAAGGCCAAAGTGCTTACGCCATACATCCAGGGGTTATTGCGACAGGCATTACACGTTACCTACCCCGAGTTTTGTCTTGGGCTTTCGAAAAAGTGGGACCAACCCTTGCAGCCAAGAGCATCCCCCAAGGGACAGCGACTCAAGTGTATGCAGTGGCTCACCCGGATGCTGCCGAGATCAACGGAGCCTACTGGGCTGATGTCAATCCTGCTCAATCCAGCAGATTTGGCCAAGACCTCGAACTTGCAGCCGCCCTCTGGGTTCGGAGCGAGGCTTGGGTTCGAGATCACGGCGGGGGATCGAAAGCATGAGTCGAATTCGGGTTCGCTAAGGAAAGCGTTCTCTCCCTCGAAGGATCGGGTAGCCCCTGTCTTCCCAGACATAAAAACCTTCATCGAGAATGCCCGATTTTTCAAATCCAGCCGCTCGTAGTTCATCCAGGGCTCGTCCTGAGATGGCGTGCGGACACCCACAGTAGGTGATAATCCAAACATCACTCGGCATGACGTCGATCGCCTCGTCAATGCGGTAGAAGGGGGCAGATGTGGCACCTTCGATATGAGAAATGATGTAATCTCCTGCGGTTCGAGCATCGAGAAGAACGAGCTTTTCGCCGGCTTGGATGGCGGCATGGATCTCGTCAGCGGGAATAAAGCGGTCTTCTCGTAAGGTGAACTCCGCCGCAGATCCTTCCGGATTGATCAAGTGATCGCTCAAATCTGCCTCGAAGGGAGGGGGTTGGGCCGGTGGTTCTGTTTGCCAGCCTCGAATCAGCGCTGTCAGGTCGTTGAGTTCTTCGTCAGTCAAGCGGTCTTGGAAGGCAGGCATGGTGGTTCCGGGTCGACCCTCAGCGATTGCATAACGGATGAAAGCATCGCTCGCTTGTTCGAGAAACCATGGGTTGTTCAAGGAGAGTGCAGTTACTCCCTCGCCTTCAGCACCATGGCAATAGGCGCAGTTTGCGGCGTAGAGATCGCGGGCTGCTGCTCCAGAGCCTTCGATGGGTGCATCATCGAGATTCAAAGAAGCGTCCTTCTGCCAACTTCGAATGTAAGCGACAATGTCGCGCATCTCCTGCTGGCTGAGAACTCCCCCCCATTGAGCGCCCCAGGCGGCCATCGGGGTGCCAGGCCTTCCTTTTTCAGTGCTGTCGAAGAGAAAGGCGTCCGTGGCAGAACGGAGAAAGTGGGCGTTGTTGAGTTGGTTTGCGTAGTCCGCGGTGTAACCCTCGCCATCAACACCGTGACACATACTGCAGAACTCGACGTAGAGTGTTTCACCCCGGGCAACCGCTGCTTCAGGGTCTGGGTCGACCCGAGACGGAGGTTCTTCCTCTGGCTGACAAGACACAAGACAGCTGATCACGCATGTCGTTACGAAGACGCGGAGCACCGGTTCTCCTTCGGTCGAATCATAACCTGTTTTTTAGACGGTTGGGAAAGGTGCTTATTTCTCCGAAGCTTTCACTCCGTTGTCGGCGTGGGTGGATGATTGGACGGCAGTCATAAACATCTCGATGAGGGAGGGGTCTTTCACTCCCGGTGAGGATTCCACACCGCTGCAGAGATCCACACCCCAGGGCTTTACCTGCCTGATCGCTTCAGCCACGTTACGTGGAGTTAATCCACCCGCTAGGATGAGCCGACACCGGCTACGGAGGCCTGCCACTCGATTCCAGTCGGTCAAAACCCCGGTTCCCGGTGCTGCACTGTCGGCGAGCACTTGAGTTTCAGCACTTTTCTTCCGAGCGAGATAGGCATCCACTTGGCGGTGCAGGTCGGGCCCGTCCGGAAAAGCTGGCAGGAGGGGAAGCCGGTCGGCCAGTTCTCCTTTCGGCATCGCATCAGCCATCACTTGGAGGCAGTCAGGTTTCAGTGCATGCCAAATCTCCAATAGAAGTCGCTCGTTCGGTCGACCGACGACGGCGACATTTTCCACGTGATCCGGCACCATGGCCATCAGCCGGCGTGCAGTGTCGTAGTCGAGCCGTCTGGGGCTTGGGTCGAAAACAAAACCGACCGATTGAACCCCTGCTGCCAATGCCGCCTCCAAACCATTGGTTTCGGTGAAGCCGCAGATCTTAACGAAATAACTCAGTGTTCAAGCCTCCATAAACTTGGCTTCAAGTGATCAAACTGATGAGAGCCAAAAGTACTTCGACTTCTCGATTTGTCGGCGTGAGGTCATCTTGGTCATATCGCAGCACCTCTTGTCGATCTTAGAGTAAATATCGCCAAACTACACGGGGCCATCCTCGTCGTATTTTCCCTTTCGCAACAGTTGCTCTAAAGGCCAAAAAATGCTGAACACCGTCGCCCTTAAAGAGGGGCTTAACGGAGGCGATTGACGCAATGAGTGACTCCCCCAAAATTATCTACACGTGGACCGATGAAGCACCGGCCCTTGCGACTTGTTCATTTTTACCTGTGATCACCGCTTTTACGAAGCGAGCCGGGGTGTCCGTTGAAACCCGAGATATCTCTCTTTCAGGACGCATTTTATCTCAGTTTTCAGACCACCTCCAAGATCATCAAAAGGTCGGTGATGCTCTGGCCGAACTTGGTGCATTGGCCAAACGCCCAGAGGCAAACATCATCAAACTCCCGAACATCAGCGCGTCGATTCCGCAATTAAACGCAGCCATCGCAGAGCTTCAGGCGGCGGGCTATGAGCTCCCCGATTATCCGGAAGAGCCCAGCAATGAAGCAGAAGTGGGTATCAAAGCTCGCTACGATAAAATCAAAGGGAGTGCCGTCAACCCCGTGCTCCGGGAAGGTAACTCGGATCGTCGGGCACCGAAAGCGGTCAAGGAGTACGCTCGAGCGAATCCCCACAGCATGGGTGCCTGGAAGACCGACTCGGAAAGTCATGTGGCCACGATGTCGGCCGGTGACTTTCGCCATCAGGAACAGTCGGTGACCTTGCAAGCAGCCACCTCAGTACGCATCGAACATGTGGATGGTGCAGGTCAGGTCACCTGTTTGAAAGAGGGCATTGACCTGCTTGCGGGCGAGATTCTCGATGGGACTTGCATGAGCAAGAAAGCCCTCGTGAGCTTCTTGAAAGCGCAGGTCGCCGATGCTCGAGATCGTGGCTTGTTGTTTAGTCTGCACATGAAAGCCACGATGATGAAGGTGAGCGATCCGATCATCTTTGGTCATGCGGTTCGCGTCTATTTCGAGGATCTGTTTGCGAAACATGGGGCGACCTTCGACGCCCTCGGTGTGGATGTGAACAATGGGTTCGGCGACCTTTTGGGACGTCTCGTTGAACTGCCGGAAGCTCAGCGTGCTGAGATCGAAGCGGATATTCAGGCTGGCTTCGCGAGCGGGCCGGACTTGGCCATGGTGGATTCGGATCGGGGGATTACCAACCTGCACGTGCCGAGTGACGTCATCATCGACGCCTCCATGCCAGCGATGATTCGCACCTCGGGCTGTATGTGGAACCCTGAAGGAAGACTTCAAGAGACCAAGGCCGTGATTCCCGACAGCAGTTATGCCGGGGTCTATGCCGAGGTGATGGATTTCTGCAAAGCCCATGGCGCTTTCGATCCCACCACCATGGGCAGCGTCTCCAACGTCGGACTGATGGCACAAAAAGCTGAAGAGTACGGCAGTCACGACAAAACCTTTGAAATCACCGCAGCGGGTACGGTCCGGGTGGTCGATAGCGGAGGTCAGGTGCTCATGAGTCACGATGTGGAGGCGGGCGATATTTGGCGGGCCTGCCAGGTGAAGGATGCGCCGGTCCAGGATTGGGTGAAGTTGGCCGTCAGCCGAGCCCGAGCCACCGGGTGCCCGGCGGTCTTCTGGCTCGATCGCAACCGAGCCCATGACGCTCAGTTGATCGCCAAAGTGGAGCGTTACTTGCCCCAGCACGATACGGAGGGGCTGGAATTTCCGATCTTGAGTCCGGTGGAAGCCACCCGTTTCAGTCTACAGCGCATTGCAGAAGGCAAAGACACTGTGTCCGTGACGGGCAATGTGCTTCGGGATTATCTCACCGATCTCTTTCCGATTCTGGAGGTGGGCACCAGCGCCAAGATGCTGAGCATCGTCCCTCTCATGAACGGTGGGGGTCTTTTCGAAACCGGTGCAGGAGGCTCCGCTCCGAAGCACGTGCAGCAGTTCAACAGCGAGAATCATCTGCGCTGGGATTCCCTCGGCGAGTTTCTCGCCCTGGCTGTCTCCCTTGAGCATTTGGCTGATCGTTACAACAATCCAAGGGCGAGTGTCTTAGGCGCAGCCCTCGACGAAGCCACGACTCAATACCTACTCACCAACAAGTCACCTTCTCGCAAGGTGAATGAATTGGATAATCGGGGCAGCCATTTCTATCTGGCGTTGTATTGGGCTGAAGCCTTGGCACAGCAGTCTGAGGATTCGGAATTGGCGCAGGATTTCGCCGCAATTGCTCAGGAGTTGAGGGCGAAAGAGTCGGTGATTGTTGATGAACTCAACGAGGTGCAGGGTCAGGCCATGGATGTGGGAGGCTACTACTTCCCTAATCAGTCCCTGGCTTCGAAAGCCATGCGTCCGAGTGCCACGTTTAACGGCGTGATCGATCGCTTCTAGTCGCTTTGGTGAAGGGCGGCGCCGGCCAACTCGTAGAGGAGCCGGGCACCCACATTGCCATCCCAGGCACTGGCACCGACTTCGCAGAGATCAAAGCCGATGATCTTGCGACCGCTGCCTGCCAGTGTCTGCAGTAGGAGTGTCGCTTGGTGCCAGTTGAGCCCACCGGGTACGGGGGTGCCGGTCCCAGGGCACAGTTGGGGGTCGAGTCCGTCCACATCAAAGCTGATCCAGACATGTTCCGGGAGGGGCGCTAGGATTCGCTGGATCTGTTCAGACCAAGGCACTCCCTCCGACCAGGCATGAGCCAGGTCGATGTCAAAGAAGCTGCGTATTCTTGCGTCACTTTGGATAATATCTCGTTCCTTGGAGCCCAGGTCCCGAAGGCCGACTTGGATCAGTCTAAAGGTCCCGGGAGCTTGTTGGAGCAGGTTGTAGAACACCGAAGCATGGGAGCGATGAAAGCCTTCGTAGGCGCAACGGAGATCAGCGTGTGCGTCGATGTGCAGCACGCCCAGTTTGGGTTGTCGGGTGAGGGCGGCGCTCAGACCACCGAAAGCGATGCTGTGTTCACCGCCGAGCAAGGCGGGGATCTTCTTTGAGTCAAAGCAGTCGCTCACCCAAGCTGTCACCATCTCGTCGATCGCTTCGCTGATGGGATTGATTTGAGTGGGGTCGCGCTCCCCCCGGGGAACTGACCAGGCTCCTTGGAAGCGATCATCGGGGCGTTCCATAGAGAGACCAGCCTGCCAGATGAGGTCACCATAGTGAGGATGATGGAGGTCCACCTGTTTCGATGCCGCTTGGACGGCGGCGGGACCCTGAGCGGTTCCCTTGCCGAAGGAAACAGTCCCTTGCCAGGGGACAGGAAGGACACGAATCCGTGCTTCGTCGGCACTGTGGGGAAGGCCGAAGAGATTGTTCCCCTCTGCGGGGCTGTCGGGGTCGAAAGAGTCCATGTCGATCGCCTAGACAGTCTAGGGTGGGGCTGTCAAAGAAGGTCAGGAGCCATGCAGTGATCTTTAAACAGTTGCCGTCGGTTTCAAGCCCTGTGGCCTGCCCGTCCCGATGAGTATTTGGGATGGGCTGCCGGTTCCCGACGAGCGGGCCGTTTCGATTCGCTTGAAACGGTCTGCGGAACGCCCCTTACGCAAGGGGCACCCATGGATTTTCGATCAAGGCATCGAGCATCAAAACAGAGAAGGGGCGCCGGGCGACTTGGCCCTCTTGTTTAGCGCAAAACGCAAACTGCTAGGCCTTGGGCTCTATGATCCCCGCTCGCCGATTCGGGTTAAGATGCTACACCGGGGTAAGTCTCAGCCCATCGACGATGAATTTTTTGCCCATCGCCTTCATGACGCGATCGAAGTGCGCGCCGGGCTCGAGGCAGCAGGAACCACGGGCTACCGGGTGGTTCACGGCGAGAATGATGGCCTGCCGGGCTTTGTCGTTGATCGCTATGGGGAGACCCTGGTGGTCAAGCTCTACAGCGCCATCTGGGTTCCTCGGCTGAGGCAGTTGATCCCACCGTTGCTGGAAAGGCTACGGGCCCGTCGCCTCGTTCTCCGCTTCTCCCGTCGGCTGCAAGGGCATCCGGAGGACTGTCACGGTTTGAGCGAAGGGCAGATCCTCCTGGGGCCCCTGCTCGATGGACCCATTGCCTTTCAGGAAAACCATCTCACCTTTCTTGCCGATCCGATCCGGGGTCAGAAGACCGGATTCTTTCTCGACCAGCGGGACAACCGGGCTCGGGTGGGGACCCTGGCGAAGGGCAAGCGGGTCTTGAACGTCTTTTCTTATAGTGGTGGATTTTCCCTTTACGCAGCTCGTGGGGGCGCCTCTGAGGTAATCAGTTTGGACAGCAGTCAGCCGGCCCTGGAGACGGCAGAGCAGATCTTTGCCAGAAATCACGACCATCCGGCCATCGAAGCGTGTCGACACGAGTTGCTTTGCGCGGATGCCTTTGCGGGGATGGTGGAGTTGGAAACAAGCGGAAGGCGCTTTGATCTGGTGATTATCGACCCACCGGCATTCGCTAAAAAATCAGCGGAGGTGAAGACCGCCTACACCGCATACGCTCGTCTCATGCGATTGGGTTTGAAGTTGCTCGTTCCCGGTGGTGATTTGGTCTTTGCTTCCTGCTCGAGCCGGGTCCCTTCCGGGGAGTTCAGGGAGCGGATGCTTCAGGTGGCGGCACAAGCGGGGCGACCGCTTCAGGATCTGGAAGTGACTACTCATGGGATCGACCATCCCATCGACTTTCCGGAAGGAGCCTATCTGAAATGTCTCTTCGCGCAGGCTTAGAAGCCGGCGGCGTCACTGGGGCTGATAGCGGTAGTGCCCCGTGATTTTGTAGTCGAAGAGCATGTCTTCAAGGACAGGTCCTGCACCGATGTTGTGGACGATCAGTGGGCGTTTGCCATCTTTACTCTTCTTTTTTACCACGATCCCGATGTGGGGAAGAGAACCTCGGCCTGGAATTTTTAAGTTCCATGTCACCAAGTCTCCAGGCCGATAGTTCGATCCGATTTGGGTCACCTTGATCCGCTTCCCATGCCGCTGAAAGAAGACCGCAAGGTTCGGGACTCTTCGATGGTCGATATTGCGATCGGGACGAGATGCCCCCCAGATGGTTGGGTAGCGTTTGAAATGGGCCCTCATGTCTTCGTGGACTCGCTTTTGGAGGTCGATCCCCAAGGCTCGGTAGGCCCGGATGATCACGTCGGTGCAAACCCCGGTATGGGCCGGCACATCACCACCCGGGTATTTCAGGACCACGTAGGCGGGATCATAGGTGACATCATGTTTGAGGCGCTCATGGGCCGCGGTTACCAAACGGTCCGCAAAGAGTCCGGCCTCGGCCGGCGCACTGAACACCAAAATGAAACCGATCAAAAGGCGCATCGATCTTCTCCTTTATTCAGGGACGCTGCCAGCTGCCCATTGATTCGATCTGGGCACTCGTACCCATCAAAAATGGAAGGAGCCCTGCACGAAAAGGGTCGCTGGGGCGGCGCCAAATTCGCTGCGCAATGTCATCAGGGACGTCGGTCGTTCGCCGACCCCCAACAGCATGCCTCCGGCCAGGGTCGCGTTCTCGGCGACGTTCCAATTGAGGTTCGGCATGACAAGGACGCTGGCGTCGAGGGCATTGACGATGAGCGCACCGCCACCCTGGACCAGCGGGTGCAACTCAATCTGTCCGCCCAAGGCCCCATAGAGTTCGCCGGCAAGCCAGAGTTCACCTCGCAAAAATCGATGGCTCGATCTTCTCGATGCATATCCACTTGGCTCACTGGCCCCTAAGCTTTGGTAATAGAGTTCACCGTTGAGCGCGGTTTTCTCGCTGGGTTTGTGCTGCACGCCGATGACGCATCGAAGAAAGTTCTCTGGTTCGGTGATGCTCAGATTCACATCCCCATAATAGCCGGCTCCGCCGCCATTGAAGAAGGCGGAGCCACCGATGACCACATCCTCATAGACATGGCCCAGAAATCCTTCGATCTCCCAATCGCCCACACTGCCTTTCGATTGCAGAGCCAGGGCAGTGCCATCGAGACTCCAGTCGTCCAGATAAGCAGCGACCAGGCTCACTCGGCCCGAGACGCCCTGGAAAAGGTCTACCCGTAGCGCATCCACTCCCGGCTTGTAACTCTGGTCCAGGGTCGCTGGATTGAAGGGGCTGATCAGGTCGAGCGGGGTGAACAGGACACCTTTGCCAAAGCTGACCGGCTGTCTTCCCATCGTGAGTCGCAGCCTCTTGTGATCCCAACGGAGGCTAGCCCGATCAAAGCGAGCAGTGATCCGCACTCCAGGGTCGTCAACGACCGTTCTGCTTAAGGGGAGCGCTTCGTCCATGGTACGCTCGGTGCCCGTCGAGAGTACGGAGCCACCGCGAGCGGTGTGTTCCAGGCCTAAGGTGGGGTGCAGCTCGATGCGCAGTTTTCGCTGAGGTCGCCAGAGTACTTTCAGGCGGGCGTCCGTCACGGAGCCCCCCAGTGCACCGGTGGAAAACAGGGATGAGTTGTCGAAGAAGGTGGTGGTTGAGAAAAGTTTCAGGTGCCCGGAGAGATCCAGTTTCTGCCGGGCCGAACTTGGTGCGGCAATCAGCAGCAGAAAGAGACCCAAACAGTATCGATTCATCGATGCTCGTCGCTACTGACCTGACCGTCTCTCAAGGTGACGACCCGCCGCGCCACGTCGATGATTTCGTGGTCGTGGGTGGAGAAGAGGAAGGTCACGCCTTCTTCTTCATTCATTCGTCGCATCAGTCCGATTAACTCGGCTTTGGTTTCTGAATCCAGATTCGCTGTGGGTTCGTCCGCAAGGACGATGGTGGGTTTCGTGGCGATGGCCCGAGCCACTGCCACGCGCTGTTGCTGTCCACCGGAGAGTTCGGCAGGACGGCGGCCTTCCATCCCTTCGAGGCCAACGGCTTTGAGAATCTCTCGTGCCCTTTGGTTGCGTTCTGCTTCGCTCTTTCCTTGGAGAAGCAGGACAAATTCTGTGTTCTCTTGCGCGGTGAGTACGGGGATGAGGTTGTAGGACTGAAAGATGAAACCCACATGATCCCGGCGTAGATCACTGCGCTCGGTTTTGCTCATGGAACTCACCTCTTTGCCTGAGACCGTGACCCGTCCACTGGTGGGCGTATCCATGCCGCCGATCAGGTTGAGCAGGGTGGTTTTGCCTGAGCCTGACGGCCCCATGATCGCTGTAAACTCACCGGGTTCAATACTCAGATCCAAGCCCCGCAAGGCTTCAACCACTTGATCACCGTCCTGGTAGTGACGGGTGGCTTTTTCGATGCTGACGATGGCCATGATGATCTTCTCCGCAGTTTATTGGGACCGCATGCTTTCGACGGCTTCAAGCCGTCCAGCCCGCAGCGCTGGCCAAAGGGATGCCAGGACAGCGAGCAGGACATGAAACCCAGTCCAGATCGCCATTTTGTCCCAGGAATAAACGGCCTTCATTAGGGTGTTGAGCGCAACGCCCGAGACAGGCGCCTGGTTGTTGATCATGCCGTAATCGATGCCGTACTCGACCATGGGGTAGGTGGCAGCGAGCCCCGCGATAAAGCCGAGAAGCGCACCGAAGACTCCGAGTAAGAATCCTTCGGTGAGCAGGAGTTGAACCAGGCCCGAAGGACGCATCCCCATGGCCTGCAGCATGCCCAACTCGCGGGTCCGCTGAAACAGGCTCATCAGGAGCACATTGAGAATACCGATACTCGCCAGAATGCCGATGAAGATCCACATGAAGTAGCCGCCAATCTTGTCCAACTCCTCCGCCTTGAAGAGCTCTGGTAAAGCCTCTTCCGCTCGCAAGACCTCTGGGCCATCGCCCACTGCTTCTCGGACCGAGGCTTTCAATCCGGCGGGGACTTTATAGCCCTCCACTTGGACGGAGATCATGGTGGCTGGGTCGGTGATGCCGGGCAGCATCTCTTGAAGCGTGGGTAGGTTGGCGAGCACGAAGAAATTATCCATGCTCGCATTGCCGATCGTGAAGGTACCAGCCACCCGAAAGGGGAGGGCCTGCAGTTCGCCCCGGTACGACACGGTGAGTACCACTTTGTCCCCCAGTCCCACTTGCAGGCGTTTCGCCAGGGTCGTGCCAATCAAGACTTGCCCTGATGTGCCGGCCTCAAGCCATTCGCCATCCACCATCATCTTGGGAATTTGGCTGACCGCCTTTTCGGCTTCAGCTTCCACACCACTGATCCCCACAGCCACCGAGTTCTCGGGTGAAGCGATCATCCCCCCGAGGATCAGTCGCCTCATCACGGTGGTCTCGGGGTTCTGTTGACGGATTTTTGTGGCTATCGCGCTCGAATCCGCCACGAGTAGATTGCTGTCTTTAGCGTCTTGATATCCATCCGCTTGGACCACCACATGGCCTGCACTGGCCCGGATGGTGTCATCCATTAACAGCACCCAAGCACCATCCTGAAAGTTGCATGTCCAGATGATCAAGGCCAGGCAGCCGGCGACGGCACCCGAGGCCAAAAAGCTCTGCATCGGTCGGCGGATCAGGTTGCGTAGCGCCATTCGGAAAATCATGGACTACTCCTGAGCCAAGGCGACGACAGGGTCGAGTTTGACGGCTCGGCGGGCGGGCCAGAGCCCGGCGACCACCGAGACGAACATGACGATAACGAGGGGGATGATGGCTTGGGTCATATTCAGTTGGCCGAAGATCACGGGATCAAGCACCACGCCATTCAGGATAAAGCCCTCCCCTTCTTTGATCTCCATGGTGATGCCGTAATTGGCGAGAAAGAGATGCCCTAGAAGGCCGAAGCCGAGGCCGAGGAGAGAGGAGAGCACGCCGAGAAGTCCCGATTCGATCAGGATCATCATCACCACCCGTTTGGGCGGCAAGCCCAGTGAGGCAAAGAGTCCGAGTTCACGGGTGCGTTCATAGACGGACATCAAGAGGGTGTTGACCACCATGAAACCGGAGATCGCCATGATGATGAAGTAGAAGAAGAAGGAGGTGACCGCGGTGAGGTCTTCCATCTGTTTGGTTTCAGGGGAGATTTCGTACCAAGTCCGGACGGCTAAATCCGGGTAAGCATTCGTCGTCGAATTTTGAACCGTTTCAATCTTCTCTTCAGCTTGGGTGAGCACCACGAGTTCGTGCACTCCGTCGCCCATGGCAAAGAGCTCCTGGGCGTCTTGCAGTGGAAACATCGCCCCCCCGTCACGTTCGAGCATTCCTGAGTTGTAAATACCGACGACGGGATAGACTTGATTGCCGATGCTGCCATCGAGGGCGTTGACCACCACCAGCAACTCGCCACCCACATCCAGATTTAACTCTTTCGCCAAACGATGGCCAATGACTGCTTCTCGGGAGTTTTTAAGCCAGCGCCCTTTGCGGACGCGCTTGTGCATTTCAGTGAGGTTTTTTTCCGCTTCCGGGTCGACACCGACGAAGGAACCGCTCGCTGCCTCATCTTTGGCCCCCGCATACATCCCGAAGGCTTGGATTCGGGGGGCGACGATTTTCACGTCCGGCTTGTCTTGCAAACCTTCGATGACCGACTGAGCCTGCGGGACCACATCGTAGGGATTCATGGTCTCCGGATAGTCTTTGTGGTGGATCTGAAGGTGCCCGAGATTCCGATCGACAGTGGCTGTGCGCATGACATCGAGAAAGCCACCAATCCAAGAGGCCATAAAGATGCAAAAAGCGACGCCTAAGCCCATGGTGAGTGAGGTCAAGACCGTCCGGGTTGGATGGCGCCAAAGGTTGCGCCATGCGATGGCGGTGAGGATGCCCATTAGTCGCGCAGGGCTTGCAGGCTAAAACGACTGTCTTCGATGGGGATGTTCAGTTTCAGGCTGTGAAAGACCATCTCGGTCAACTCGTTGGGTTTGTCATGGGGCTGAATGACCATTTTGTGGGGAACCTGAATCCCGGACACCTCCTTCACATCGGAGTACGTCATGGTTCGCACCTTTTTGCCTTTTTCGCTGTAGAACTCCTGCTTTTCGGGGACGCCTTTCGCGGTCACCGTCACATCGATATGGCCCCAAACCACAGGGGTTTCCGGTTTGGGGGTACAGCGAATCGTGTAACGCTCACTACCGAGCGATGCCGAGCCAGGTGCCATAGCGTAGGTGTAGTCTTCTGAGAGACGGTATTCTCTAACCAAATCATCGTTACTGACATGACTGCCCATCCAAGCACCACTCATCATGGCACTGGGCACTCGCATGGTGCGGTCTGTGTTGGGCAGATAGTTCCAGAGTTTATCGCCGACCTTCAGGGTCGCAACGCCACGGTCTTTGGGCGGATCCATAAGACGAATGAGCGAATGCTCTTTGCCCTTTGACCACGACTCCATCTTCATTTTTCGAGAGAATCGTTTGGTTTGCACTCGCATGCTCATGACCACGTGGCTGGAATTAGACCGACCATTGTCGTCCACTTGGGTGAGCAGGGCTTTGAGTTGGTCAGAGGTGGGGACTGTGCCTGCTGCAGCAGGCGCTGGTGTCGAAAGGATGATTAGGCTGGAAACTATGAAGTACATGGACCGACTCCAGGGTGACCGATCCATACGTTGGTACAACCGCTTTTGTCGAGGCGAGCGCCTTATCGGTGAATCACCAGCCAGGAGTTGTGATTGATGGTTCCTGCACCTTCGATGGGCGGTCCATTGTTCAGCTTGGCTTCATAGGAGACCACAGTGCTGCCGCCAGCGCTCACTTGCTCAGTCACATCCGCAATGAAGGGATAGACCTCTCGCCCAGGGCACCAACCACCTCGACCAAACCACCAGGTTCCCCATTGATTCGGCACGGTGCCTTCACCGGAGTTTTCTGCACACTGGCTCTGATCTCCAGGTTCGTTGAAAGCCTGTACGAAGGTTTCGTTACCCACCGTGTAGTGATGGGAATGACGGCAGAACTCGGCACAGTTCTGTGCCTCCATGCCGTGCCCTGTCGTGATCGCCACCAACTCGACTTTACCCAGATCTGCGGGCAGATCCACGGCGACAGGCTCTCGATCATTAATCGATGGATTGAAGCCATGGGTACCAAAGAGAGGAAAGATCTCCTGGGGGCGCATCCCTTTGCCTTGGTTGTAAAGTCGCAGACTGGCAGTAACCGCCGTGGGTTGTTTGTTCCAAGCTGGAGCCCATTCGTATTTGACTCGGCGCTCGCCTCCTTCCTGGAGCCAAGCCAGTGCGTGGCTCGCATCGACGACCCAACGGCTTTCCCGGTGATAGGTGGTGATGAAGCGCGCTGCTTCGAGCCAGGACTCGGTGCCCTCATCCCAGAGCCAGAAGTGCGCCAGGTAGTCCCAGGGGCCGCAGTTGCTGGGCTCAGCCGCCTCTCGATTGGGGCATTCCATCAGAATATCGATCTCGAGGGTGTCGAAGCCCGCCATGGTCGAGGCATCGGGCAGATTGATGGTGGCTTCTTCGAATTGTTCGATCACGTCTCCGCCGAGGACGGACACCAGGGTCACATCCTGGGTTTCAAGCCGCTCCTCCCGAGTCATTTCGAAGTTAAAGTATTGGGCTTCGTAGGCGAGTCCGTAGAGTCGGCGTTCCCAAGGCCAGCGCTCTTGGGCTTGAAGCTCGGCGTTGTGGGCGTCCACGGCAGCCAGGTTGCCCAGGCCGCGTAGGCGTTGAAAACGGTCGATGGCGAAGCCAAAGCGAGCGACGTCGCTTTTAAACATGTTGTCGACGAGACCATCCAGAGCTCGACTCGCCTGGCTCACCACGTGCAAATGAGATTCCCAGTGTTCACGGTCCGTGTCGTCCATATTGACGATCGCATCGTCTATTCGGCCCTGCATCGCTTGGACTGCAGCGCGGGTGCCTGGGCTGTCCCGACCGGTCACCACAAAAAAGTAGTGGGCATTGAGGGGGGATTTCTCGATGAGCCGTGGGATGCCATCGGCAACACTCCAGACCGTGCTGTTGTCGAGGTCAGAGATGGCCGTATTGTGGGGCATGAAGAGGTAGGTCTCGCAGCCCGTCCAGCGTTCGCTGAGGGTAAAGGTTCCACTGGCGAGGGTCGGGACGGTGAAGTCACCGGCCGGTTGGCGTCTTTGCATGATCGCTGGAGGCGTCGGATCAAAGGGGCGCTCTGAAAGCCCTATCTTTTGGCAAAAACTTGTAGGGAAACCTGTGTCTGGAACCATCTCTTGGTTCGGATTCGACAGATTATCGCCGTCGGGTGGCTCTGTAGCCGTTGGACAAGCAATCAACGGACATAGGGTACTGAAAAGGAGAATATATCGGATCATCAATCAATCTCTCGAGTCATGGCATCATTGTAGTGCGGTCGATCAAAGATCTCTAGTTCCAGTTCACTCTTTTAAAACGACCTTTGAGAAAGCTGGTTCCGTCACTCAAAAATGGGCGGAGTTAAAGGAGTTCAATGCGTTGGAATTCTTTGGCGCCTCCGGAAGTGCATGACAGGCAAGAGTTAAAACGGCGAGATTTCAGGGCGTTAAACGGATGAGCGCAATCTTTACAGCGACTGTTCAAATGACGAAGACCAACGATGTCGTGGTACACTTTGAATCCAACGTAATTTGGTGCAGGTTTGTCTTATGGTGATGAATTCGATCGAAGGCGCAGGTGTTGAAGAAACTGTAGATGACGAAGCGTCATCCAAGCCTCGTTCGGCACTGGGCCAGAGCGCCCTTGCGGCAGCAGCACTGGCTGCAGGGCTTGCGTTGAGCGGTGTCGCCTGTGGCGAAGGTCCCACTGGAAATTTGGATGTGGAGCATATGCCCCCCATGACACCCCCCGATTGCTCGACGCTCCAGTCATGTGATGCGGGAGGTGCTCTCGATGCAAGTCTGCCCGACGTATTGGATGCGGGGCGTCTCGATCACGGGCTTCAGCCACCCATGCCGAGACCGAGGACAGATGCCGGTGATGAACCACCCCCGATGCCTCCTCCCCGTCCCGACGCGGGCGAGGAGCCACCCCCGATGCCCCCTCCCCGTCCCGACGCGGGCGAGGAGCCACCCCCGATGCCTCCACCTCGTCCCGACGCGG
>NZRT01000020.1 GCA_002696345.1 Myxococcales bacterium
CCATTACGAAAAGGGGGGGCGAAACGACCGTGCGATGGAGACTCGTCGACAGTTTGTTGCTGACTTTCCGAAGAGTGAATTGGTGGGGCGGGTGGATTTTCTCTTGGCGAATGCGGGGGTAAAAACCGCTGATTATGAAAACGCTGCGACTCGTCTTGAGCGCTTCGCGCGAGCGAATCCAAAAGACGACCGTGCTCGATCTGCGTGGTTGGATGCGAGTGTTTATCGAGAGGGGCTCGGCCAATACAAAAAGGCATTGGAAGACCGTCGACGCTGGATCAAACTAGCAAAGGCCTCAAAGGAGGTGGAGCCGAAGCGCTTGCGGGCAGTCCAAATCAGCCTTGGTAAGATCATCGACAAGGTGGAGAAGCCCGGCCGAGCAGCAGGATATTATGATCGGCTCGCTGGCAGCTTCAAAGATCCAACAGCTCAACTCCAAGCGCGGGGAGCCGCTGCTCGTTCATGGCGGCAGATACGATCGAGTCGAGCCTGGGCGAAGCAGGGGAAAAAACGTTCGGAGCGTCGGTTGGCAGAGGCGGTCGCTCGCTACAAAGAACAAGGCCTCGAGTTGTCCGGTGAGGCAGCAAATGTGGTGGCAGAAGCTGAACTGGCGGCGCTGGAGCCCGCCTATCTGGAGTTTGCCAAGCAGCGCTTGCCGAGCCCGGATCGGCTCGAACGCTTTCAACAGGCGAGGGAAGCCATTGAGAATCGGTTGGCAGAGTTGTCCGCATCCTATGAGAAGATTGTTGGGATCGGTAGTCGGACCTTTACGGTCGATGCTCTTGAGCGGATGGGTGGCCTGCGGAATCGATACATTAAAATCCTGATGAGTGTACCTGCGCCTCGCGGCCTCTCTGAAGTGCAGCGAGAACTTTGGCAGGATAAGCTCACGGAATGGACGATGCCCATTGAGACGCAAGCATTGACCTATTACGAAAAGTGCGCCGAGTTGGCACGAAAAGCGGCACTGGAACGCCCCGCTGTGGATCGCTGCATGGATGTCTTGAAAGCGAAGAAGCCGCAAGATTACCCCCGCCTGGTCGAGGAGTTGCCCCCCCGAAGTGGACTTCGCTTGTCCCGGCATTCTGGCTTTGGTGTTCTCGATCTCAAACCAGGTGATTTGTCCTACTTGGCGCAACTTATTGAAAGCGGTCGGGCCGTCGCACCGTCTGAGGTGCCGACCCCTGAAGAGGTCGATGCGGCAGCTCCTGCCGAATCTTCCAAGGCGGATCAGCTTTCGAAAGCTGAGGAGGAAGCTCGGCGCACCATGCAAGACGATGGGACGGTGGAGACCGATGAAGGAGCAGCGTCCTCTGATTTCTTTGAGGAAGAAGAGTGATGACAACACGACGCTTTCTCGTGGTCTTTGGCCTAATTGCCGGCTGTGCAACCCAGCCTAAGGCTCCTGAAAAGACCCAGATCGACGAACGGGACCGGCGTCCTGATCTCGGATCTTACCTGGGCGAGGTGGACCCGAACCGAACCAACGAAGTCGATGGGGAAACGCGTTACTTGCTCATCGGCCGACTCTTGATGGCTGGAAGAACGCCCACTGATGTTTTGGGACTTGCCAGAGAAAGGGGGGAGTCTGAACTGGTTCGAGCTGCCCTGTTGGCCCGGTCGGGAGACGAGTCGATGGCTTTGAGCATCGCCAAGCGTCAGGGAGAAGCAGGGCTGGCAATGGCTGTCGGGATCCTCGCGAAGCAATCTCGTTGGGACGACGCATTGGCTTTAATCGATGAGGGGACAGATTCTGACCTACGCAAAGCGCTGCGGGCGTGGGTTGCTCACGAGAAGGGACGTGATGAAGAAGCCATTAGTGGTTTGAGGAGTCACTTGTATGCGAAGGGAACCGATTTAGACGCTTATCGAGTTCTCATCCGAATCTTTATGGCCCAGGAGAAATACAGGCTGGCCCGACTTGCCTGCCAAGGAGCGCTTCGTATCGATCCGGAGCAAGCGGATATTCACTACCTGCTGGGGCAAGTCGATGCCAAGCTTGGTCGACTGGCCGGTGCCCGTAGAGCGTACGAGAAGGCACTTGTGTTTGAGCCTGGCCATCTCGGGGCTCGGACCGAGTTAGCTCGATCTGGACTGGCTAACCTTGATTACCGAACGGCTTTGCAACACATGACGGTCGCCTATCGTTTAGCCCCTGGCGATGAAGAGGTCGCTTTGTTGACGGCGCTCAGCCTTCGGGCAAATGGAGCATGCAAAGAGGCTTCGAAGTTGTTAAAGTTGTGGACGGATCGGTCACGACGAGCATTGTTTAACTTGGGTGTTTTGTACCTTCGCTGCTTGGATGACCCGAAGCAGGCGCTTCAACTTCTCCAGCGCTACGTAGACCAAGCCACTCCAGGTGCTGATCACCAAGTTCATTTACTGCTTCAGGAGGCTCAGTTACTGAGCGAATCAGAATGATTTGCGGACGGGGTTGGGCCGCGCGTGCGCGAAGGTTTTCCACGCGCGATGTCGCCAGATACGATCTTTACTGGTATTCAGCTTTTAGGAGAGGAGCGAGCATGACCCCCAAATGGCTACTAATGCTTGGTCTTCTGGTGGCAGGATCGGCTTACGGACAAGACGCGGACATCTCATTGGAGGCCGATGCCCAAGCTGGCGAGACCACCGTACTCACCTTTACAGATGATGATGCGATCGAAGGATCCCTTCGATCACCTGATGGTGAATTTTTCGAGACCCGAAAGCGGACAAGACATCGTAACCTGATCCGGATCCGTCGCCATTTTCGACACGAGATCCTGAGGGGGGTCCATAGGCTCTGATGCTCCGAGGACGAGGTAGTCTTGGCTAAGCGATTCATCTTCTCCGTCGTCGTGCCCCAGGGGCAGGAGCGCCGGGTCGAGTTTGTCGGGACCTCGGCGACGATGGGGCGGTTAAGTACGGCAGATATTCGCGTACACGATGCGACCGTGAGTCGACTCCATGCGAGGGTCTACACCGCTGAATCGGGACAACTCCGGGTCGAGTCCACGGGGGGGGCTGGCGGTCTCACCTTAAATGGGAAGAGTATCGATGACGCCCCTCTGAATCCGGGGGATATCATTGGGCTTGGGCGTTCAGAAGTCACGTACCGAGGACAGGATGATGCTGTTGATTCGGTCGTTGCCAACACACGCCTAAGTGATGTGTTCGAGGCATCACCGGATGTTCGTGCGGCCCATGAACAGATGGAGCAGAGAAAGCGGTCTGACGCTTTTCGGGCTCGACCGCCTGTAGGGGACGCACCAACCGTCGCTCCTGAAACCAGCGTTGTCCTCGTGGACATGGAAGAGCCGGTTTCGAAGGATAATGCTCAACTCGAGATCGATCTCAACTGGCAGGATCGTCAGATCACTCTCGATCACTTTGACGTAGGCCCTGTTCGGGTGGGTCAGGAAGTAGAGATCCCCATCGATGAGGAATCCTTGCAGGGGTTAACGCTCTTCGACAAAGGTCCTGCTGGATGGTTTGTGACGGTTCCAGCCCAGGTGGAGTGGCGTCCAAATGGTGCTGCTTCACCGGTTGACATCACCGACTTTCAAGGTCGGTTTATGGGTCCGAGCGGACCGGCGGCGCCCATCAACATCAGAGATTCTGGCGAGATGCAAATCGGCTCGATTCGGCTGCGCTATCGCCTGGTTGCTCCCGGGCATGTGATCCCAGTAGCACCTTTCAGTCAGATTAATTTCGACCTCATCAATCTTCTGTTGCTGAGCTTTTTGGTGCACGCCGCGTTACTGATCACATTTAGTTTGCACCCGCCGCAGGTCAAAACCTTGGAAGAGTGGCTCACTGAGCGACCCAACCGTTTTGCTCGGTTAATCGTCGAGCCGAAGAAAGAGAAGAAGAAGGATCCCAAGAAAGTAGCGAAGGCTCGGAAGGTCGAAGGCAAGAAGAAAGATAAACCGAAAGTGGGTGTTGATGAGGGTAAGCAGAAGCCGAAAGAAAAGGCGGCGAAAAGCCAAGCGACCGAGGCCGACGTGAAAGCCGTCGAGCAAAAGCTCAATAGCCTGTTTGGAGATTCTCAAGGTGCAGCTTCCAAGGTCCTCGGGGACGGAGCTCCCGATATTACACGTGCTCTCGGTGAAATCGCCGGTGAGGACCCGCTTGCCGGGCTGGTGGGCCTGCAAACGTCGGGACGGGCGAACAACGATGGGCGGCTACTCGATACCCGTTTGAAGACTCGGGGACGAGCCGGTGGCAATCGGAACTACGGTGCCAACGCCGCCCGACTGAAGAAAAAGAAGAAAGTTGATATTGCGGTCAGTTCGGGGCCTGCGGACGTGCGGGGTGCATTGGATCCTGAGGTGGTTCGTCGCGTGGTTCGACGTCATCGTGCGCAGATAAAGTACTGCTATGAGTTGGAACTCCTTCGGACACCGGGCTTAGAGGGTAAAGTGCAAGTCCAGTGGGTGATTGGTCCTGATGGGCGTGTGAGCCGGACAAAGATTAGCGGCACGACCATGAAGAGTCGAAACGTTGAGGCCTGCATTCAGCGTAAGATTCGTACCTGGGTTTTCGATCAACCGAAGGGGGGAGGCATCGTCGTGGTGAACTGGCCCTTCTTTTTCAAGGAGGCTGGTTGATGTATCGCCTCCTGTGCCTTGGTCTTGTGCTGGGATGGAGCCAAAGTGCACAGGCGGATTGGCGTGAGCGCTCAGGGATCGATGTCTTTGTGCAGCCTCTTCTGGGTCTTCCTGTCGGGACATTGGGGGGACGGGGCTTCGCTCCCGGTGGTGGATTTCGCCTTGCGTTGGGACACTTCGACCGCCTGAAGCAACGAGCGAGCCGTTTTGAGCTAACGTACGATGGTTACAGCGGATCCGCTGTTGCGCCTCAAACCGGAGACTTTTTTCAGATCAGTGCAGCCATCGGTGTGGGGCTCCAGTTTAAGCTTCGAGATCGTTGGATTGGTCAGCCCGCTGGGAGCGTAGGTTACAGTTTGGCACAAGCTGGTGTGGAGGCGGTGAGCGGTGCCTTTGCGTCAGGGGGCTTTGCGCTCCTGAAGCGGGCGCGCCTTAGACATATACACTATGGGGTGGAAGCCCATGGGGGATGGTGGCTTGGAGCCGGTGGCGGATTTATCCGAGCAGGGCCGATCATCCGATGGCAACGCTGAGCCCACTTTTACAGCTTTTGTCGGAGTCAGAACGGGCCGAGTCCGCTGCTGAGCCCACAGCTTATGCCAGCCTCGGCGATCGGGCGGCGTCCCTCGGTCAATGGGCTTTAGCGCTGAAAGCCTTTCAGTTTGCTCGTCGTCGAGGGCAGCATCGACCACCGACGCCTGCGGAATGGCAGGTTATGAAAGATTTCGAGGAACTGACCATCTTGGTGGATCGTGCCTCTGAATACCAACGAATCGACCTGTTGGAATGGGTCTGTAATCACTATGCGGGGCATCCCGACCTGCACCCTCAAGCAGTCAATGCGTCTTTTGCAATCATTGAGTTGGGCGGGGCTGTCAAACTGGATCCGGTCGAGCGCCATCCACAACCCAATGAAGCTCAAGTGGTGGGGCGTTGTCTCGACGGTGATTCTCGTTGGCTCGGATGGGGACTTCGGCACATTGGTGCGCCATTGGCCGATCGAATCCTTCGATTGGGGCTCCAGGGGATTGAGCCATTCCACCAGTGCATGGAGCAAGTTGCCCATTGGGTTGAAATTATTGAGGGCCCTCAGGCGGCGGTCCCGTATTACCGTGCTCTCTTTGACGCAGGAGTTGGTGACGAAGCGATTCGGCTTGCATTGATTATGGCCTCCGCCCGGGGAAATCGTCCTTTAGCCCTTCAGGCGACCCGTAACGCTGAAGAAAGGAGTCGTTTAGGGTTGTGGGTGTTGCGTAGAGGTCTTTCTCCCGAAATCGATCGTCGGTGGCTTCAAGACTTGGGTGAAGATGACCTTGAAACACTTGTAGCCCAAGAGGCAGACCAACTTTCGATGGGCTTGGCACCAAGGGTACGAGCGAAGGATCTGCGATTTTCGTCCTCTCTTGCAGGACGTTTTCAACCCCTGTTTTTAGCTCATGGTCATCTTGCTGAGGTCATCACTTGCCTTGAGATTCGGCTGCGTGATGAGCATGTCGAGGATCGCCCGCTCTTGTTGCGAATGCAGGCCGGCTTGTTTCGAGATTTGGGGCAAGATGAACAGGCAAAGCGTGCCGCTCTTGCCGCTCTTGATCTAGCCCCTGAGGATCCGATGAACCTGGAGTTGGTGGTGGATTTGGCGCAACAGTCTGCTCGGGCAGAGGCGTTTGTGCATGCTTTGGTGCAGCATGGACGTGCGTGTCAGTCCGCCGCATTGATCTTTGCGGGCGCTGGTTTGGCGGGCGCCAAAGGCCTAACCTTGTTGGAAGAACTCGCCGCCTTTGAAGTCCCCGTCGAGGAATTGATTGATCTCGCTGTGTCCTGTGATCAGCGATTGCTCGGATTGGCGTTGCTTGCGGAGTTGGCAGAAGTCAGTCGGTTGAGCCCCGAGCAGAACCTAGCTGTTGCGCGGGATTTAATCAGCTTGGCAGCGGGCAAAGAAGAGATGCTGGAACAGGCGTTGCGTTTGTTGGATCAACTTTGGGAAGAGGACGAAAGAGCTCAGAGGCTTCGGGTTTCCGCACTTCTCGAACTCGGTCGAGGGCATGAGGCATTGGTTGTTATGCACGAAGGCGATTTTCCGAAAGAGGGTGCATGGGCGGTTCATCGCGCTCGGGCTTTGATGCAGGTGGGTGAGCCCGAGGAGGCGGGACAACTACTGGAGCTTGCGCAGGCTCAGGGGAGCGCCGCTGCAGTGGGCTTACTTGCGCGACTTCGGGAGTCTCGATGACGGATTCCTTACAGCAGTTGAGTGACTGGCTTGATTCTCCGGAGCAATCTGTTTTGGGACCGAAAGTTGTTCTCGAGGCCTTACAAACGGCCGAGGCGGCTGAGCGCAGTGACATGCTGGATGGACTTTGGTCTCGGTTACAGGGAACCGGCTTGGCACTGGAGTTGGCAAATCAGTTGGATGAGTGGGCGCAAGAGTCACCTGAGGCACGGGTCGATGCATTAGCTGCTCGAGTACTTGCTCGCGCCCATGCTCCGAGCGCGCTGATTGAGAGTGCTTGGCTCCGGGAGTTAAAACGGCAAGGTCCTGAGGCCGTGGATTGGCAATGGTTTTCCGATCGGGCATCCACTGTTTCTTTGGTGGTCGCGAGTTCCATGGGCGAGCGCCTCGATCAGGTGGGTAAGCGAGTACTCGCCAAAGCATTGTTGGCTCGTCAGCGGTATGAGTTATTCGATCTGCTAAAAGCAGTTGGTGTCGATGCCTGCGGCTTAGACTACGCAACCTTGGCCCATGTGTTTGGAGGCGACCAACTCGCCCAACTGCCTTTGCCTGAGGAAGACAGCGAAGCCCTCGAGGTGTTGAGGCTTCGCTACGAGGGCGGGGATCGGAGCGCATGTGTCGAAGCTCTTCAGCGAGTTCAGGGCATTGAGGGACCATCAGACGCCCACGAACGCGTTGCAGGTTGGTTGGTTCATGAAGGTGAGCGTCAACAGGCGATGGATCTTTTGAAGACGTCGAGCAGCGATCAGTCGCTTCGTTTGCTGTGGGAGTCGGAAGCGTGGGCTGAGATGGTGGAGCGACTGGAATCGATCCCCCGCCGAAGTGAGTCTCAAACCGTGTTTTTGGCCCGAGCTTTGTCCCAGTTGGGAAAGAGTGGTGCGACGGCTTTATTGGATGATGCACCGGGGCCGGAAGCCTACCGATTAAAAGTCGGCTTGGCCCTTGAAGAAGGCCGCGTTGAAAGTCTCGTCAGTCTCTTAAAAGAGGGGCGGCAGCACGGCCTGGACGGTGAAAGAGCGTGGATGGCCTTTGATTTACTCCATAAACATCATCCGAAGATCGCCTCTGATTTAGTACTCGACCAGTTGGAGGAGAGCCCGAGTTCTGAGGCTTTGGATCGACTTGTTTCCGCCTGTGAGCGTCGCGAGGATGAGGTGTTGGTTCTCGATTATTTAGTCGACAAAGATCCCAATGCGGAACGTTGGAATCGTCGTTTGGAGGTTGAGCCCTCGGATCGGCGTGGAGCCTTGTTGGCTCGGCGAGCCCTGTGGTGGCCGGACGCCAGCGAAGCAATTGAAGATCTTCGGACGTCTGGGACGTCTGGCTTGACCCCGACCGATCAGGTCGAGGTTGCTGGGCGTCTCTTGATTAAACATCCTCAAGCCTTAACCGTTGCCGACGAGTTGGTGCACTTGGGGCTAAGGACCCAGGATTTGGGTGCTGTCGTTCATCCCTGCCTGGAGGCTGCTCGGCGGCAGGCCGCCGTGGGAGGTGCTCGACTCATCGCTCGAGTCGGAGCCAAGTTAGTGGGTTGCGGCGCCACCCAACAGCTGGGTGTCCTGCTCTTGGAGGCTCAAGGCTTGGCACCTGATCTTCCGGAAGTGATCGCGTTTTGGGCTGCGGTTGAGGCGGAAGAGGGGGATCTGAAAGCTGCTCGCACACGATTGGTAGCCGCCGCGTTGGAGCGACCTGGCACAAAGGCTGGCGAGGGCTTAGCTTTGTTGGCTTTGGATTACATGGACCCCTCGGATCCTGGTACGATCTCACTGGCTCGGCTCTGGCCGCAACAGGCTCGTTTGGTGGAAGCTTACTGCGAAGCGAGACTTGCCAATGGAGAGCGTTTGGAGATGGGTCTTTTGGCGCAAGCCCGAGGCATGTCTCCCCGTGTGCTTCGGAGTATTTGGCTCCGCGGGCTCGAGAGCGATCCATCGGATCTCGCCGCCATCGTCCAACTGGATGATCGAGAGGCATTAAATGAGTTGGTCCGTCATGGCGTGGACCAGAGCAGTTTAGGATTTTTGCGTCGCTTAGCCAGTCGGCTTCCGGACTCAGAAAGCGTCATGTTGGATTGGGCTCAAGAAGCCTTGCAGTCCGGGCGCCCTCAACTCGCTTATGATCTCATTGTCGGTGATCCGGAGACACGGTCTAAAGAGGAGACTGCCCTGGCACTGAGGGCGCTTTCACAAGGGGCGAAGGCCGATGAAGATCGACTTTATCGCGAGGGCCTTCGGGCCCTTGAGTTGGATCTGTCTGATGAAGATTTGATCCAGTTGGTGTTACGGACAGGGGGGCGTCGTGAACTGCTGCAGCCCCTCTTGGAACGTAACCCGGACCATATCGAACTGATCTCCGTATGTCGTGATCATGCGCCCGAGTTACTTAAAGGCTCAACCTCTCCCGTGGTCACCGCTGCGCTTTGTCGCTCGGGGGAGCCTGTAGCGACTGTGGATTCCTTGTTTGGTGCTGCGGCCGATGCCATTGGTCGCCACCCGGTCTTGCTCGTCTGGTGGGCGGAATGTGTGCCCGACCGGGAGATGAAGCTATTGGTCGAGGCCGCTGAAGCCAACCCAGGGCCATGGGGTGCTCAGCAGTTACTTCGGGCGGCTCGTAGTCAAGTGGCCGATGAGCGTGGCGATGCTCTGGTAACATTGCGTCAAGCCTTGAAGATGGATCCCGACTCTGTAGCCATTCGTCGAGCGCTTTCCGATCTTTTGCGAGAGGACCAGCCGGAAGCAGCTTTGGAGTTGCTTGAACCGGTTTTGACCGGTCCTGATCGAGATCAGACCGATATCTACCGTTATGCTCGATTGAGCCAAAGGTTGGGGCATTTAGAAGCAGCGGCGGCCGCCTTTGAGCAGGCAGGCATCCCGCAGCGTTTAGATGTGTTGCAGGAAGGGATTCCTGTTTTCACGAAATTAGGCAGGGACACCCTGGCTCGGGATTGGATTCGAGAGTTGATTCGGTTCTGGGGAGAGGGGTTGAGTCGAACGGAATTGTCCCTAGAGTACACGCGGCTCGCCCAGGTGGAGCTCAACTTACATGCACTGGATGTGGCCCAAGCCTGCGCTCGCAGAGCGATGGAACTGGACGAAACCAGTCCGGAAGCCATGGAGTTATTGGGCCGGACGCTCCTTGAGAGCGATGAACATTTTGACGAAGGGCTTCAACTCCTGGAAGAGGCGGCCCGTCGTTGTCCTCGAACGCGCCGGGCAGCTTTGCTTGCAGAGATCGGAATGCTGTCACAGGACCCATGGCATCGAGCGGACCTCCTCGAGGAGGCGCGTCGGTTGGGCGGGCAACTGGCGTCGTCTCAACTCTATTGTTTGGCTGAGGCCTTGAAAGGGACGGCTCGAAGTAACGAGGCGATTTTGATCATAGAAGCTGCAGTCGATCACTGCGAGGAGCTTTCGACGCAGCGACAGTACTTAGTTTGGATGGGTGATCTAGCCTTTCGGCAACTCGGGCGTTTAGATTCTGCACTGAAGGCCTGGCAAAGAGCGCTTCAGGCCGACCCCCGGGACGAGGAGGTACTTCATCGTGTGACGGCTGCCTGTGAAGAAAGTGGGCGATACGAGGAGTTGGTTGATACCTTGGTTCGTGTCATCGAAAACGAGTCTGATGAGGAGCGCAGGCATCGTCTCTGGCAGCGTGTTGCCGAGACTGCAGATGTCCATCTGAGTCGTCCCGATTTGGCCGCACGAGCCTATGGTGAGATGCTTCAAATTCATGACTCGATCCCGCTCAGAGAGCAACTTGCCGCCCGTCTCGTGGATGAGGGGAAGGGCGATGAAGCACAGCAGGTCCTTCTTGAGGCTTGGACCCGGCAGCGGCTGAGTGAAGCCGGTGCGACCTTGTTGTGCAAGAGCTTGGAGCTCGCTGGAAGGATTCGCCAAGCACTCGCAGTCGACGACGTTGAATGCTTGAGGGGTCGAAACGGGCAAACCCCAGACCAGCGCCAATTGTGGTCCGGCGCCTTGGATGTCCCGGAGCCTCTCTCTGTCACCGAACTCCGAAGCCTCATGCCTCAGATTTTGCGGGAGGATGCGGGACAATACCTCGCAGAGGCTTGGAGTGTTGTGCACCCGTTGGTCAAACAAGATCCGCGCAGGAACTCGGGATGGCTGAAGCGACGGCGTCAGTTGATGGACGAGGGCGACGAGCGGCTGTTTACTCGGTGTTTTTATCGGGTCGGGCGAATGTTTCGGCAGCCAGACATCAGTCTCTATTTGGAGCCTGGTAGTAGCGAAGCACTCGCTGTCCTCCCATCTCAGCCATTGTGTCTTGTCGTCGGTGCGCAATCACCCTTGTTGCGGGCCGACGATCCTCGGGTCGTACGTTTTCATGTGGCACGAATGATGATGATGACTCGACCGGAGGTTGCACTGCTTGGCTTGCTGGGCTTGGAACGAACTCAGGACTTGTGCGCAGCGGTTGGGCTGCGTGCAAATGTGGTCAGTCAGCGTCGAGTGGCACAGTGGCGATCCCTGCTCAGTGGCGGGTTGGAATTTCGTCTTCGGCGCTCTTTGGACCCTCTCCCCATGCAACAGATGGTTCGCCTCGCAGCCGCCGCCGAGATGATGGCTCTGCGAGCCGGCTTAATTGCAGCCGGCGATTTAAATTTGTCATTGGATTTGGCCTTACAATGCGAGCCTATCTTGGCCCGACTCGATCAGGATGAGTTGGTGCAAAGCTTGGGTCGTTTTTGGGCTCGTAGTGGGCTGGCCTATCGAGTGGAGGAACCCATCCATGGATGAAGGTCAAACTTCAAATGGAGAGCGGACCTGGCAGTTCGTGGGTGAGAGTGATGCTTACAGTCGGGACGCTCTTGATCTGATGGTAATGGATGGTTTGATCCATTTGCATGATGAGGTGGAGCCTGTGGGTGGGGGGCAAGCGGTCACGGTGGGTGATGTTCTGGGTATTCTTCCCGCGTTGCCTGTTCGCGAGCGACTTGACGCCTTGGCGGAAGGATTGGAACTCCCGGATGGACAGACCATCGACACCTTGAAAAGCGACGAGTTACCTCGGGTGGTTAGCATGATTCCCCGGGTGGACACGATGCCTGTCTCGAAGCCTAAAGCATCTTCGAGATTAACGCCCCAGCGACTTGGGGTTCTGGGTGTCCTTGTGCTCGGCCTTGGGGTCATCGGTTTTCTGTTGTTGCCACGGGCGGATCACCCTCAGGGGAACGATCAAGATGGCTCTGAACAGCAGTCATCTCGTGTGAACTCAGCAAGTGACAAGGTGGTACCGATTCAACGTCCCGAGGGGCAACTTCTGAGACCGGGGCAAAAAAGACTGAGTTTGGAAGAGAAACAGGCCGTGTTGAATGATGAGTTGGAGGATTTGGAGAGTTGTCTGCCGGATCATCATCGCAGCGCACTGCAGATTCAGTTTAAGATTAAACCGAATGGAGCGCCGTTCGCGATCCGCCTGAATTCGGAGGATGTGACGTTAAAGGACTGTGTGCGAACGAAGGTCTTTCGCTGGCGATTTCCTCGGTTTAACGGCCCCAGTGACTCGCTCGCGTTTGATTTGAAAGGACGGCAGTGATGCGACGGCAGTTAGAAGCAGAGGTCGCAAGCCTGTTGCAAGGCGTTAGCCCCATCGATTGGAGCCGTTTACGTCACTTTAGCGATGAGGGGATCGCTGATCTGCTGACCAGTAACGGTTTTAATCTTCAAAATGAGGAGGACTGGGATCACCTGGATCGCCTTCGGGATCGTGGGGTGAGTTACATGAACAGGGCTTTGGACATGGTGGTCGACAGTGACCTGTTCGAGATGCCTGTGGACGGTTTGATCCATGTGGCAGCCCGCCGTAAAGAGGGGCAGCAACGGCGGAAGCAAGCCTGCGTTCTACTCAAAGTGATGCACCTGATTCAGCGACTGGATGCTCGAAGCCTTCGTTTTGCTGCCCGTGTTTCCGATGCGGAATTAACCACGCATCTTTTGGGCAAGGTTGGTTCATGGGTGGACGGACTCCGTCGACAGGGTCTGGTCATCGTTGAGTGGGGTGGTGGGCACAAGAGACCTGATGCAATGGTGACGAAACTTTTACTGAAAACCAGCAGTCAGGTGGGTAATGTTCATGATCAAGTTCGAGTTCGTTTGGTGACCGAGGATCAGACCACATTAGTTGCCGTTATCGAGGAACTCGTAAGGCATATTTTACCCTTTAATATGATCCTGGCGGGGGAAAGCGTGAACACCCTGATGGATGTCGAGGCGGATGCATTGAAGGGACTCGTCCCAGATTTTGCGATCCCTGAGCGCCCCTACAATCCTCAGAGTTCTGGAGACTATCGCATCGTGAATCTGGTCGGCGACGTGCCGTTGGCCATCGACCCAACGAGTTATGGTGTTCCGAAGAGTCAGCAGGAACGTCATGGATGTATTGTCCACTTGCGATGCGAGTTTCAGTTTGTCGACGTGGCGACGGCTCAAGACAACGAACGGGGCGAACAGGGGCATTCTGCCTACAAGAAGCGTCAGATTGAGGTGGTGCGTCGGCGCCTTGGTCTCTGATGGATTGGCTCTGTCGGCTGATGATCAGCGAGCTTGTTCATCACGAAACGAGATGATCTTTTGAAGTGTTTGGTGTGTTGAGGGAGGCGTTGTCAGCCCCCCTGGTTAAACTGATATTGGGATGCCTCTGAAGTGCTGGGATCTCCCAGTATCAAATGCTCTCACGGGGCTTTTGTGAGGTGCGCCAAAAGGGTATCGCCAGGATCATGGGAGGTCCTTTGTTGAGAGTCGCTGTCATCCAGACCTGTGCCACCAACGATCGAGTGCGGAACCACGATGAGGTTGCCCGGTTACTGCGCCAAGCCGCATCGGACCGACCTGGTTTGATCGCTCTTCCCGAAAACTGGGCTTGGATCGGTCCTGATGACGAAAAATTGGCACAGATTGAGACAGAGGAGGGGCCCTCGATTTGTCTTTTGAAAGAACTGGCAAGGGAGGCGCAATCGTGGATCATGGGAGGTACTGTGCTGATGCCCGGACCGGCCGATGAATCCAGAGCCTACAATACCGCCATCGTGATTTCTCCCGCCGGTGAAGTCACAGCGACCTATCAAAAAGTCCATCTCTTCGATGTGGAAGTCCCGGGGGGCGCTATTCTCAACGAGACGAAGCTTGTTGCGCCCGGTGAGGATGTGGTTGTTGCACCGGCTGGTGACCTCCAATTGGGACTCAGCGTTTGTTATGATTTGCGGTTCTCATGGCTGTATCGCGAGTTGGCGCATCGGGGCGCAAATATGCTCTGTGTTCCTGCTGCTTTCACGGTACCGACGGGTTCGCTCCACTGGGAGGTCCTTCTGCGGGCTCGGGCCATCGAGTCCCTTTGTTATGTGGTGGCGCCGGCCCAGACCGGTCGTCACTCACCGACGCGGAAAAGTTGGGGCCACTCAATGATTGTCGATCCCTATGGTGGGATCATCGCTCAGCGTCCGGAGGGAGTGGGTGTTGTGATGGCGGATTTGGATCTTGAGCGAGTCTCCACGCTTCGCAAGAACATGCCCGTATTGGATCATGACCGAGGGCCACGGAGTTGGGAGGTCACTCGATGAGTTTCTCCATGTATCAGTTGTTGGTGGATCATCGGGAGGGGTTGGTGGCGCAACTGAGCAAAGCTTTGGGAAAGAGTGCACCAGCCTATGCGGCGATGCCGAAAGCACGGGTTCGAGAAGAAATGGGGCATTTGTTTGATGGTGTCGTGGATCACATCGCTGCCGGTGACTCTGGGAAGATGGAAGCTTACTTTCTCTACTTGGTTCGACGGACAGGTCAGAACCTTGAACTGGCGGATGTCGTCATGGGTCTTCTAACGGTACCGGTCGTTCTTCGGCAGTTTTTACAAGCTGCGTATCGCGAACAGGTCGTTGGTGGTGGTCGCGCGGCTTACGAGCAGACGATTACGGAAGTGGAGGAAGGCTGCCACAAGGCTGTTCGGCGGTTCTGTGAGTTGTACGAAGAGCACGTGAAAGAGAAAGTTCGCATTCACAATGAAGAGGGTGGCGAGAAGATGGGTGAGCAGTTTAATCGCCTCATTCTTTTCAGAGGTTAGGTCGTGGGTCGCTATGTAATTGGTCGTCGAGAGCCAGCCCGGGGGCTCGATCTCAGCGGCCTCAACTTACAGCAGCAGGCTGTCGTCGCTCATCCACCGGGCGGCCAACGATTGGTGATTGCGGGGCCGGGGTCGGGAAAGACACGGACGTTAACTTATCGTGTCGCTAATCTGATCGCTATGGGGGTCCCTCCGGAACGCCTGCTCTTGTTAACCTTTACCAACCGGGCGGCCCGAGAGATGCTTGAACGGGTTGAGCAATTGGTACCCGAGGATGCTTGGCGAGTGCATGGGGGTACATTTCACTCGGTTGGGAATCGCTTGCTACGTCGCCATGCGGCAGCCATCGGCTACCAACCTGACTTTACGATTTTGGATCGGGGAGATGCAGAAGAACAAGTCGGAGCCGCTATTCTGGATTTAGGCATCGACACAAGGAAGCGTCGCTTTCCCCGTAAGAAGGTCGTGCTGAACCTGTTTTCAGCCTGCATTAATCAAGAGTTGAGTCTGCAGGAGGCGATCTTTCAAAAAGCACCTCAGTTTCAGGCTCTGCTGCAACCCCTTCAAGACGTTGCGCAGCGTTACGTGGAGCGGAAGCGAGCTGCCAATCAGTTGGACTTTGATGATTTATTGGTGGGTTGGAGTCTGCTCGCTGATCCTCCGCCTGAGGCGAACGAGGCACTTCGGGCTGCTTCCGCTGAGGTCTGTGGTCTTTATCGAGAGGTGCTGGTTGATGAATACCAAGATGTGAACGCCATCCAGGGGAGGATTGCTGATGGTATGGCGAGTGTCCACGGCGGTCTCACGGTCGTGGGTGATGACTGCCAGAGTATTTATCGCTTTCGAGGCGCTGACGATCAAAACATCTTGGCCTTTGAGGCGAGACACCCCGAAGCAGAGCGCTTCTACCTCACCATTAACTACCGAAGCCGACCTGAGATTCTGGCGGTGGCAAATCAGAGCATTACCCACAATCCGAAGCGTTTTATCAAGGATCTGGAGCCCGTTCGCGAAAGCAATGGCATGCGGCCATGGTTGAGCCCGCTCAGAGATCGCCGAATGCAAGCTACATTTGTTGCCGAGCGCATCTTGGACTTACGGGATGAGGGGATTCCCCTGAATGAGATCGCCGTTCTGTACCGGGCGCATCACCATGCAACGGAACTTCAGGTGGAACTGACTCGCCGTGGAATCCCTTTCATGGTTCGAAGTGGCTTGCGGTTCTTCGAGCAGGCTCACATCAAGGACGTTTTGAGTTTTCTAAGGGTGCTTCACAACCGACGGGATGAGTTGTCTTTTCACCGGGCGTTGATGACCTTTGATGCCATCGGTCCCGCAACGATTCGTCGTGTCTTTGAGCGGGTTCACGAGCGCCTTACCGCTGGCGCCGACCCTCTTGCAGAGTTTGAACAGCCGGTTTGGGGGAACTTAGTGGGCGCTCGAGGAGCCAAGAGTTGGCAAGCGGTGGTCAAACTATTTGGACAGTTGGTCCGCCTCGACGACACGAAGGTAACGGAGATGATTTGGGCGATCCTCGACAGCCCTTACGCTGATCACGTTCGCTACAGTTACTCGAATCCACAGGCTCGATTAGAGGATCTCCAGCAATTGGCAGATTACGCAGCAAACTTTGACGGACTCCACCAGTTCCTAGCGGAGTTAGCGCTGCTGGATACTTTCCAGGCTGAAGAGGTGGTTGAAAGTGAAGAGCCAGACGAGAAAGTCAGCTTGAGTTCCATACACCAGGCAAAGGGTTTGGAATGGAGTCGAGTTTTCGTGCTGTGTATGAACGATGGCCTTTTTCCAATGGCGACGGCCCTTCGAGAGCCCGGGGGTGAGGAGGAGGAGAGAAGGCTTTTTTATGTGGCGACAACCCGAGCGAAAGATGAACTGTACCTGACCTACACCGAAATTCGAGAAGGCCGACGGATGCGTCAGGACCTCCTTGCCGTCAGTCGTTTTATTCGTGAGCTACAAGGCGTAAAGAACAGTCAAAATCAGCCCTTACTGGATCGAGTTGAGGTGGTCTTCAACACCGATCCTGGGCTGGAAGCGCCGAAAGAGACGAAAGCTTTGGAAGGGGATTAAACTTGTATTCTAGCATTTTGCCTTTGGCGTGGATCCGCTAAACGTCGCCTATGACCACAGCTCATATTGCAACCACTTTGCCCCAAGCCGGCTGCATGAATTGCGGGCCTACCGTCCCCTACGCCGATGAGATCGAGGGATCGCTATGGGCTCGATGTCTGCATTGTGACCAGGTGATTGGCCCTTGGGATAGCCTCGACATGATGATTGAGTTGAGTCGGATCGGCGCCTTAGGGTTTGAGTTGATCGAGCGAGGGTGCTCGGGTGGCAGTAAAGGCTGTGGAACCTCGAGTTGCGGCACCTGCGGTAGTGGTGCTTGTCCCACTGGCGATGTGACTGCGTAGTACGGATGGCTGAAACTTGGTTCTCCATTCCCCCTGAGCGGATTGCGCGGGAGCCTTTGAGTCAAAGGGATGGAGCCCGCCTGCTGCACTGGCAAGCCGACGGTACCCTTTCGGATCGCCATATTCCGAGTTTGGTCGACCTTCTTCATGCGGGCGACATTCTGGTGGTCAATGATGTGCGCGTTGTGCCCGCTCGGGTACCCGTGGAGCGCCCTGGCGGTGGCCTTGGGGAACTGCTGTTCATTCAACCCTGGCAGGGGGCCGATGATCTTTGGATGGCGTGGGGGCGACCGGCCAAGCGTCTTGCGGGCCGGTTCCTACGAAGCCCGATCGGTGACTTGCGTGTCGACACTCAGCGGACTGCCACCGGTGGCCTTTTGGTCCGTTTAGCCAGCGGAGCACCTCTTTCCCTTGCACTCGAGCGAGCGGGAGAACTGCCTCTGCCGCCTTACCTACAACGTCCAGAGCAGCCGCTTGACCGGGCACGCTATCAGACGGTCTATGCGAGCAAGTCTGGCGCTGTCGCCGCACCGACCGCCGGATTGCATCTCAGCCAGTCCGTACTCAACGAGTTGAAGGCAAAGGGGGTCGATTCCGCACATTTAACGCTGCACGTGGGTCCTGGGACATTTCAGCCGATTCGTAGTGAACGGGTCGAAGATCATGAGTTGATGCCCGAGTATTGTGTCGTACCTGGGGAAACAGCGGAGGCAATCGCTCGCTGTCAAGCGGGGGGCGGGCGGGTTGCAGCCGTTGGAACCACGGTTGTTCGGAGTTTGGAAAAGTCGGCACAAGTTGGCGGCGGAGAGGTGGTTGCATGGGAGGGTTTTAATCCCCTCTACCTGTACCCGGGAGGCCCGCCCTTTCAGGTGGTTGATACCTTGCTGACCAATTTTCACCTCCCGGACTCCAGCTTGATTCAATTGGTCGCGGCCTTCGCTGGCGTTGAGCGAACAAAACAGGCCTACGACCATGCGCTCGCTGGTGATTACCGCTTCTACAGTTATGGGGATGCAAACTGGATCGAGCGGTTGCCATGAGAGCGACCCTCTTGGTCCTGGCTGCGGCTGGACTCTGGGCGACCAGCGGATTCTTTGTGAAAAGCCCCGCGTTAGCAATGATCGAACCGGTGTCCGAGCGAGGCCCGATGCTCGCATGTTGGCGAGCACTCTCTGCAGCAGCGATCTTAGCGCCTTTCGTACCATGGCGTCAGGTTCGTTTGACTCGACGCTTGTGGCCCCTTCTGTTCAGTTTTGCGGGGATGAACGTCACGTTCGTCACAGCCATGACTCTAGCGGATGCCGGCGATGCGATTACCCTACAACATGTGGCTCCCCTCTGGGTCGTTGTTGCGGGTTTGCTGGGTTGGGGAGAGGCTGCCAAGCGTCGTGATACTTTCCCCCTTCTTCTGGGGCTTTCAGGGATTGCTGTGATCGCATTCGGCGCATCCGAATCTGGCGCGGGATGGGGCGCAGTCTTAGCGCTGATTGCGGGGCTCTGTTATGCCGGCGTGATTCTGAGCTTGAGGGCTTTAAGGGATGTGGACAGTTACTGGCTTATCTTTCTTGCTCAACTCGTCAGTGGGCTGGTGCTTTTGCCTTTTGCTCACGGTCTACATCTCTCTGTGAGTACGGTGCAGTGGGGTTGGATCGCCGCCTTTGCCCTGGTTCAGATGGCGGCGCCCTACATACTATTTGCCCGGGGGCTGCGGGGACTTTCGGCTCAGCGTGCGAGTCTCCTCGCCCTCGCTGAGCCGGTCCTCAATCCCGTTTTGGTCTGGTTTGCTTGGTCTCAGCCGATCGCAAATCACACCCTACTTGGTGGCGGGCTGATTATCGTCGCCCTCGTGATTCAGTTGGCTCAACAGCGTCACGGCTAGATAACCTCCTTTTGGGCTTAGAGGCCTCGAGCGGGGGACAGGTCTAGACAGTCAGCGTAAGTTTTGGTGAGTCCAGAGCACAATGAAAGCCCTCAGATTCGATCTCAAATCAACATGTTCGGTCACTGCGGCACGGCGGGGACAATTGGTGACTGGCAGAGGCACCGTTGAGACCCCTGTGTTTATGCCGGTCGGAACGGTGGGGTCGGTCAAGGGGATAGCGCCTTGGACACTGAAGAATTTGGGTGCGGAAATCATCCTCGGGAACACATACCATCTCCATCTTCGTCCCGGTGAGTCTCGAATCGAGGCTTTGGGGGGATTGCAGCGGTTCACGGCGTGGGACAAGCCAATGCTGACCGACTCGGGGGGCTTTCAGGTCTTCTCTCTCGCCTCACTGAACCAGATTTCCGAACGGGGCGTGAAATTTCAGAGCCACATCGACGGTTCTCATCGTTTTCTATCACCCGAAAGTAGCATGGAAATCCAAAATCGATTGGGGGCAGACATTGTCATGGCCTTCGATCAATGCCCGCCAGCGACTGCGACACGGGAGGAGGTCATCGCCGCCACCCAACGAACAACCCGTTGGCTCGATCGGTGCATGGAAGCCTTTAATCGGGAGGATCAAGCTCTCTTCGGTATTGTCCAGGGGGGCCTGCACGAAGATTTACGCCGGGCCCATGCTGAGGAACTCTCCGCTCGTGACCTTCCCGGCTATGCTCTCGGGGGATTTTCGGTCGGGGAGGCGCCTGCTGTGATGGTGGATCTTTTGCAGCGGGTCACTTCGACACTACCCAAAGCGAAACCCCGCTATTTGATGGGGGTGGGGACGCCCCGTGACCTGGTCGAAGCCGTGGCCACGGGGGTCGACATGTTTGATTGTGTCTTGCCGACGCGCAACGGCCGAATGGGAACGGTTTTTACAAGCGAAGGGCGTTTGAACATAAAGAACGCTCGTTTTGCAGACGACCAAGGTCCATTGGATCCCAACTGTGCTTGCCGCACATGTTCGACGTACAGTCGGGCCTACCTCCGGCATCTTTTTGTCACAAAAGAGTTGTTAGGATTGTCAGCACTCACGGAGCATAACTTGTATTTCTATTTGGACCTGATGCGCCAGATACGAGTTTCGATCAGCGAGAACCGGTTTCCTGCCCTTCTCGAGTCCGTTCGGTCTCTTTGGCCATTGAAGGCATGACGGGGGAGGGGTAACGCAGGGCATGGCACATCCTCCATTTGACCCCGATTTGAAGACTGACCCTGGTGGTAACAAGGCCATCGCTGCCCTTGTTTGCCTCTGCTTTGGCTTCTATTTGATCGTTCCCAGTATCCTCCATTATCGCCATGTCGCCGGCATCGTAAACCACGGCGTCGAAGTCCTTGCGGAAACCGAATCATGCAGCCGTCGGGGCGCAAGTCGAGCGCGCACCGTGCTGGTTAAGTTCTCGGACGAGAGCGCCCAAGAATATCGCTGTCTCGCCAGCATTAAGACAAAATGCAAAACGCCGTTTAAACCTCGCTGGGTGACCTACAAAACCGCCGACCCTAACCAGTGTCTCGTGGGCAGGAAAGACGTACTGGATGCCAGTTGGCGCAGCGCCCTTGGCTTGGTTTTAAGCGGGATGATGCTCGTCCTCATGGGCGCTTACTTAACCCGATCGGTGATCCAACTCCGACGAGCAAAATAAGCAGGTTGAGTCGGTACCACCCCTCTGATAGGGGGAGCCGCCCTAATCAGGGTGACCGGTGCGATTTGCCCCCGAAAGGATGCCTGTTTTGGCTGGATTTATCATGTTCGCATCCACGGCGCCTGCGCCAACGCAGGCTCCCGGATTCTTTACGGGCGGCATCATACCCATGCTGCTCATCTTTGCTGTTTTCTACTTCATGATTCTGTACCCGCAGTCCAAGCAAAGACGGCAACATGAAGCCTTTTTGAAAGGAATCAAGAAGGGCGACGAAGTGCTCACACAGAGCGGAATTATCGGTAAAATTCATAGTGTTAAAGAGAATGAGGTGACCTTAGATCTCGGCAGAGATCATAAAGTGCGCTTCCTCGCTCGAACACTGGCAGGGCCTTACACCGCCGCCAAGGCGGAGCAGAAGGAAGAAAAATGAGTCGAGGGGAACTGAAGTTCCGTCTGGGTATCGTCGCACTGAGCATTTTTGGTGCGCTCTATGCTGCAGCTCCTACGTGGATCTATTTCAACCTGAACGAAGAGCAGACCAAGAAGGTTCGGCAGCGAGCCGATGCTTTCAAGGAGTTCGTACCCCAAGGCTTCATGGAGAGCCACGTGAACCTCGGCCTGGATTTGGCCGGGGGAATTCACCTGGTACTGGGTGTGGACTTGGACAAGGCCATCGAAAACAAGACCAATCGTCTCACCCAACGGATCGCTGATCGTTTCACTCGTGACGAGATTGACGTGGAGCGAGTGGAACAACTCGGTGGCGACAAGGTGGATCATATCGAGGTTGTGACGAAGCAGCCTGAAGATCTCGAAAAGTACATCAAGGACATGTCGAAAATCGAGTTCGAGATTGTGGAAAAGGAACCCACTCGACTGGTCCACAGATTAGCCGAAGAATACATTACCCGTTTGAAGACCGATGCGGTGGCACAGGCGATGCGCTCCATTCGAAATCGAGTGGATAGCTTGGGCGTGGCGGAGCCGCAGATCAATGCCCGGGGTGGCAACCAGATCGTCGTGCAATTACCAGGCTTGGAAGACCCAGAAGCCGCACGCCGCGTGCTTGGAAAGACGGCGCAACTGGAGTTTCGAATGGTTCTCGATGAGGACACCACGACCAGTGAGATGAAATCGAAGCTACCGGAAGGAGTCGTGTACTGCGCCGACAGTTATCAGAAGCCCAACGGTAGCCAGGGACAAGATCGCTACCTGATCGCCGCAGATCGTAATCGGCTTGTCGAGGTTCTGAGTGGTGCACTGAGTGGGGACAAGGCTGCCGCCATCCAAGAGGTGGAATCTCGCTCTCGTTCCTTCTTGCGTCGATCCTGCTCAGGACCATTACCGGTAGAAGATGATGCCAAACTGTACAGGAGTTACACGTTGACCCGAAGTATTCCGCTTTCGGGGGACCACGTGGTGGATGCCTACGTGGCCAGTGATCCGCAGACAGGCAAGCCTGAGGTGAGTCTGATCTTCAACGAGCCTGGGCGAAAGATTTTCGGTGACTTGACGACGAAGAACGTGGGGAACCGATTCGCCATCGTGCTTGAAGGCATGGTGGATTCAGCGCCTGTGATTCAAACGGCGATCACCGGCGGAAGTTGTCGCATTACCTTGGGCTCGATGGGAGACCGTAATCAGGTTTTCCGGGAAGCCGAGCAACTGGCCATCGTTCTCAAATCGGGTGCGTTACCTGCACCCATTACGATCGAGCAGGATCGGACCGTCGGTTCCAGTTTGGGTGAGGACAGCATCCGCGCCGGTCGGAATGCCATTCTCGGCGGATCCATTCTCGTGATTATCTTCATGGTCTTCTACTATGGCTTTGCCGGAGTTGTCGCCGACGTTGCGTTGACCCTCAACCTGCTCTTTATCCTAGCCGTTCTTGGGATGTTTGGTGCCACCTTAACCCTGCCTGGGATTGCCGGCATGGTGCTCACCATCGGTATGGCGGTGGACGCAAATGTGATTATTTTCGAGCGAATACGGGAGGAGCTGCGGCGAGGCAAAACAGCCAAGTCTGCCCTATCTGTCGGTTACGACAACGCAATGAGTGCCATTGTGGACGCAAACCTGACCACTGGAATCGCCGGTATTGTGCTCTGGCAGTATGGTAGTGGTCCCATCAAGGGCTTTGCCGTGACGCTCGTGGTTGGCATTATGGCATCATTATTTACTGCGATCTACGTCACGCGTACCATCTTCGAGTGGCGTATCAGCCGTTCGCAGGACGCCACATTGAGCGTCGGTATCGACCTCAAAGGCGGGAGGGCGTAAGTCATGGAATTTATTAAACCAAACAGTCGTTATAAGTTTGTGTCTAAAACCCGTTTCTTCGGTGCCTGCAGTGTGGTCGTTGTGGCGCTGAGTCTCGTGGTTCTGCTGGTGCGAGGACTCAACTTCGGTACGGACTTTCAGGGTGGGACTGAAATGGTCTTCAAGTTTGAAGAGCGCCCCAGCCTGGAGGATTTGCGAGCTGCCGTTGGAGAGTTGCCATACGAGGGAGCGAGTCTTCAAACCTTCGGCAGTGAAGAACAGATCATGATTCGGGTTCGTCAGGTCTCCTCATTGTCCGACGAGTTGGTCGCGTCGATGGAGAAGAGTACTCAGGATCGTTACGGCGACCGCCTGCAAAAGTTTGAAGTGAACCGGGCCGGTGGTTTGATCACGGTGCTCGTCACTGAAGAGACAGGACAAGAGAAAACAAGCGATGGCAAAGCTTCAGATACGCTGGCGCCAGGGCAAGTTCAGAAGGTTATTGTCAACCCCGATGGGACAAGGACGTTTGAGGGCTATGTTGACGTCGACCCTTCCAAAGGACCCGGTCGTGTGAACCTCGGAATCCCCGAGAACACAGCACCCGATGGCAACATCCAAGTGGTTCCTGTTAATCCGGGACAGGTGCCTCCACAGGATCGGTTGGTTTTCGGTCAAATGCCGAAGAAAATGCCGAAGCCCCGTAGCCCTGAGGATCGAGCATTGATCGAAAAGACCCTCGGTCCGAACGACCCGGGCCTACCCGATAAGCCTTTCGATGCGGGGCCGGCACTTCCGCCGCCGAAGTACGACCCAGCGAAACGACCGCAAGAGGTGCGGACGGACGCTGGTTGGGTGGGGACCTTTCACTCGCCGACGCCAGCAGACGCAGAAATGACCGATGAGGACCGTAAGAAAGCCTTAAGTTGGGAAGGTTTGAAGGCAAAGACGAAGCGTCAGTTGGAGGCTCCCGGGCCGACAGAGGGAGATCAACGCTCTGCGCTCACTGCGCACTTCCGGAACTTGGGAGTGACCGTTGTGGGCGAGGCGCAGCGTTTTCCAACCGATGGCTTAGCCGAGTACCGGATTGGTTTTGCGGGTGTTGCGGCTGAGGTAGGTGAGGCACTAGCTGCCAAATTTCCCGAGGCCGGTGTGGAGCCAAATGCGATCTACTACGTCGGTCCCCAGGTGGGTGAGCAGTTGCGAAACGAAGGTGTTCTCAGTGTCATTTATGCATTGCTGGGAATCCTTATCTACATTGTCTTTCGCTTCAACTTTACGTTTGCGCCGGGGGCGATCATCGCGTTGGTTCACGATGTGCTGATCACCGTGGGTATCTTCTCTCTCTTCCAGTTGAAGTTTGATCTGCCGATCATTGCCGCGCTGCTCACGATCGTGGGTTACTCACTTAACGATACAATCGTAGTCTACGATCGAATTCGTGAAGAACTCGGTAAGGTGGGTGAAGGTAAGGAGCCTCTTGAGACGACGGTGGATAGAGCGCTGAATTCTTGTATCAGCCGAACGATCCTGACATCCGTGACCACCTTGATCGTCGTGGTCATCCTCTGGGCATTCGGTGGTCCAACCATTCGGGAGTTCAGCATCGCCATGACCATCGGCGTGGTGGTGGGAACGTACTCTTCCATGTTTGTCGCAAGTCCCATTTACCTCTTCTTGGTGCATTGGTGGGAGCAGCGGCAAGAGGCTCTGGAGTTGGAAAACGCCTAGGCGGATCAGCACCTGGGACCATGTGTCCGCTGATGGGCTGAGGGGCTGGTCAGTGACGGGCACCATTATGGCACTTGCCGTTGTGGTCTCGATTTCTGGAAGCGTTGTTAGGACTTTATTTCAGTGTATCGTTGCCGATGACGGTCGGTGTCCACTCAAGGTTGCCCCTTTGCTTTGGAGTCTCAAGCGAAACGGCTCTTCTGCCTGGCCGTCTGTGCCTTCGTTCATGAGATTCATGGGTGGACTAGGAATCCGGACGAAGTTGCCCCGTTGATGTGTGTAGACCTCAGAAGGTGGTTATCAACTTCCCGATGCTCTGCATGCTCTGGTGTTGTGTTTAAGCCGA
>NZRT01000021.1 GCA_002696345.1 Myxococcales bacterium
CCGCCACATACACACCCCCTCCCCTCAAACTGAGCCGGACATAGGCGCCACGCACCAAGATCACCGCACCAATGGCTGCGCCGGCCACAAGACTCATGAAGACATCGCCGACGAGTGAGAAGACGATCAAACTGACGCCGCCACAGATAAAGACAGCCGAAAGCCAGGTCAGAAACACCAGGCGACGAGTCAGCTTCCGAGCTTGATCCTGGTGCTCCCAAAAGGTCGCCACCACGTTCCTGCGGTTGTCATCGATAGCGCTCAAAACATCATCTCCAGCTTCATACCCGCGGCCGAGAAAGTCCGTGGTGAAGCACGACCGACCGAAGGACGCGCCGAGATTGGCCCAGACGATCATCCGGAACAACCCACCGCTTTGAAGGGGCTGAAATAGCTTTCTTCGTCAAACGCTTCCGAAGGTGTGAAACCAAACGCAGAATCAACGTTTTCGAATGGGCACCGAGGGACCACCACCTTGGTATGGTTCAAACGGGATCTCAGGATCGAAGACCATGCCCCCCTCCTGAGGGCGTCCCAAGAAGGTACTTGCGTCTGCCTCTACGTGTACGAGCCCGAACTGCTGGCTGCACCGGATGTCAGTGCGACCCATGTCGCCTTCATCAATGGCTGCCTGGCGGAACTCGGCGAGCAGATCGAAGCGCTCGGGGGACAGTTGGTGATTCGAAGGGGCGATATCGTTGATGTCCTCAGCGATCTTAACCGCACCGTTGGATTTCGACGGATTCGCAGCCACCAAGAGACAGGGACGGAGGTCACCTATCGGCGAGATTTACGAGTGAAACGGTGGGCTGAGGAACACAACATCGAATGGATCGAGACCCGCCAGCATGGCGTGTTTAGGGGACAGAAAGACCGGAATGGTTGGGCTGCCAAGTGGAACGCTGACATGTCATGCCCTCAGACTCCAGCCCTCTCCGGTCTCCAGACGATCTCCGGTTTGGCATCGACGGGTATCTTGTCGACGGCCGAACTCGGACTCGGCGCACCACCTCAAACAGAAGTGCAGAGCCCAGGCAGCCGGGCGGCGCTTCGCACCTTGCATGAGTTCCTGCATCAACGAGGAGAACCTTACCAAAAGGCGATGTCATCACCGCTCGAGGGTGCCACAGCCTGCAGTCGACTCAGCCCTTACCTCGCCTACGGTGCCCTCTCGATGCGGCAGGTGTATCAGTCTTACCAGCGGCGCGCCCACGAGCTACGAACCCGAAAAAAAGAGGGGGAACAAGGTTTAGGCACCTGGAGTCGATCCCTGTCCAGTTTCAATAAACGTCTCCACTGGAACGGTCACTTCACCCAGCGACTCGAGTCCGACCCCAGCATCGAGAAACGTCCCCTCGTGCGAGCCTTTGAAGGGATTCGCAGCGAGGCGCCTAATCTCGAACATTTCGAAGCCTGGAAGGAAGGAAGGACTGGCTACCCGATGGTGGATGCTTGCATGCGCTTTCTCAACGCCACTGGCTGGCTCAACTTCCGCATGCGTTCCATGTTGGTGTCCTTCGCCTCATACCACCTTTGGCTCCCTTGGCAGATGACGGGCACTTACTTGGCACGGCGTTTCCTCGATTACGAACCCGGCATTCACTACAATCAACTGCAAATGCAGAGCGGAGTCACCGGAATCAATGCCATCCGAATCTATGCGCCGACAAAGCAGGCGCTCGACCAAGATCCGGAGGGGACATTTATTCGGCGCTGGGTCCCGGAGTTGGAAAACCTGCCTCTGCGATGGTTAGCGGAACCCCATCACATCGACATGATCGACCGGCATCAATCGGGTTTTGTGCCCGGGGAGTCCTACCCCTTGCCCATCGTCGAACACCGCGAGGCTGTCCGAGCCGCTCGAGACCGGATTTTCGCAGTGCGGCGAACCGATGAGGCTAAAGCTCAAGCGCAAGATGTGCTCAAACGTCACGGGAGCCGGCGCAAACGGCGAGGACGCCACTAGTCAAATGAAAAGAACCAACGCATGGTTCAAAGGAAGGTTGCTGCTCCCATGAAAACGTCCGGTTCCTATCCTCCTCAGTACGATCAACTCTCGACCATCGAGCAAAGCATTTGGGATCGTTTGAGCAACTCGGTCGTGGATCGACACTGCCCAGGGCACACGCCAACCTTTGGTAGCCTCGCCAAAGATGGAAGTCCTCGATTAAGAACCGTGGTCCTTCGAGGCTGCGATGCCGACCAACGCCGGTTGACCTTTCATACGGATCAACGCTCACGAAAATGGCAACAGCTTCAGTCCGACCCAAGGGCTTCGATGCATTTCTATTTTCCCAAAGCGAAACTTCAGTACCGATTGCAGGGCTCGGTCATGTTGGAACGAGCGACGGAGCGTACACAACAAATCTGGCAGCGTATGGATCACAGCGCACAAGACTGCTACCGGGTAAAAACAGCCCCTGGAACTTTTGTGCCCGAGCCGACCTCCCGAGCGGTCGACACCGCCGGGGATCACGATGGCTATCGGGATTTCACTCGGGTACATCTACGGGTCACAACGATCGATTGGCTCTTTCTCTCCGCAGCCGGGCATCGACGGGCCCACTTCGCCTGGACCGAATCCGGACAAGAGCAGAGCTGGGTCGCGCCCTGATTCAGCCCCTGACGAAACGCGTTGCCGGCATCGAAGAAAAGGCGTCTTCATGGCATTCACCATCCAACAGGAAGCGTCTCCGATGAAGCGTTTGCGTTCGACCAGTTTGAGCAGCCGATCATGGGCGATTTCAGCTCGCTTTCACTCCATGCGCATCCTGCCCCTCACGGTCAGCATGATGCTGATGCTAACGCTGTCGTGTACGACCCCCTCCGCCGCAATTTTACCGAGCCAGATCGATGCTCCATGGCCCGATGCCGTGACGAAACGATGCCCGAAGACGAAGATTCCGCTCGAGTGCTTTCGCAAGGGAGAGATTCGTCGAGCGATGCATGAAATTAGCCCTCAGATCCAAGCCTGCCATCGAAAGATCGATCAATCGCAACTAGTGACCTTGCGAATGCAGACCAGAGGGGGGCGACCCACCTGTGTCGAATACAGCCCCAGGCGAAGCGGTACCGGACAGTGTGTTGCCCAAGCCGTGGCTCAACACTTCAAGATGCTGGACAGCCCAGCCGATGAGCAATGCGATATCCACCGTTACCCCTTTCGCTTCGAGCCGTAAGTCGAGCACTCGGCGACATCGGCGTCAGCGGAAGGACTTGGCCATCTCAACGACGGAGGTTTCCAACGGCGTGGGGACCCAGCCCAACAAATGGCGGGTCTCTTTATTGTCAGCCCTCACTCGCCTGCCCAAGAAACCAACCATCCCCTTCACATCTTTATTGAAAGGCGCCATCAATCGAAGCAGCAAAGAGGGCGCCTTTCGAGTCGCCACTTTGTCGAACCCTGCCTCCTTGAGTGTTTGCGCTAAGTGCATCAGAGGGATCGGCTCCTCGCTGGCAAGGATGAACCGCTTTCCTGCTGCTTCAGAGACATCGAGGGCGGTCACATGGACCCGAGCGACGTCTCGGACATCCACCATGCAGAAGGCGAGATCGGGCACCATCGGAACTCTTCCGTAAATCATGTCTGAGATCATTCTCGTGCTGGTCCCCCGTGGCTTGCCTGTGAGGCAAGGCCCCATCACCCCCCCAGGGTTGATCACCACCAACTCCATGGGCTTGTCTCCGGTTTGCGCTGCGATAAAATCCCAGGCGGCCCGCTCGGCGAGGATCTTACTCTTTGCGTAGCTGCCCACCCGATCCGGATCCGCCCAATCTTTTGGACCACCGACGCCACTTTCCATGTCCGAGCTCACCGCCATCGTCGACGATGTGAGGACCACCCTTTTGACGCCGGCAGCCTCGGCAAATCTCATCACTCTGGCTGTGCCTTCAACAGCAGGTTTGATCAAATCGTCTGGGTGCCGAGGTTCTCCCATAATGAATGGTGATGCGACATGGAGAACAGCATCACAGCCCTCCATGGCTTCACACCAACCATCGTCACGAAGGAGGTTTGTGCGGAAGAGTTCCACCGACTCTCCCCGTGGCACGGAACGAGCGAGGGTGAACTTCGCAATCGCCTCCGCCTCGGTGCTGCGAACACTGCCCCGAACCTGGTGACCCTGTTCAAGCAACTCTCGAGCGCAATGCAAGCCAATGTAGCCCGAAATGCCGGTCACCAGCACGGTTTTGGCGGACTGAATCACGGCACGCTCCCGACGACATCCACGCCCGATGGGTGGGTGGCTAAGAAACGCTCGCGCTCAGGCTGAAGTCGCTCGGGTCCACGGGTTGATGATCTACTGTGGCGCCATTCAAATGGCCCATTCGCTCCTGCTTCGTGCGGACGTAATCCGACGCCAACGTGCCAACGGCCTGGAGGTGAGGCTCCCGCTCAGCAAGTAGGCCGGCATCTTCCACGCTTTGCAACTTCAAGGGATTGTTGGTCATCAAGTTGACGCTGCGAACGCCGAGGAGTTTGAGAATGGCGTTGGCGTCGTCATACCGGCGGGTATCATCGGGTAAACCCAACACGCGGTTGGCATCCACCGTGTCGTAACCCTGATTCTGGAACTGGTACGCTCGCAGTTTGTTGGTGAGGCCGATACCTCTGCCTTCCTGGGCGAGATAAACAATCACCCCGCGCCCCTCCGCTTGAATCCGTTCGAACGCAGCCTCGAGTTGCTCACCGCAATCACAACGGTTGGAGCCGAAGATCTCTCCGGTCATGCAAGCGGAATGAAATCGACAAAGAATCGCCTCGCCCCCTTCGACCTCTCCGTGGGTCAAACAGACGTGCTCAACGCCTTCGGCATCATGGAAGGTGCTCATCTGCCAATCACCGAATCGGGTCGGTACCAGCGCAGAAGCACTAAACGAAATAGACGATTTGATGTTCTGGTTAGCCATGACCTGGTCTCTTTCGATCGCTTTGTGCGATTTAAATACATAAACCGGTCAAACCGGGCAAGGTATTTCCTAAATTACCGACAAAAACGTCCAAAAAGAAAAGGTTTGAACGATTTTTCGCAGCCAATCCCCCGACCGAAACAAGTTGAGATCAATCGAAACCGATCGTCCTCCAGCCCCCACCGAAGACAAAAACCCTCCAAGGAGCGAGCGAAGCGATCCGCATGGAGCAAACGTCACCAACGTCCTTGGATGACCGGCGATTGGGTGGTGTCATTAGGATCGTTACCCGGGTCGTAAAACAAATCGGAATCGATGATCACGCCGACTGCTGTTGTTTCTGATCCGATGCAAGCGAGCACAAAGTTGTCCGGATCGTCATCGGAAAGTTCCAGGGGCCGAATCACCTGACCGTCTGCGAGCCTGACATGAATTCCTTCCCGTTGCGGGCGGCTCAACGCTGCCCCCTCTGGTCCCGAGACACCGCCGTCAAAGACCAGTTGCAGGATTTGTCCCGTGTCGGCTGGACAGTCTCGGCGAAATTCGGGTGTCGTCGCCGGGTAAGATTCAGCAAGTACGAGTTTCGGTCCTCGCTCCAAAGGCGTCACCCAGTCGATGCGCGCCCCCTTGAGGATTCCTCCTTGGTCATCCAACAGGCTGCCGATGACTTCGACGGATCGAGGCGGCATGCCGACCGTGCCAAAATCACCAGCCAGTAACACAGTCCGCCGTTCCAGTGGTTCGGTCGCTGGGCGCAAGGTCGCACAACGAGGAGTGACCTTCACCCCATCGCCTCGGGTGATCTCGAACATCGATTCACTCAACGAGTGGTCGTCGATACGCACGGAGAAGGTCACAGGCATTCCATCTTGACCTTCAACCCAGGCCTCACAGGGCAGAATAGCCACGAACGGTAAATTCTCGAGCCCGTAAAAGGCCGACAAGATGCGTCCCTCAGAAACCCCTTGGTCGACAGGTACAGAGCATGCGGCAACGACAAAGCCGATGATGAAACAACGTAAATGGAACAAGCCTTCGCTCAACCACTGCCCACGGGCAACACGTCCGTATCCAACACTTGATCAGCCATTTGAGATACGAATTTCAAGGCTCGATGAGCACGGGTCGTGACGAGTCCAGAGGTCCCAAATTGCTGAGCACAAACCTCGCCCAAATCTTGAAACTGACTAGCCTCCGCAAGCACTGCGACGAGCTTCAGGGCCGTAAGTGCAACAAGGGCAATAGCTGGTGTGCCCACACCGCCGGCCACAAAACAACTTCGATGCGTTGCTGCAAAGAAACGGTCCAGACAACGCCTTCATGCAGGCTTTGATCCCTTTCTCTTTTGCCTTGCGGGAGAGCCTGGCTTGCTTGCGCTCCCAGGCAGCCTCAGCCTTCGCCACTTTCTTGCGCCATCCACGGACCCATTTGGAGCCAAACAGTTTTTCTAAGTCTTCCGCCGCCGAGGTGGCAGAGATAAAATCCTTCTGTTTGATGAGCCCCTTGATTCGTTTGTCGACCTTGCCCCGTAAAGGCTTTGCCAACTTCGAAATGCGCCTCTGTATCGCCATGTTGTCCTCGATCGTCGGCCAACATTTCTCAAGCAACAACCCCCCTGCAATGAGTTCGTTCAGGTCGCGTTTGAGACGAGCATCGATCTCGGACTGGCAGGTTTTACCGATCAGGGCCCGTTGCGAGTCCAACCAAGCCTTGTCCGGAATCGGAAGTTTAAACTCCGCCGGTTTCGCCACCCGGTCTGCCCGCTTTAAACAGTGATCTCTTAGTTCCAAGATGTGCTCAGATGCGACTGGCTTCGCAGCTCGAGACCGAGACCGAGATCGAGATCGAGGCCTGGACATCCCGCCATCAGACATCTTGCCACAGCCCTTTCGAAGCTGAGACAAGTATTCGCTCTGACGCTTGCGCTCCCGCTTGAGCGCTCTCATGATGCGGTCCGTCTCCCGTGCCTGAGCCCGAGCTCTCGCCGCGCCGGACAAACCGCGGGCGAGGGGCAACCGTTTGATGGCGGGCTCCTTTTCACGACCGATAGCGATGTTGACATACAGGTCATAGGCTCGCTTGAAGTCCGCGGGGGTTTTTTGATCGACCCGATGCTGGATGCGAAAGCCCCGCAACAACCGATAAGCTTCCATCATTTTTTCTCGATCTTTATCACTGGCTCCCTGCGGACCGATCTGATCTGCTGTGAACCATTTGATCAACTGTCCTTCCAACCTTCGCGCAGCCACCATCGGATCCGGTTTCGCTGCGGCTTTCTTTCGTCTTCGAGCCTTTTTCTGGGGCGGCGGCGGTCCCAAAATCCCGGCATCGATCGGCTGCCCTGCCACCACGTTTTTTGCGTTCGCTAGATAGACGTCTGCGAGTTGAGCATAAGCGGATGATTCAAGGTCGAGACGGGCCGACTCGATGAAACTTCGTTCTCGACCACCAAAACGTCGAGTCTTTGCGCTGCGGCTGCCAAGCGCCGCGGCAATCTTTTGGTTGCTCGCATCGGCAAGCATCATCCCAAGAACCCACAATTGGTCCAAGCCGACGCGCTCATAAAATAAGGTCTTAAACTCGACATCTCGGGCACTTTGGTCCCGCACGCCGGGGCTGTAATAAAATCGAGCTGCATCCTCGAAGTTGGTGGTGGACGCGGGGAGGATCAGTCGACGCAATTCATCTCCCATGTGATGGTCTGGGTGCTTCTGGTTTAACTGCTGCAGTTCCCGTAAATATTGCGGACTCTCTGTCGCCTTAAAGGCGGCGATCGCTTTCTTGAATGCCGGAGTGATACTCTCTTGATCGATCATTTTCAGGGCTTTGCGAATTAGATCCCCCACCCGCTGATCTGCATTCGAGCACGTGAGACGATTGACGAGGCCGAAACTCCGGAACTGGGGCTTGTAGAGATCTTCGACTTGGTTTGGATCAAAGGGTTGGCATTGCAACCGGCGACTGTCGTTCTCACGACACTCAGATTCCACTTTGACCACCTTGATCGGGTCTGAGAAGCCAGGAAAACTTTTGTACCTCCCTTCTCCCATGGAGATGAAGCCCAGCTTGTTTCCGGAAATAGCGCTGCGGCCGTTGTAGACGGTCGACCAGCCCTGAACTTTCTTTGGATCAGCGACATATTCCTGAGCACTCTTTCGACAGTTGAGCGCCTGACTTCCGGTGCAGTATTCCTTTGTGATGGGGCGAACCATGACCCGACTCGCTTTTTCGTAGCCCAAATATTGGCAAACAGCGTTCGCCACTTCCGGCGATTGATGAGCCATCGCATGGGTCTTGTTCCTGGGTTGTCCCGAGAACACCCCCTGGGTCGGAACCACGATGGGGACGAGCGTCCCCCCAGAGTCTTTCACCGCGAGCATACCAGGGCGCACCACGGGTCCCTTGGCGCTGGGAAAACCAGCGAGGAACACCTGACCGGAAGACAAAGCTAACATTTCTCGAGGACCCTTTTCGGCCAACACCTTCTCAAGGCGATCAGCCAGCGGGTTGCCCATCAAGTCGTCTCGAGCGCCAAAATTATTATCGGCGGTCAACCGCAAGGGTTGGGCACCTGGATGCCCGGGCGTTGCACAGGCAACCGCGAACAACGCCAAAGTCGAGGCGAATTGAGAAAATCGCATGGAGAACAGCTCCTAAAGTGACAGCCCCCAGTTTGGACGACCTCTAGCAAGCCGACAAGGGTCTATGATGCCATCGTCAGCACTACAGAGGTAGAGCACGTCAGCACCTCGAAAGTCCGCCGATAAAAACATCCCAAAAGGGGTGTCGGTCGTTCATCCGAGTCCCGGTGATTTTACCCCACAAAGGCCTTTTCAAGGACGTACTCACCCACATCCTTACTGTTGGTTTGCTTGAGTCCTGCGGCCTCCAAGATTTCCTTCAACTCGAGGTTAAACTCCATGGAGCCACAGAGCATGACTCGATCTCGATCCGGATCAAACCCTGGCTCGACGCCCAGATCCTCAAAGAGTTTGCCTGATCGAATCAGGTCGGTGATTCGACCTTGTCGGGGATGGGAGGGATCCCTTGTTATGCTGTTGTAATAATGAAATTGTTTTTCAGCGTACTCACCACATAACGGATCCTCTTTTACCCAGTCAGCTAACTGTTGGCTGTACTGCAAATCCGGTATTTTTCGGCACGTATGCGTCAAATAAATCTGATCGAACTTCTCGTAGGTCGCTTCGTCTCTTAAAATTGCTCCATAAGGAGCCACACCCGTGCCTGTTGACAACAACCAGAGACGGGGACCTGGTTTGATCGAGAAGGGCAAAAGGTTGCCCACGGCGCGCCCACTCATGAGAATTTCATCGCCCACTTTAATATGCTGAAGTCTGGAGGTCAGCGGTCCATCCTGAATCTTGATCGAATAGAACTCCAACTCCTCATCCCATTCAGGACTGGTGATCGAGTAAGCTCGCATAATCGGCTTCCCCTCCACTTCCAAACCGATCATGATAAACTGACCCGATCGAAACTTGAGGTACTCGGGTCGCTCAACCCGAAATCGAAAGAGGGACTCGGTGTAGTGCTCAATCAGGGTGACTTTGACTCGATGTTCAACTGCGGCCATCACGATTCTCCATTGCGATGGTAAGATTAGGCTCTGACCTCTGGTCAAAGCAGTTCATGATTCGGATCTATAAAAGCATTTGGTGAAATTGGGAACACACGGCGGTGAAGTCGATATGAGGGTTGGCGTTTAACTTTCCTCACAGTGAGCCACCTCAGTTGCCGGCAACCCCTTTCATCTCCCCCTGAAAACCCTGGTTCCTTGAGCCACTGATGAGATGTTTCCATTGGGTTTCCAGAGCGCTGGCTCAAGAGCGGAGTTTATGATTAGGTCAAGCGCTGCCTGCAGTCGCTCGCTCTCCCTGTTGAGGATCCACTCATGACCGCCCATCGATCCAACGAACATCGGCTTCTCTTGGGACTCGGTCAGGTCACCATCATCTCACTGGCAGCCACATGGATTGCGACATGGCCCCTCTTCGTCTCGTGGCGCATTGGGCCTCTAATCATTGGCTTGCTGATGGGGGTGTTGATCATCAATGCCGCTCGGGGCGGATTTTCGGAGCGTTTTGAGCCGGGGATACGCTTCAGTGCCAAGAAAATACTGCGGCTTGCTATTATTCTCTACGGCTTTCGAATCACATTCACCCAAGTGGCAAGCGTTGGCATCGTGGGAATTACCCTCGACCTCTTCATGGTGGCATCCACCTTGTTCCTGGGGACGGTACTCGGTGTCCGCTACTTCGGTATGGACAAGGCAACCGCTATTCTCACAGCTTCCGGCGCGGCGATTTGTGGTGCGGCAGCGGTCGTTGCCACCGAGCCGGTGGTGAAATCTGAACGTCACCAAACAGCCGTTGCGGTGGCGACGGTCGTCTTCTTTGGCACCCTGGCAATGGTGCTCTACCCACTGCTTTACAGGACAGGAATCATCCCACTGAATGAACAAGACTTTGGCATCTATATCGGCGCAAGTTTACACGGTGTTGCTCACGCCGTCGCGGCGAGCGATGCCGTGGGCCCCGAAGCCGCTCGAGTTGCGATCATCGTGAAGATGACTCGAGTCTTAATGCTTGCGCCTGCCCTCTTGGTGATCGGTTGGTGGATTCACAGGCAATCGAAAGCCTCGGGTACGGGGGCGCCGATCACCATTCCCTGGTTCGCCTTGGGCTTCCTCGGGGTGGCAGCGTTCAACTCGCTGGACCTGCTGCCCCAGCCATGGGTGCAACGGCTCGTGCAATTGGATACCTTTCTACTGACCATGGCGATGACTGGACTTGGACTGGGAACCCGGCTGAGCCAGTTCAGGGGCATTGGCGTCTCGGCATTTCAGTTGGCGTTCTGCCTCTTTATTTGGTTGGTCGTCGCCGGATTCACGGGCACGTGGGTTCTTTCCAGCATCCTCTAGACCTGTCGCTACAGCGCCGCTCCCCTCGCGTCCTGCCCTCCTTTCCCACCCGGTCAAACAGGTGTTTCGCCACGCGTTATTTTTGGCCTTGTCTTAATTCGGTTTCGGATCAACTCCGTGGGTGGAACCGGAACAGGTTCACAAAGAAGTGGAGTGGAAAATGAAGTTAGCAACTCGAAAGAATGGCACCCGCGATGGCGAACTGCTGGTGGTCTCAAAAGACAACACTCAAGCGGTAATCGCGGGAGCGACAACCCCCACGCTCCAGTCCGTTTTGGACAACTGGTCTGGACAAGCACCGGCTCTGCTCGCCGCCTATGAGGCCTTGAATCAAGGGCAGCGAAACGATGCCTTCGCCGTTGACGTGAACGAGTTGCATAGCCCCTTTCCAAGGGCATACTCTTGGATCGACGGTAGCGCCTATATCAACCACATTGTCCTGGTTCGGAAAGCCCGTGGCGCCGAACCACCTGCAACCTTGCGCACCGACCCCCTGGTCTACCAAGGCGGCAGCGACACCTTCCTGGGTCCCAGAGACAACATCCCGCTGGCTGACTTGAGTTGGGGCTGCGATTTTGAATCCGAAATCTCTGTCGTTCTTGATGACACCCCTCAAGGCGTGAAGGCGGAAGAAGTCGGCAACTATGTTCGTTTGGTCATGCTCTGCAACGATGTGTCCTTACGCAACCTGATCCCGGGAGAGCTGGCGAAGGGATTTGGTTTCTTTACCTCCAAACCCTCTTCAGCATTTAGCCCGTTCGCCATCACGCCCGACGAACTGGGCGAAGCCTGGAAGGGAGGGCGACTGCATTTACCCCTGATCACGCATTTAAATGGTGAGAAATACGGCGACCCCGACGCAGGCCCAGAGATGCATTTCAGTTTCTTCGATATCATCGCCCACCTCTGCAAAACCCGTTCTTTGAGCGCGGGGACCATCGTCGGCAGCGGAACCATCAGTAACGAAGACCGGGCCCGAGGCTCTTCGTGCTTAGCCGAAAAGCGCATGATCGAGAAAATTGAAACCGGCGAGTTTATCACACCCTTTATGAGCCATGGGGATCGTGTCTCGATCGAGATGTTCGATGACCAAGGTCAGAGTTTATTCGGCCGAATCGACCAGACGGTCGTAAAACCCGGTGAGTGACCAACCGATGGCTCTCGTACTTCACAGTTACTGGCGATCCTCGTGTTCATGGCGCGTCCGACTCGCCCTCAATCTGAAGGGTTTGAGTTACGACACCGTGTCGGTTCACCTGGTCAAAGATGGAGGTGAACAACATCAGGCACCCCATCGGCAAATGAATCCCATGCGTGAACTGCCGGTTCTCATGCTTAACGACCAACCCATTGCCCAAAGCATGGCGATCTTGGAATTTCTGGAAGAGAGCTATCCTGAGCCATCGTTACTGCCGTCCACTCCCCTCGATCGAGCCCGTGTTCGGCAAATGGCTGAACTGATCAACAGCGGGATACAGCCCATCCAAAACCTTCGAGTCATGCAACGGCTCGGTCGGGACTATGACCTCCCCAAGCCCGAACAGGCTCAATGGTCGAAGGGCTGGATTGAATTTGGTTTCGACGCCTTGCATCGCTTGGTGGAACAACATGGTGGACGCTGTGCTTTCGGCGACCAGGTGACCCTGGCCGATCTCTGCTTGATCCCACAACTTTACAATGCGCGTCGATTCGCCGTCGATTTGAGTGCTTACCCTCGCCTCACAGCAATCGAGGATGAACTGAGTCGGTTACCCGCATTTCACGCAGCCCATCCGGATCAGCAACCCGACGCTGTCTCAACGTAGATCGGGCAACAAAGCGATCAGTGATTTGAGATCAGTGTTCAATTCTTGCTGACGGGCTGGGGACAATCCTGCAGCCTCCAACTCAGTCACCGCCTGCACCTCAACGATTAACTCGCGGTACAATTGCATGCCTGCATCGGTCAGATGCAGATGACTGAGACGCCCATCCAATTGGGAGGCTTCCCGACGGATCGATCCCAGAGCCAACAGCGCCTTGGTCGCCCTGCTCACAATCCCTTTATCCATTGGCGTCATCGAGACGACCTCAGCGGAGGTCCGACCAGGGCCTTCGGCAATGGCTGCCAGCACCCGCCACTGGGAAAGATTCAATCCCCTTTGCTTGACGATGCGAGTCGTCCGGCGCGCGATGCGATCAGCAAGAACCGTCACTTGGTAGGGCCAGAATTGATCGAGACGGACCACATCTCGAGCGAAAGTCTCTGGCTTTAATTTAGTTGTCATCACAACTTGACCTCATTACAACTAATAGCTAAGCCAACTTTCACCGCACCGCAATGAAGGAATGAAGAATGGCTGATTTGTTCGAGAACCCCATGGGCTTAGCTGGTTTTGAATTTGTCGAATTTACCGCCCCCGAAAGGGGTATTCTGGAGCCTGTTTTTGAGAGCATTGGCATGACCCGAATCGCTCGGCACCGCACCAAAGATGTGGATCTTTGGCGTCAGGGTGGCATCAACATGCTCGTCAATTACGAACCCAACTGCCACGCAGCCTACTACGGAGCTGAGCACGGCCCCTCGGCCTGTGCCATGGGGTTCCGGGTCAAAGACGCAACGGCTGCCTTCGAGCTCGCTGTTTCAAAGGGTGCTGAACCCGTCGAGGTCCCCTCCGGTTTCGGCGAACTGAGACTGCCGGCGATCAAGGGTATTGGCGGCGCCATCGTCTACCTCATCGACCGTTATGAGGAAGGCTTGTCCATCTACGACATCGACTTCAATTACTTGGAGGGTGTGGATCGCAATCCCGAAGGCTGTGGTTTCAATATCATCGATCACTTGACCCACAACGTCTACAAAGGCCGTATGGATTACTGGGCGTCCTACTACGAGCGGCTGTTCAACTTCCGTGAAATCCGGTTCTTCGACATCAAGGGCGAGTACACGGGACTCATCTCCCGAGCCATGTCCGCGCCGGATGGCTTGATCCGCATTCCCTTAAACGAAGAAAAGTCCGAAGCGGTGGGGCAGATCGAAGAGTACCTCCGGGAGTACAAAGGCGAAGGGATCCAGCACATTGCCTTCTCCTGCGATGACCTCATCAGCTGCTGGGATCGCCTCAAAGCGGCCGGTGTCTCCTTCATGACCCCTCCCCCGGGAAGTTACTACGACATGCTCGACGAGCGTCTTCCGGGTCATGGCGAGCCTGCCGACGACCTACGACAACGGGGGATTCTCCTCGACGGCAGCACAGAGGGCGGTCACCCCCGTCTTCTGCTGCAAATCTTCTCGGGGAAAGCCATCGGTCCCATCTTCTTCGAGTTCATCCAGCGCAAAGAGGATGAAGGCTTTGGTGAAGGCAACTTTGAAGCGCTCTTCAAATCCATCGAGCGGGACCAAATGAGTCGGGGTGTTCTCTCCGACGCCACAAGCTAGGAGGCACGATGTCCGTCGAACTGCTTCGAATCCACCATGTGGCTTACCGCTGTCGGGATGCCAAAGAGACGGTCGAGTTCTACCAAAAGGTTCTGAACATGGGCTTCGTTTTGGCGATCGCCGAGAACGAGGTGCCATCAACCAAAGAGCCAGACCCCTACATGCACGTGTTTCTAGA
>NZRT01000022.1 GCA_002696345.1 Myxococcales bacterium
CCATGGCTGGCGAGGTGGCTGCAGCTTACTCAGCCGCTCTTCGAGTCGGTTCAACGGAGGCGCTACGCCGGTTTCGTTCGGCCTACGATGGTCGACTCGATGATGCGATGCGTAATCAAGTTCGAGAGGAGGAGGCGAGACTTGCTCTCTTTGGCGACAACAAGCCGACCAATCTGAGAGCGAGAGAGGCACTCATCACCCGTTTTGAGGGCACTGAGGCGGCTCGGGATGCCCAAGTACATCTCCTCAATGAGCAACTCAAGCTCGCAGAAGCTCGTGGCTTGCCCGGGCTTCGGGCATTCATCGCGACCAATCGCCGACGCCCGGTTGCTGAGGACTGGGTTGCGAAGGCACGGGTTCACGAAGCAGATCGACTCCGACAGCAGGCATCGGCTATTCACACCATCGCCGATTTAAAGGGTTTTATGACGGGGTGTGGAAGCCATGAACTGTGTCAGGAGTTGAGCGCTGATGCAGAGGCCCGTGTCCTTGTGCGTCAACTCAAGCCTGTGGGAATTTCTCGATCACCCCATTGGACCAAGAGTTGTTGGCCGAAACCTGCTGAAGAGGTGCTGAAAAGGGCATCGAGTGTCTTTTGTATTGAGCGAAAGGTGGCGAAGCGTGCCCCGGTCTCCTCTTTTAACAATGTCCTCTACCGAGCCCGTAGTCTGGAGTTGCGTCAGTTGCTCACGCTCTACCTTGCCCGCCGGGAATTGGATCGGTTGATTGAGACCCGTAATACGCGTCGCCTCGAATTCTTTGTGACCAAGCACGAGGCTCAACCGATCACCGCAGAATTGGCGGAGGAAGCCAGGGCAGCGCTGCAGCCAAAGGAACCCCAAAAGCCAACGTTTCAATCTGCTGTCGAGTGGGTGAAGACGTCTTTTCAGGCGATCCTCGAACACAGTGCTCTGTTGAAGAGTGAACCCGTCACCATTGAACGGCGGCAGCAGATCGAAGCGTCATTGGTCAAAGAGGCGGACCGGCTCCAAAAAATGCTGGCGGGTCAGATGGTTCATCTGAAGGGATTGACCGTTCGGGATATCGTTCAGGATTCAAGCACCCAGCGGCATACCTTGATTGCCGAAATTCAGCAGGACTTCTCCTCGTTGGTCTTTCTCGTACACGCCGTGCTGCCGACCGGTGTCTCCATCGACCGTCTTGAGATTGGCAGTGAAACTTCTGTTTCTGGACGAGTCGTCAAAGTGATCTACCGGGATGAACTGGATGATTTTATTCTTGAGATCGAATGAGCTTACAGGATTTCGATCCATGCACCCTTGTCTTGGTGAAGAAACCAAGTTTAAGGCGCTGTCTAGGGAGGTAAACCGCAACGTGACTACCGATCTCAGTAAAATCGTCAGTTTGTTAAGTTCCGAGGAATGGGCTCATGTGAACCAAGGCTATGAGTTGTATCGTTCCTTGGCTGATCCAGATTTGGGTCCGAAACTGCTCGGTCAGTTGTTCGGCGATATCGATTGGACAAGCGGTACACCGGCATCGATACGCATCGATGTCCGAGCCTGGGAGGACGATTTCGAGTCTATTACTTTCACCGCTGGTGAAGAGTCTTGGGAAGGGGGAGTGCAGCACGGTGGAAAGACCACGGTGCCGATCCTGTTCCAGAGCGATGACGCCGACAGTCTATCGTGGGTAGTGACCTGCCTTCGAGAGGATCATTGGGATTCGACCCTTCCACTGGAGTTCGAATATCCGGACAGCACCAACGGGACATGTAGCGATCCTTTTTACATGAATTCAGACGGTGTGATCATCGACGGTGAGCCTGAGCCGTCGGCTGAGAATGACAGTTGGGTTGAGCGAGAGTATCTGGACGGTATGGGCAGTGTCTACTCGGCGTCATATGGTTTCTCGCCTGCGCACTTTTGGTGTTCAATCGACGATGTGGAGGTAGCGGAGGTATCCAGTCGAGCCGTACTTCTCGGCGCTGCGCTCGTCGCCGGGGTCGAGTTGGATCAGCTTCCAAGCATCGATCATGAGGGTCGCCAAAGCGAGCTTGATTCGCTCAAGTCCTCCTGCTGCGATCGATTCTGATTCAGGGGTTTCGATCTGCGTCGTCCCAGCCACAACCGATTACCCACATGGCGTCTCCCCCGGAAGCCTCAAGCTCGGCGAGCCAACGGTCATAGTAGTTTAGGGCCCGCTCGACGAAATCGTGGACTTCCGGATCAGCATTTTCCGCCGCTGCCATCGCTGGACTGTCGAGGTCGATCGCGCCATCACTGTTGCCCAAGCCTGGAAGCTTCGTCGACATGCGGTGAACCTCCCCGTGTTCTGCCCAGAGGTCCTTTTCGGGGTCCATGGGGCGCTTGCCATCCAGGTCGGACCAGGCCTCGATGAAGGTCATCTCACCGGCTTCGTTAAAGGTAAATTCTTCGTAGATCGGGCAGCCGAGTCCCCCATGGGCTTCATAGTAGAATGTCACGCGACAGCGTCCAAAAGGATTGGTGTCGAAAGCTCGGCAGTCTCGCTCGGGGATCGTCGACGGAAAGCGCCGTAGCAAAAGGTCGCCGGCGACAAGATGCTCCCTTCCAAAGGCTGTCAGCTTTAGCCAGGGCGGCCATTCCCAGCGAGCGACCCACTCGGAGTAGTTTGGACCGAGATCCCGATCCTCAGCCGTATCCATCGTGTTGAAGTAGAGCATGCTTTGCTCGATGTAATACTGCTCACTGTGTTGTGGCTGAACACAGAAGGAGGGGCGATCCACTTCCGCCGTTGTCACGCAGGGGTCTGGCTCTGCGCATGCATTGCTCAATGCGACGAGGATCAGGCTTGCAGCGCGAAGACTGGAGTTACTGTCTCGCTCGACGACAAATCCCCTCACGGCACATCTGCCCTTCTGGACAATCTTCGTTACTGTCGCAGCTGTTCATGCACAGAGAGCGACCATTCGGTGTTTCAATGCATTCCTGACCGGCCTCGCAGTCCTCATCCCCCTCGCAGCCTGTCACTGGGTTTCCACCCCCGCCACCTCCATCGCCACGGTCTTGGCATTGCCCTTCGACACAGGTTTGTCCTCGCTCACATTCTCGATTGGTTCGACAACGGTCATTGCCCCCGCCGCCTGCCTCTTGGCATTGCCCTTCAACACAGGCCTGCCCTCGCTCACAGTCTCGATTGGTTCGACAACGGTCATTGCCCCCGCCGCCTGCCTCTTGGCATTGCCCCTCGACGCAGGTCTGCCCTTGTTCACAGTCTCTGTTGTTCCGACAACGTTCATTACCCCCGCCGCCTGCCTCTTGGCATTGCCCCTCGACGCAGCTCTGTCCTTGTTCACAGTCTCTGTCGCTCCGACAGCGATCATTACCTTCGCCACCCCCATTTTGATCGGGCCGACAAATGCCATCGTCTGTGCAAATGAACTCGAATCGTCCGCCACTCGGGCAGTCCTCATCCGACTGACAAGCCGGGATACAGCGGTTGCCGTTGCGCTGTGTCTCAACGCAGCGACAAGTCTCTGTACGGCAATTGTCGCCCGCACAGTCAGCGTCGCTTTCACAGGCAGCAGGGCCTTGGTTGCCTCCACCGCCACCGTTCCTGGGCACGCATTGACCTTCTCGACAGGCCTCCCCTTGTTGGCAATCTTCCGCCGTCTCACAAGAAGCTCCACTGCTGCCCCCTTGGCAAAGGCATGCGCTCCAATCCAATCCATCATCACTGCATGTACGTTCACCGTTCCGGCCATCATCACAGGTGCAGACCACGGTCTCTCCAGCTCGGCAGGTCGCCGCTCCGCCACAAGCGCAAGCTAGCCAGCGGCTTCCATCTTCGCTGCATTCCTGGCTGCCGACCCGACCGTTCACGCAGACGCAATCTTGACGGTCGCTGGCAGCGCAAATCGGCTCACTGCCATCCTCACCGGGTGCTGAAGGAGCTGGGGCACACGAACCGAGGAGAGCCATTGCGAGAGATAGCGTAAGCATGAACGGACGTGGTGATCTCATAAGGAACTCCTTCAGAGGGGGCTCAAGCGTATCGGCGACATCCTTGAGGTTGACCGAGAGTAGCTGTTCTTCACTCGCTTTTCTAGTTACCGGACTCATCGAGTTGTACTTCGCCACTGGGAGACGAGTGCATTGCCGCGAGTAAGATCTCTGGATGAGCCGCCACCCACTGAGCGATCGCTTCGGGTAAATGACCTGCCCTGAGTGCCACGAGATTGGTTTCCAACCCTAAGGTGTTGGCTAAATCGCTGGCGAGTTCTCTGGGTAACTTTTTGTCGCCGCTCTCGAGGCGCGAGAGGAACGATGATGAGATTCCGAGTTGTCGAGCGAGCTCTCCTTGGCTCAATTGCCGAGCATGTCGCCGCTCTTTGAGCCAAAATCCGAATTGGAAACCCTCTGAAGAACGTCGGAGGGGCAGCGCTGGGGAGATCGACGGGTCATCGGCTGACCAACGCCCTTTTGCAACGGCCTCATGCTTGTGAATACTTTCATGACTACGGGCTTGGACTTCGACGCTCTGGACCCCAGGAAGCGACTGTAACGATTGCAAGCATGAACGAACGAGATCTTCCACGAAGACAGGATTGTCATAGGCTTGTTCCGTGACGAACTTCTCGTCTTCCCGTTTGAGCAGTGCGTAGACCGGAGCCGATGCGCAGGATTCCACGGCATCGATCACATCTTCTACCCAGACAAAGGTATCGGCAGCCACACGGGCTGTGACCATCGTCCGTTGATTGTGTGCACCGTAGGCACTGATCGCCTTGGAACAGGGACAAAGGGTTTTAACCGGAATCTCGACACTCAGGGTGAACTCGGTTCGCTCACCCTCTGCCTTCGCCTGAAATTCACAAATGTATTCCATCAAAGAACGTAGCCGACTGACCGGTGCCGTTTTTTCGAGAAAGTAGGGGAACCGAAGTCGAACGAAGGCTTCCCGGGCTTCGAGTCGCCTCTGGATAGTTGTGAGGAGCTCGGGGAGGCGGCGAATCGTCATTTCGCCTCGCATGCTGTCGAGAACTTCGACGAACCGGCTCATGTGCGTGCCGCGATGCTCAGCAGCAAGAGCCACGGCTAAATCCACGTTAGCAACTGTTTGCTGTCGCTCGTTTTGTCGATCCAGCACCGTGATTGGGTAGCTGAGGTTCTCAATACCGACTTGCTCGAGCGGCAGCTCCCGTTGATCGAGGTCGTTGGCGTGGTCGGGAAGCTTGGCCCTTTCAGGGGTCATCACGGAAGTCCAATCATTTTGTGTGTTTGTAGTGACAAGCGCCATTGGGGAAAGCGCTGACAGTAATCGACGGCAGCATGGAGATTCTTGCCTTGTTCTGGGCCGTCCATGGGTTGCAGGTAGAAATGCTCGAACTTGAGATGGTTGAATTGACTGGGCGCCATGGACGGATCAGATTGTGGGAAGACCAGTTTCAATTCGCTTCCTTCTGTTACTTCCAAGGGCAGTCCGGGTTTGGGACTCACCGTCACCCAATCGAGCCCCGGGGGCAGGGCTAAAGTGCCATTGGTTTCGATTGCAGTTTCGAAGCCTTCCAACTTGAGTTCCCGAAGCAAGCTTCCATCGACTTGTAGTCCCGGTTCTCCCCCAGTCAGTACCACCAGGGGCTCGCCACCACTCGCCCGCTGATCCCAGCAGTTTCGAATCGTCCTTGCCAGTTCAACGGCCGTTTTGAAGCGCCCGCCACCCGGTCCATCGACGCCCACGAAGTCTGTGTCACAAAAGACACAGGCGGAACGCTCACGGTCCTTTTCCCGGCCGTTCCATAGATTACAGCCAGTGAAACGACAGAAAACAGCCGCTCTGCCCGTTTGACCGCCCTCTCCTTGAAGGGTGAAAAACAGTTCTTTGACAGCGTAGCTCATGCAACCCCCTGGCCTAAATAGGGGATGGGGTCTGTCGTACCTGCTTCGTTAAAGCCCTTGAGTCGAAGCAGGCAGGAGTCACAGTGGCCGCATGAGCGTCCATTCTCGTCCGGATCGTAACAACTGTGAGTGAGGTGATAGGGTGCACCTAAGGACTGCCCTAATCGAATAATCTCCGCTTTCGTGAGCTCCAAGAGCGGGCAATGAATTGTTAGGGGGGCACCGTCCACTCCAGCTTTGGTGGCGAGGTTCGCCGTTTGGGTGAAAGCATGGATGAACTCAGGCCGGCAGTCAGGGTAGCCACTGTAGTCGAGAGCATTGACGCCGATAAAAAGGTCGGTGGCGCCCACAGCCTCGGCAACTGCCGTTGCGTACGACAGGAACAGTAGATTGCGGGCTGGGACATAAGTGACGGGAATATCTTCAGTGATCTCGAGGGTACTGTCGGCTTTGGGGATTTCGATATCGTCAGTGAGGGCTGAGCCACCCAGTTGCTGGAGGATACTCAACTGAACTAAATGATGATTTTGTATGTCGTAATGCCGTCGAACCCGCTCGGCGGCTTCGAGTTCTACACGATGCCTCTGTCCGTAATCGAAGGTCAGTCCGATGACTTCAAAACCTTGCTGAATTGCGACAGCGATACACGTTGTTGAATCCAAACCGCCGCTGGTTAAAACCACTGCCTTTGGTTTCATGGGCACTCCAGAATGATGCAGCGCATTGGCCTTTTTAACCTTCACGGTCAAGGAGGCATTGACTCTATAGGGCAAGTTTTGCATGAAGTCGCCCATGGTCTACACTGTATCCAAGTCGTTTCACGATTTTCCCTGTGCTCATCGACGCTGGCGTCATTCCGGGCATTGCGCCCTCGTTCACGGCTATTCTCGCTCCTTTACGATTGTTTTCGCATGCAGTCAGCGAGACGAGAACGGATTCGTGTTCGACTTTGGTGATTTGAAGCCAGTGAAGGCGTGGCTCGAATCCCAATTTGACCATCGGCTCTGCATCGATGCCGATGATCCTCTGCTCCCTGAATTCCGTGCAATGGAGGCGAAGGGAGCTGCCAGACTGACCGTCTTTGAAGAAGTGGGTATGGAGGGAAGTGCCAAATATGTTTTCGACTGGGTACAGGCTTGGGTTCAAAACCAAAGCGAAGGGCGGGTTTGGGTGGTCTCAGTAGAGGCCAGAGAAAACGTCAAAAATGCCGCTACGTATCGGCCTTAGGGCAGGACAGCCTCTACCCATTCTGCCCGCATTGCGATGTCAAAGCGGACCGGTTGGTGGATCAGTACATCCAGGGGCAAGGCGAGAAAGATGAGGCAGAGCCAAGTGATCGAGAAAAAGAAGAGTTTCTTACCCCAAAGTTCTTCCTCAGCTTCGTAGAGTGCTTGGACGCCGAGTTGAATGTAGCGCAGGCCGGCGAGCGTTGCGACGATGAGGTAAACCGTACCCATGCCATTGAGGAAGGTGAATGCCACTGCCGTAACCACCAGAAGGCAGATGTAGGTTAGCGACTGTCGCTTTGTCTCTTGGCGCCCTCGGACGACCGGCAACATGGGTACACCCACTTTGCTGTAATCGAGATCCCGCCAAATGGCTAAAGCCCAGGTGTGCGGACACTGCCATAGAAAGATGATGGCAAAGAGACCCCAGGCGGCTGGATCCAGATCCCCGGTCACTGCCGTCCAGCCAACGAGTGGGGGCATGGCGCCCGCAGCGCCGCCAATGAGTACATTATGGATCGTGGTTCGTTTGAGGAGTACGGTGTAGCCGATGGCGTAAAACAGATGGCCGAAGGCGGTGACCGCAAGCATCCACCAATTAACGCCGCCATCTCGGGGGTCGGGGATCATGACAACGATGACCGCCACCGACAGGATGCCCAGAAAAGCACTCCAAATCATCGCTCCGCGAACGCTCACACGACCGTTCGGCAGAGGGCGATCCCTGGTTCGTTCCATCAGCGCGTCAATGTCTCTGTCGTAAACCATGTTAAAGGCTTGGGCGCTGCTGGTGGCAAGAGTGAGTCCCATTACGGTCCAGAGGAGAAGCCAAAGGTCCGGAAAGCCCTTTGCCGCAACGAACATGGTGCAAAACGTGGTCAGGACGAGAAGTTTGTTCACGCCGGGTTTGGTGAGCGTGATGTAGTCTTGAAAGATGTTGGGTGTGGCCACAGGGCGATGAGTTTCGTTCGCGCTCACGCCGCCTCCACAGGAACGGCACTTTGCGGTGCAGCGGGGGTCAAGGCGGCTGCGAAGAAACCGACGATCAGCGCCGCCGTTAGGGTGTGCAGCCCGGAAAGCGGCACAGGGACAAAGGTCAGCGCAGCGGCAGCACCGAGTGTCACCTCGACGAGAAACAAGAGTCCGAGTGCGATAATCAGACCTCGATGCAGCGATTGTCGCCGCCAAAGCTTGAAGAGAGCCCACAACGTGACGATCGTGGCGGAACCTGCGGCGATCCGATGACTAAAGTTAATCGCTTTCAGCGTGGATTGAATTTGCATGCCCGGAAAGGTGTCAGGGCAGAGGGGCCAGCCAGGGCAGTGGTAAGAAGCACCTGAGCCGGAGGTATAACCCCCGAGTACAAGGGTCAGCAACGTTAGCGCGAAGGCAGGTATTAAGAGCCGAGTCCTCTGGTTGAACAGGGGGCCTGGTGAAGTGAGATTCCGTGCCCGCAGGGCGAAACTGACGATGAAGGCGAAGCAAATGTTACCGAACAGTAAATGGGATGCGACCGTCCAACCGGCGAGTTTCAGGGTCACCGTATAGCGA
>NZRT01000023.1 GCA_002696345.1 Myxococcales bacterium
CATCACCTCGTGGATTCCTTGCCCGTGGGCTGAAGAGATGAAGTGCGTCGCTTCGAAGCCGAGTTGAGTGAACTCCCAAGCCTGTTCTTTCGCTGTTCGAGCCTCGGTCTTGTTGACCGCAAGGACGACGGGGCGATCCGCGCGTCGAAGCAGATTGGCGACCTCCCGATCCGCGGGGTTGAGTCCCTCCCGACCGTCGACCATAAAAAGCACCACATCGGCTTCATCGATCGCCAACTGCGTCTGACGGCGCATCGCCTGGAGAATCGGATCACCGCTCGTCGGCTCCAGGCCGCCGGTATCGCAGAGGATGTACGGCTTATCTTGCCATTCGAGACTCCGAAAGATGCGGTCTCGAGTCACGCCTGGCGTGTCTTCAACAATGGAGACTCGCTCTTTCGCTAAGCGATTAAAGAGCGTCGACTTGCCTACATTGGGGCGTCCGATAATGGCAACGAGGCCCGGTATAAACTCAGACATCGTATCCCAGATCCTTTAAACGAGCGTCTTTACTGCTCCAATCAGTGGTCACCCGCACGAAGAGGTCGAGATACACTCGACAGCCAAGCAGGCGACGCAAATCTCGCCGTGAGCGCATGGCGATTCGCTTAATGACTTTGCCTCGCTCGCCCACCACGATGCGCTTTTGGCCTTCTCGCTCCACATGGACCGTCGCAATGATACTCACCATGGGGTCTTCCGGATCCTCCCGACGGGTTTCGTCGAAGTCGTCGACGGTCACTGCCACCGCATAGGGTAACTCGTCCCGCGTCTCGAGGATGGCTTTTTCTCGGATGGTCTCGGTGGTAAGGTAACGTTCGCTTCGGTCTGTCAGAAATTCGTCGGGAAACAACGGCGGGCCTGCGGGCATGCGAGCGACAATCTCTTCGAGAAGGACTTCGGTATAGTCATTGTCCTGGGCACTGATGGGGACAACACACGGTGGGTCAAAAGCCTCCTGCCAGCGAGCGATCTGGGGGAGTAGTTTTGTCTTGTCCTGCATTCGGTCCACTTTGTTGAGCGCCAAGACCCAAGGCTTCCCGGTCGCCTCGATTAACTGGTGGATCCGCTCCATGCCTTTACTTAAGGGATTGTCGGACTTGGGTTGAATCTCAGCCATCCAGAGGATGACATCTGCATCCTGGATGGCAGCTTCAGCCTGGCGCACCATGTATTTGTTGATGCCACCCTTGGCGCTGTGAAGCCCCGGGGTGTCGACGAAGCAAATTTGTCCGTTGGGGCGGTTCAGGATGCCCAAGATACGGTCTCGAGTGGTTTGGGGTTTGTGGGTTGAAATGGCGAGCTTGATCCCCATGATTTGATTGAGGAACGTCGATTTACCGGCATTTGGTCGCCCCACGATGGCGCAGTAACCTGATCGATGCGTTGTCTCATCGTTCATGCTTGTTGGCCTCCTTCAAACCAGCTTTCGATCGCGACCTTCGCCGCCACTCGCTGAGCCTCTTTAATCCCTTTTCCCTGGCCGAACACAGGTTCTTGTTGGCTCCATAGCACGATGACCCGATGCAGGGGATCGTGATCAGGTCCTTCTTTACCCACGAGCCGGTATTCGGGGGGATGCGCGTCGACAGCCTGGCACAGTTCACTGAGACGGCTCTTTGGATCGATTAAGCCGGTTTCTTCAGCTTCTCTCAGGACTGCTTCGATGGTCGTTTTCATGCTGTTGACGACGAAGTTGGCCGCCATGTCATAACCAGCTTCTAGAAAGATGAGCCCAACGAGCGCTTCGTAGAGATCCGCCTTGAGTTTTTCTGCCTTACCCGCCGCCAGCTCTTGGGCTGCCGAGGGAGCCAATCGGAGCAGTGGGACCAACTCCAGGCGCTCACTAAGCGCCACGAGCGAATCGGTCCGCACCAGGCGAGCTCGAGCCCGTGTCATCAGACCCTCGTCACCCTCTAGGCGTTCGTAAAGCAGGTGGCCGATGGCTGCACCAAGGATGGCATCGCCTAGATATTCCAGGCGCTGGTAGGTGGGGACGTCGGGCCCTGATCTCTGGTTGTAACTGGGATGAGTGATCGCAGCGAAAGCGAGTTCATGGTCGCTGATCTCGATGCCAGCGATCTCTTGCAGCCGAGTTCGGCGCTCTTCGTCGCTTAAGTGACCCACCATCTGCCTCGCTTCCATGTGACCCGCTGTATCCCACGGACCGCCTCCGCGTCACGAGGATACTCTGGATCGCCAGGAAGGAGGATCACGAGATCACCATTTTCATTGCGGGCAAAGCACGGACAGCGACAGGCCGCATCCCATGGTGCTTGTTCCATGATGTCGTTTACCGAGGAAAATGCAGACATCTCGACCAAGGTAGCGACCGTGGGTGGAGCCATATCGATTTCACCGGACTGATATCGATCCATCGCTTGTCGGACGGGCATCCAGCAACTGGTCGTCGTTTCATCACCATCGGGGACGCCCTCCTGTTGATCAGGCGCCATGGCGACAAAAAATCGAGTGTCAAAGCGGCGTTTTTCAGCTTCGGGGGTGAGCCACCAGGACCAGGGGCGTATCGCCTCGGTGGCGAGGGAGAGTTCATGGGCTTGAAGAAAGTCTCGAAAGCGTGCGGCCTGAGCCGAAATAGCACGGCGGTGGACAGGCCAATTGGACGCACTGGGCGGTAGTTCACCGGCCGGATTGGTGGCTAATAAAATACCAGCTTCCTCAAAGCATTCTCGAGCGGCTGCAACCAGGAATGGATCTGCGCCGAGGGCAGCATCTTCCGGATCGACCATACCGCCTGGAAAGACGTAAGCTCCGGGCATGAAGCTAGCGGTCGCCTTCCGGCGCAGCAGAAAGGCCTCGGGGCCCGCCGCAGACGAGCGCAACAGGACGACGGTCGCTGCCGGCTGGGGATCGGGGACCGGACCTTCAGGCTTCAGCAGCCGCAGAGTCATCGGCCCACTGGTCTCGTTCTGCAGCGCTGGTTCTCGTTGCAGTAGGCCTCAAGGGTTGGTTCCGGTTGTGGGTCATCACAGATCTCGCAATCATGGGCTTCGCAAAGCAACTGTCGCAAGGTTGCTTCGGAAGCTCGACCTACAGCGGTCGTGTTGTTGTCCCCAGGGGTCTGGCCGCAAGGTCGACAGCAGGTGTTGGCGGTCAAAACGCAATCTTCATCCACATGACAACGGTCCAGGGTCTCCTCGGGGTCATACACATCGCGAGCCTCGCAATGACTGTCTCGACAGGTGGCAAAATAATGTCCTGGGATGTCTGCGGTTGGGCATTCCGGACAGCCCTCATTGCCGATACAGAGGTGAGCATCGAGGTCCTGAACTCGGGAGATATTGACACCTTGGAGGTTCTCTAATTCGGGAACGCCGCAAACTGCACAACAGGTGTTCTTGGTGACGGTACATTCTCTGGAGATGTGGCAGCGAGTGAAGGCTTCGCCTGGGGAAGGGCAGCCGCGACGGGTACAGATGATACCCTCTTCTGTGCAACTGCAGGTGTTGCAACCGTCCTCATGGTCCCAACGTTCGCCCAGCGCTCTCCCTCCGCAGTGATCGGGACACTGCATTGCTGTACATTGGACTCGTCCTTCTTCTGTGCAGGTGCATGTATTGCAGCCGTCGCCGGCCTCCCAGATATCACCCGGGGCATGGTCGCCACAGCCGTCTCCTGGACAATGGATGCGGGTACACATGATACCGTCTTCGGTGCAGGTGCAGGTATTACAGCCATCGTCATGGGGCCAACTTTCTCCCAAACTTCGTCCTTCGCAGTTGAGCCCTGCATCGGACTCAGCGCCTGAATCCCCTGGATGATCACCCAGGTCTGTCGGCCCACTGTCCAGGAAGACACCGGTATCGATGGAGGGGAGGTCGCTGCCTGCATCTGACTCCGTTCCATTGGAGTGGGTACTGCACGCAGCCAAGAACAGCGCCGTGACGAGAAGCAGCGGCCGTTGAATCATCTTAAACTCCATTGAAAAGGCTGGGTGGGGGCGACTAGCGTCTCTCGACCTCGATACGATAACGGGTTCGTTCATTGCGCTCGGGGTGGTACAGACGAACACCATAAAAGACTTGTTGTCCGGCGCCGAGCCGGGTCTCGACGTGGCAGGTCGCCCACTCATCTTCTTCATTGGCGCTTTCGCATCGGCCGCCATCCACGTCGTAAGCCATCAAACAGAAAGCCTCGAGGTGATCCCCATTACTGCGCTCGGTAATGAATGCGTAGCGACCGGTTGAGGTCGGAGTGAACGAGAACCAATCGATATCGAAGGCGGTCAACTCACCCTCCATACCAGCGCCTGCTTGCAGTGGGCGAGCGTTCACTTCGAGGTCGCCCGGGTGATTGGGGTAATCGTCTCGGTCCTGCACGAATGAGGGGACACAAATACCTGCGTAGTGCTCGGTTCGATGATGATCGCAAGGACCCGGTGCAACGCAGTGGAGACCGTTGCATCGTTGTTCGTCTTCACATTCATCGTCCTGCTGGCAGCGTTGGTTGGTGATGCAACGCTCGTTTCCACCACCATGGCGATGGGATTCGAGACAAAACTGATCCAAGCCACAGTGGGCGGCTTCGCAAACCTCATGGGGGTAGGGGCGACAGGCGACCGTTTGGCGGCATTGCCCCCGGTCACAATATTGTTGAAAGGGGCAATCTTCGAGGACGTTACAGCGGCGCCCGACACACAAGCCCCGATCCAACTGAAGATCATGATCTAGCGACGTCCTGATCGGCTCGCAGGCTTCACCCGGCTCACATTGATCTTGGTCCCGCTGTGGATTGCACAAGCGGGCATCCTCTTGCGCATCCTGACGATTCCCGGGCTGACACATCATTTGACCCGGACCTTGCCCGTAACGCTCGCAGGAGTCTGGATCCTCACTGAAACAAGCACCGTAATGACATTGAAAGCCCCGGGGACATTGATCGTCCTCCTCGCAATGTCGTTCGCAGGGTTGCCGACGACACTCTCGGTGCATCCAGCAGCCAGCGATCCCATCATCTCTGGGCTCGCAGATTTCATCAGGGGAGCAGTGCTCATCACGGTCGCAACCATTGGTGACTCGACATCGACCCCGATCATCACAGAGAAAACCAGGTGGGCATGCGTCATTTGCCTCACAGACGGCAGGCAGGCAGATGCTCAGCTCATCTCGAAGTCCAACCCGTCCACCGTGAACCTCGTAGATGGGTTCACAAAAGCTGCCATCTTCGCACTCTCGGTCGGATTCACAAACCTGCAAAACACCTTCAACGGGAGGCCCATCACAGTGTTCTGTGGTGCAGGCGATACCCCGTTCCGTACAGGCGCATTGATTACAGCCATCCTCATGATCCCAGATTTCGCCCACCTCTCGATCGCCACATGGACGTTCGGGGCATTCTTGAGTTTGGGTGCAAGCCACCCCCTCTTCCAGGCAGGTGCAGGTGTTGCAGCCGTCTTCTGCAGTCCAGCGATCCCCCAGTGCCCTCTCACCGCAATGGGGAGCTATGGGCGTTGAAGGAGGCGCACCGGCATCGGTTTCTTCGCCCAAGGAGGGTGAAGTGGTCGCAAGGGGCTGACAGCCGAGGATAGCGACAAGGAAAATCGGTGTTAAGCGGAGCATGTGGTGCGCTTCAATACTCAAGGACAGGCTTCGATCGCCGAGCCTGAGGCTCCATCATTGCAGTCGATCGTGCCCGCTTCCGTGCACAGACAGGTTCGGCTTGTTAGCCAATCCGGATGGGCTTGTGGCAGAAGAAAAAGATCGCTCCAGCCTGCTTCCGTACCTGAACTGATGACGCTCATCCGCAATTCAGAGTCACGGGTACGAGGCAGGTAGTCGTTGAGATCGAGGACGCCGGGCGCCCAGGCGGGAGCAACCGCCGTAAGCGGTGAGGGAGCGCAATTGGAGAGACAACTCACGCCGGTGATTTCGTCGATCACTTCGTCTTCCTCATCCCGATCTTGAAGCACGTCGCTGCCCCCCATCACGCCTTTGAGGAAGCGTTCTCTGCACCGGCCCGAGACGCAGGTTTCGTCGGAACCACAGTCTCCACGACGTTGGCAGTCTCCCGTATCCCAGGGACGTAAGCCTTCGAGGAGCAGTCGGCCCTCGACGGCGACGGGAGCCTCGCCCCGCCAGTCGCCCGCGACCGGTAGCGGTTGTCCGTTGGTACCCCGGATACAGACTTTGACATCCCGGGCAAGGTTGGGGGTGTTTTCACCCAGTCGAAGATCTTCTCTTCTGCTGTTGGCCAGATCGGCAAGTGGGGCTCGATCTTGGCCTGGAAGCAGATGCACACTCCGTGTCCAGATCAGATCGATGCACGCCTCTTGAGGCAATGAGGCGGCACCATCCGATCCTAAAACAGCCCAGGATCGTGTATTCGCCAAAGCCTGTCTACAGGGGCCTTCCACCTCGGGATCGTAGCTCGCCAACTCCGCTCGGACGAGTCCGGGACGGTTCTCTGCACCCAGTCGAGCGGTGAAACTCATGCTGGCTTCTGCGCCATTGAGATTGACCAGCACTGCAGGATTGTCACCCCAGCGCCCCCAACGGCTGGCGAACTCCATCTGATTCAGGCTGGCATTTTCATGCCCCGACCCATCCAGATTGTAGAACTGGAGCACGAGGGCGATCATCACTTGCTCATCGGCCTCCCGCTGATGGGGAATTTTCAAAGTGATGTTGACGACGTCGCCGTTGGTGACCCCGGGACGGTCGTTGCCATCGCGGACTTCAAGGACCGTGAAGGCAGCAAATTCGGTGCAGTTGCAGGTTCCCGCATCGCAGGTGGCGGGGCCTCCACAAACATCGGGGGTCCGGCAGCCTTCCAAGCAGCGTCCGCTGGCATTGTTACAGCGTCCATTTTGGCAGACTCCACCGCCGAGGCAGTCGGCATCGTCATCACAGACCCCATCACAGAATTCGTTGCGGGCACAGTCCGTGTGGCTTTGGCAGGGATCACGACATTCATTAGCGGCCGTGCAGTGTTGCCCTGCCTGGCATTGATCATCGGTTCGGCAGCCGCGGGCGCAACTGTTGTCTCCTCGGCAGATCATCCCATCGCCGCATTGCTCGTCACTCCGGCAGCCACCGATGCAGCTGAGACCTTCGCAGATCTCGTTGGCCTCGCACTGGTCATCGGTGTGGCAGCCACGCTGGCAACGCCCGTCTTCGCAAATTTTGCCACTGGGGCAGGCTTCATCACCAACACAGCGACAGCGGCCTCGATTATCGAGTTCTTCGCCCGGCAGACAGAGACGCTGGTTTGAGCCAGCATCTTCGGTGGTTGTGGTGCTGCCCCCATCGGAGCAAGCGGTTCCCAGTAAGACCAGGAGAAAGGGGAGGGAGAGGATGGATCCAAGGTGTCTTCGCATAGCTTGTTGCATCCTTTCGTCGGACGTTTATCTAATCACCCGTTTACGAATTTCTTTCGCTTAAAGTCACGTGTTCACACTTAATTGGTCTCAAGTTGGATCGAGAGTTCATAGGAGCCGACCACGTTACCCAAGCCCCGGACGCTGAGGATATAGCTATTGCCGGCAACACCATTGAATATAAAGCCACAGCGATTCGGTAGCCCCCCGTTACCAGTCTCACAGGAGTTCAGTGTGCCTCCTCCGAAATGCACCTGCATCGTCATTTCCGGAGGAGCGTTGGCGAGTGTAGCGGTGACTGTACCTGCGGCTGAGGGAAAGAAGCTGAACGCATCA
>NZRT01000024.1 GCA_002696345.1 Myxococcales bacterium
CAGCCATGGCTCGGTCCAGCAAATCTCCTCCCACTGCCAACTCGGTCGCTCGCCGCTGAACCATCTTGAAAACCTGTGGACGCTTACTCGCCTCTGCTTGACGCAGCATCGCCTCAATCTCCGCTCGATCCGCTTTACTCATCGAATGGCGGGCGCCCGGTAAGTCAGAGACTCTCTGGCGAAAGACCCGATAGGCATCGGGATCATCGATTTTTGCCGCAGCCGCGAAATTAGCGTTGATGGCTGCCAAGATGGCTTCTTCGTCATCGGGCTTCAAAGACTGCTTAGATCGCTGCTTTCGCACATGGGCTTTCGCTATTGTTAGCGCCTCATCGTGGAGCCCAACTGCGAGCTTATTGTGAATTTGCTGACCCAAGCTGGCGCAACCGAGGCTGCAAAGCCACAGGAGGGCGATGCTGAAGGACGTTAAACGGATCAAGCGACGGTTCCAAACACGTAAAGGATGATCACTCCTTAAGGACATCATAGTGGACATATGCCCAGCAAGCGAGAGTCAGGCATCCTTTACGATTGCCGGCTAAGGCACTTGGATCGCTAAGCCCTCGAGACGATGGTAGGTTGGGCGATCTGCGATGACACGGCGGAGAATCCAATGACGTCGACCATCCTCCGCAGGCTTCGCTGCCGCCTCCCTCTCGCTGGGTGAGCGACGGGCAGCTTTCGCAGCATCTCGGGCAAGTAAGTCGGCACACATGCAGGTGATGTAGCCGCTTGGGAGTCCGTCGGTCACCGGAGAGCAAACGGCTCCTTTGTCCGACCGTGCACGCACCATGTTGAGGCCAAACAACATCGCCATCTGACTTTGAGCGGCAGAGCCAAGAGGTGCTTCACAATCGGGCGCCATCTCGAGAGGCTCCATGGCGGAGTGAAGAGTCTCTCCGGGCAATGGAGGGGTGCACACCGACTTGGTTCGGACGTGAAGCTCGCCCCCCTGCTCTCGCGCCAATTCCAAACTCATACTCTGCACCAGACCCGTTCGGCTCTTCAGAACTTCGGACACTGGTGGAGACGACCATTGACGAATCGGCTGCAGCACGCAGGTTTCAAGGATCGAACGAGCGATCAATGGGTTTGCTCCCGACTGAGCCAATAATTTCGTCCCCGCCTCGTTGACTTGCAGTTCGAGAAGGATGGCGAAGGGACCCGGCAGATGCTTCTCCAAGCAGAGGCCGAGGGCTTCGCCCAGTCGCTGTGCATTGTTCGACTCGGCAGCCGCCGAATTGCACCGGGCTGTTTCGCTTTCCAAAGTGGGAACGGTTGCACCCATGACGGTGGTTTCCGCCTCTTGTCCTTGGTTTTGCTGGCACGCCAAGAGGACAACAGCTCCAAGGGTGACGGGAAGAGACCACCTTGACCCCATGAAGAACCTCCTTAAACGACCGACTTCTCACTAAACACAGGCCGCCCCCCGCGCCAAGTAAGTAAAATGTTACTTACATTGCCAACAGCCGCCGATTGGCGTCCTCCTCAACCCCATTAAATGGGATCTCACTAACGCGTTGACAGTCCGAGTTAAACGTGAAGGTGTGTTTCGCCACGAATTGCGGAGTTTGACTTGAATCGAGCGAACCGAATCTTTCTCGCGTCCCTTCTGGGTTTAATCCCTTCTATCTCTTGGGCAGCTGAAGCCACACAAAAGACCTTCGAGCAGCAGGTGGATAAAATCTTCGGCGACTACCTGGTCAACCCCATCGTCAACGTGTTCTTCTGGAACGTCCCGGTCATCAATATGCCGATCGTGGTGGCATGGCTCGCCGTTTTCGCCATTTTCTTCACGCTCCGTATGCGCTTCGTGAACGTCCGTTTATTCACCCATGCCATCGAGTTAGTGAGAGGAAAGTATGACGACCCCAATGCGAAGGGGGAAGTGAGTCACTTTCAAGCTCTTGCGGCAGCTCTTTCCGCAACGGTGGGACTGGGAAACATAGCGGGCGTAGCGATCGCTGTCGGTACCGGCGGTCCAGGCGCTACCTTCTGGATCATTATCGTCGGACTTCTGGGCATGAGCATGAAGTTTGTGGAAGTGACGCTCGGTCAGCACTACCGCCAGGTCCGCCCCGATGGAACGATCATGGGTGGCGCCATGTACTACCTATCCGATGGATTGGCAGCGCAAGGTAAAGCTGGCTTTGGTAAGTTCTTGGCCGGTGCCTTTGTCGTTCTTTGTGTCCTCGCATCCTTCGGCGGTGGCAACTCGTTTCAGGTCAAACAGGGGCTCGATCAGGTCCGTACCGTCGTGCCTTTTCTGGACGCTCACCCGTGGGTCTATGGCATCGTGATGGTTCTTCTCGTCGGGATCGTGATCATCGGCGGCATTCGAAGGATCGCCAGCGTCGCTGACAAGGTCGTGCCGCTGATGTGCGGTGTCTATGTGCTGGCTTGCATTACCATTCTGATCATGAACGCAGGGGCGATCCCTGGGGCGATCGGCACGATTGTCCAAAGTGCCTTTACGCCAGATGCAGCCTACGGTGGCTTCATTGGCTGCCTCGTCATCGGCATTAAACGGGCGGTTTTCTCTAATGAGGCGGGGGTCGGCAGTGCAGCGATCGCACACTCCGCTGCAAAGGTTGAATACCCAGTTCAAGAAGGGATGGTTAGCCTTCTTGAACCCTTCATCGATACCGTCATCGTGTGTACCATGACCGGCTTAGTCATCGTGATTACCGGAGCCTACGCCAATCCAGAGTATGCCAAACTGATTGCCAGTGATCAGGGTGCAGCCTTAACCAGTGCAGCCATGGGAAGCCAGATCGGTTGGTTCCCCTACATCCTAGCCATCGCAATCTTCGCCTTTAGCTACTCCACGATGATCAGCTGGAGTTATTATGGTGAGCGATGCTGGACCTGGCTCTTGGGTGAATCCTACACGATGGTCTACCGAGTCCTGTTTTTAGCGTTTACCTTCCTTGGCTCCATCGTCACTGCGACCAATATTCTCGTCTTTAGTGATCTCATGATTCTCGGAATGGCTTTCCCCAACCTCCTGGGTATTGTCTTTATGACGGGCTTGGTCGCAAAGAGTCTGAAAGACTACGAGGGCAAGTTAGCGAGAGGTGAGATTCTAACGACTGAGGAGCGACTGGCGTCCGCACAATCCAATGCAGGATCGGTCGAGGTCTCAGAGCCATCCGAACAAGAGGCGACTCAGACCGAAGCCGACCGGCTTGACGAGCTCGAGTGACGAAGAGACTCGACCTCATCCTCTACGGCGCAACCGGGTTTACGGGGCGTCAGGCGGCGGCCTATTTTGCCAAGCACGGCGGTTCAGGCTTGCGCTGGGGCATTGCAGGGCGGCGCGAGGATGCGCTCAAAGGGCTCGCTGCCGAATGCGGTGCGACGGAATGGATCGTCGCCGATGCCCATGACAACGAAGCGATTCGAGCGATGGTGGCTCGGACCCAAATGGTGGTCAGCACAGCGGGGCCCTTTTCGCAATACAGTGACCCAGTCGTCGCTGCCTGCGTCGAACACGGTGCTCACTATCTCGACATCACCGGCGAGACGCCATGGGTGCGCAGCCTGATCGACCGGTTCCATGAAGCAGCCGTTTCAAAGGGCCTACGCATTCTTCCTCTGTGTGGCTTCGACTCGGTTCCCAGTGATCTCGGCGTTTGGAACTGCGTCCGCGAAATTCGGCGGCGCTATGGTTCGGGAACTGCAGGCGTGACCTCTTCTTTTCGCGTGAAGGGAGGATTGAATGGCGGAACCGTCGCCTCGGCACTTGCGATGGCCGAATCCGGTCAGGGGCGAGCGCTCCGTGACCCCATCCTGCTGAATCCCCCTGAGGCCCGTAACGATACGCTTCGGCGACAATGCCGAGACGACCTGTCGATTCACTTTGATCCGACGCGTCAACGATGGCTGCTGCCCTTTATCATGGCGGCGATCAATACCCGTGTCGTGCGACGATCCGCTGCCCTGTTTGCCCAGGCAGGAAATCCATATGGTGAGACATTTCAGTACCAAGAGTATGGTGAGAGTCAGGGGCGTCTCGGTGCCTACCTGCAAGGTTCAGCCATGATGATGTTTGATCGGGCACTCGGAAAGAAATGGGGCCGATCGATGATTCGTCGCTTGGCTCCTAAGCCAGGGACAGGCCCCTCCTTGGCAACTCGAGAGGCAGGTTTTGTACGGCAACACTTCATCGCCGAAGCGGAGACAGGAGAAGTCCTTTCAATGGGGTTAAAGTGCAGTGGTGATCCCGGAAACCGAGTGACAGTATTGTGCCTTTGCGAGGCGGCACTAACGATGCTGACTTGTGATCACCTTCCAGCGGTCGCTGGCCTCCTGACACCGGCTACGGGCTTGGGTGAAGCCTATTTTAAACGCTTGCAACAGGCTGGCTTCTCCACCGAAATCACGCCCCTTTCTGAGTCGAAAGAAATGACACCATGAACTCCAGCCGATGGATGCCCTTGCTCTATTTGTCGCTCACGGCGCCCCTCAGCCTCACAACGGCTTGCTCAAGCTGTGGGCCCGGCCTTGAGCAAACGGCTCGTCCCGATCAGTTTGCGAAACAACTGGACGACTTGAAAGCTCGGGGCAAACTGGACCAGGGAAGTTACGATCTCATCCAATGGTATCGAGTCCGAGCGGGAGAGCACCGGCTCAAAGGCAAATCGATCAACGCCCTCATCTTGCTCTCGCAAAAACAACTCCAAGCAGATGCAGCGAACTGGTCGAAAGCAAAAGAGGAAGCTCAAAAGGATCTTCAGGGCTTGCTCAGCGTAGCGCCCGAGGACTTTCCAGGATTAGCGGTTACCTCGGACCGCAGTTCAGCCCAAGCGATCGCTCGACTGATCCGCCCAAAGCAGATCGTCGCCCTCCTCGACGAACAACTCATCGCTTTCGATAGCGAACCGAAGGATTACTACAAGGTCGTCCCTGTCCTGCCTCGAACCGTCGACAAGGTGGCGCTCGCTGTTTGGCAGCCCCTCTACAACCATGTGGCAAAGAGGGCAGGCGTCATCCCAGAATCACTTCGCAGACGGCAGGAGCAAGAGAGCCTCCCCGGACTGAGTCGCTACCTGAGTCAGGTCAAAGAACTGGATGCAGGAGAACGAACTCGTCTGGAACTCCACCTCAGCTTGTTGGCAGCGATGGCTTATCGGGCACCATCGACGACCGAAAAGAGCCAAGCACCATGGGTCATTGCCTACCGGGCTTGGAAAGCCTGCGGCGATGGCAAAACCAGTCTGGAACTCAAACGCTTAACCCTTGCGACTCGAGCCTATCGAGATCGTCTCAGTGCCGCCCCCGGGGACCCTCGCCAAGGACTTGCTTTGCTGCAAGCACGGGCCGCCATCGATGCCGTCACGCAGCGCTGCAACCAAGGTAAACCTAAATCAAAATAAAGGTTTAACTTTAAGTTTTCAAGAAACTGAAAAATTGTGATTTTTACCAAAAAGGTAAAACCTATCAAGACTGGGTTTGGGGCTCAATTAGCGCCAGGAGATCAGTGGCTCCCTCCCGGCCCCGAAGCACTTCTTCACCGATCACTTCAAGCCGCGCAGGCTCAGCTTGATCCAGGCCCTCTGCGAACTCACCGCTCACCAAAAGAGATCGCCCATGATGTTTGGTCAACTCGCACAAACGAGCCGCCGTATTCACCGCATCGCCGATCACCGTGTGATCCATTCGGGTCGCACTGCCGACGTTCCCGTGAATCACCTCACCGCGGTGCAGTCCAATCCCGACTCGGATCGGCCTATGCCCCTCCAGAACCCAATGCTGGTTAAATGCCTTAAGTCGTCGCAGCATCCCCTCGGAACAAGCGAGCGCTCGGCTTGCATCCCGGCCCTCAGTAAATCCAAAAACAGCCATCATGGCATCGCCGATAAACTTGTCAACGATCCCCCCGTGCTCAAAGACCTCGTCATTCATGGTGGTGAAGAAGCGATTGAGAAAGCCCACGGTCCCCTCAGGTCCGAGTTCCTGACTCAAGGGCGTAAACCCTCGAATATCGATAAAGAGAACGCTGGCTACCGCTCGCTCACCACCCAGTTCAAAGTTGTGCTCGCCGCTGACGATTCCGTCGACCACCTTCTCCGGTAAATAGCGGGACATGGATTGTTGTTGGGCCCGGATTTCCAAAACCTGATCTTCAATTTTTCGCATGGAAAATGCTGCTAAAACGCAGGTTGGCGCCACGGCGAGGGGTCCCCAGCCGATGGTTGACGTCTCTTGAGAGATGAGAGGCAAGGCTGTGGACAGGACGGTGGCAAGCAAGACCCCTCCCGCCGGCAAGGCTGCCATCATGACTCGTTGGCGTTGAGCGGCTCCATGTGGCTGCCGCAACTGCCCCAAAACATACATGATTGAGAAGAGGACCAGAACGATCAGTTCCAGTGTATGAAGACTCATCAAGGTGACCAGCAGGGGATGTAAGTAACCCCCTCCCTCGGACTCAAGCGCCTGTCGAAAGTCGAGCATGACATCGGGCCTGCTCAAGGTAAAAAGGCAGATCCCGATGCCAGGAAGAGCCAGCAAGAGGAGAGCGAAGTGACGTCTTGAGACGGGATGCTCCGGCAACAAAAGAGTACGGGTAAAAATGAAGAGGAGTGGCCCCGCAAACCCGGACAGCAGCTGGCTCATCCCCCAAAGGTGCAGATGATTATCGAGGACACCGGAGCGAATCAGGCCGATCCACACACTGTACCAGCCAGCCACAAGGCAAAGAGCCAAGTAACTGTAACGAGTTCGGCGGGGAAGCGCTAAGCCAGACAAGCCCACAGGTGCCACCATGAAACACATCAAGCCGGCGGAGATCCCCACCACAAGGCTTAACATTTGACTCATCGTGTACATACCGAACCAGCCTAAAGCGGGCTCGGCACGAGCTCAAAATTTACGGCTTTAGCCTTTGTCGAGAACCCCAGCCATCAGTTCGGTCAGGTTACGGGCCAAACGGTTCGGATCGGGCAAGGGGCTGTTCTCAACAAGAAGTGCCTGGTCGTACAATAAATGAACCCAACGCTCGAGATCCTCATCTCCACGGACCTCTTTGCGTGCGAGGGACTGAATCACGGGATGGTCAGGATTCACTTCCAAAATCTGCTTGGTGTCAAAGAACGACTGCCCTGTTTTTTTCATCAGGCGCTCAACGTGCGCATGCATCGCGCCTTCAGGAACCACAAGGCAGACGGGGGATTCAGTCAGACGCTGACTCGGGACCACACCACCGACAGCGTCGCCGAGGATTTCTTTCATCTTCACCAACAAATCTTTTGCCGTGCCTGCGTCTGCAACCTCCTCGTCGTTCGTCTGCTCCCCGTGCATGGCACTGACCAGCTTCTTCTCCTGATAGGCCTCGAGTCCCCGAACGACCCACTCATCGATCGGTTCGACCATGAACAAAATCTCTCGCCCCTCACTCTGGAGCTTCTCGAGGTGTGGGCTGTCTTTAAGGGTCTGAAGATCAGTGCCTGAGGCATAGTAGATCGCCTCCTGATCATCGGTCATCCGAGATACATAATCCGCCAGGCTGGTCAGTTCTTCGCCCTGACTGGTGGGATAACGGAGTAACTCGGCGAGGGCCTCGCGATGGCGTGGTTCTTCATGGACAGCTTCCTTGATGACTGTACCAAAGGACTGCCAAAATTTCTGGTAATCCTCGGGGCGATCCTCGGCAAGCTGCTCAAGCAGATCCAGTGTCTTTTTGACCACTTGGCGCTTGATTCCACGAACTGCTTGTTGGTCCTGTAGGAGTTCACGACTCACGTTCAGCGGTAAATCATTGCTGTCCACAACTCCCCGCAAGAAGCGCAGCCAACGGGGAACGAGAACATCGCAATCGTCCATGATGAAGACCTGCTGAACGTGCAACCGCAGCCCCCCCCGAGTTTCTTGCCAGAAGAGATCGGGTGCTGGCTGGCCCGGCAGATAGATGAGACCGGTCATTTCCATGCCACCTTCGATTCGAAAGTGACTCCAGGCGATCGCCTCCTCAGGATCTCCTGCGAGGTGCTGGTAGAATCCCTGGTATTCTTCATCGCTGACTTCAGCTTTCGGCCGCTGCCAAAGTGCGCTGCCTTGATTAATTTGGTCCTCACCCAAGAGAATGGGGTGGCTCACATAGTCACTGTAGCGCGTCACAAGACTGCGCAGTTGCCAGGTTTGAAGGAATCCTTTGTGCTCGTCCTGCAAGTGTAGAATCACACTCGTGCCGCGTCCATGCTCCCCCTGAAAGGGCGCCACCGTGAACTTGTCCTCCGCTCGAGAAACCCAACGACTTACTTCGTCACTACCGGCGGCACGGCTGATCACTTCGACCTCATCAGCCACCAAAAACGCTGCATAAAATCCGACGCCGAACTGACCGATGAGTTGGACGGGATCAGCCCCCTCTTCGATCCCCGCCAAGAAGGCTTGGGTGCCACTGTGAGCGATTGTCCCCAGGTTCTCGATGAGTTCATCACGATCCATGCCGACACCGGTGTCCGTGATCGTCAGCGTTCCCGCGTCCTCATCGACGGTCAAACGGATTTCGAGAGGCTCACCACCCTTCAACAAACTCGGCTGCTCAATCCCCTTGAAGTTTAACTTATCAAGTGCGTCCGAAGCGTTCGAGATCAACTCACGCAGAAAAATCTCCCGGTGGGAGTAGAGCGAGTTGATGACAAGTTTCAGAACCTGACTGACGTCGGCTCGAAACTGTCGGGTGGTCTTCTTGGCAGTTGCTGTCATCGGTAGTTCCCCCTAAATCGTGCCCCCGGCTAACGAAACCGGGATCGCTTGACCAGCGATTTACGCAGGGCAATCTAAGCAGGATGTTTCAGGGCGCAAGTCTGGGCTGTTCGACTTATTGGCACTGCGCCACGCAGACCTCCGACTGGAGGCTGCAGTGACCGCTCTCGCATTGCTCATCAGTGTCGCAGAATTCCCCCAAGGAAAAACGGACCGCGCAGAATCCCGAATCCCCACAGTACAGCCCGTCACGACAATCATCGCTCTCGGCGCACAAATCCCCATCGCTCAAGGGCGTGGCACAGACCGCTTCAATGCAGCGGAGATCTCCTTCACAAACGGTGTCGGATTCCGTGGTGTTGCCCTGACCGTCATCGGTACCGCAACGACCGCCGGCGGCTAAGCGCCCCTGAATCACTCGGGAGCAACTGCCGCTGGTTTCCAAGGCTTGCTTCTGCGCCCGCTCCTGATCGCTCAGATCGCAATCATCCCGGAAGAATCCATCGTCGCCTTGAAATGGGCTCATCGCCACCAAACAGTCTTCTCCCTGACCGCGATCAAAGCAAGCAGCATTCTGCTGCACATGAGCCTGGTTGACCAAGCCTGCCCCTAGGTAAATGCTAAGACACAGTCCCTGCTCAGCGGTTGCGTCTTCCTGCTCGTCGGGATGAATTCCACAGTAAAGGGCCGTCATCCCTCGCCAATACACCATAAACTCGTTGCCCGCCGCTAAACCCGTCTCACAAGTAACGACACCACCACCGCCATCGGACGGGGTGCCTTCAGGCCCTGAATCATCGGGCATGCACGCGCTAAAAAGGATAAAAACACCCAATGCAAGGGACACAGGACGGTTCATGGTGGGCTCCAAACCTTGACTCTCACTAGGTCTACGACCCAGCGCACCCCGTCAAGTCGGCACAAGAGCTGGACGGTTCTTTGCGCCCAAGCCTGCTTTGCTAGACACTGTACCCATGACTGCTGCTGTTGAATCGAAAACTACCGGGGAGCTTGCGGGTAAACCGAAGCTCCGTGGCGTCTTTCATGCGGCGGCGGTCGTGCCTGCGCTCCTCGCCGCACTGTGGATCGTTCAGTGCACCGAGCGAGTCGATTTGCAACTTCCAATGATCTTCTATGGTGCAACCCTGGTGATGCTCTTTGCGGTGAGTGGGTTCTATCATTGTCCCAATTGGCCTGAAGAGACGCGGCTTCACCTTCGTCGCTTCGATCGCAGCATGATCTATTTGTTTCTCGCAGGGTCTTTCACCCCCTACTTCACCCTGATCGAAAGTCCCTGGAGTCCCTGGGTGCTGACCATTGTCTGGACGGGGTCTTTATTGGGTGCAACCAAATCGATTCTGTTTCCGAAAGCACCTCGGGCGCTTACCGCTGGGCTGTATGTGGTCCTCGGTCTGACCGCAGCACCCTTCTTTCCCGAGATGGCAAAAAGCCTCGGTAGCACCACCGCTTTCCTGATCCTTGCCGGCGGCATTGCCCACCTAAGCGGCGCCGTCTGTTACGCTCGGCGGGGGCCGAATCCCATCCCGGGCGTCTTCGGCTACCATGAGATCTTTCACCTGTTGGTCGTCTTGGGCGTTGCCCTGCACCACGCAGGCTTGATGCTGAACGTCAGCTAACTAGCGCCGGCGCTTCTTCCTGGATTTTTTGGCAGCCTTGCGTTTTGCCTTCGCCTTGGCTTTTGCCTTGGCGCTGGGATTCACACTAGGACCGGCCATCATGCTGCCCATACCTGGAGGGGTGAAACCCCGTGGCACACCTGGCGGCAGTCTACGGCTTTGCCCCGCCCCTTGATCCGGTAAGCCCATCATCTCACCAAACATTTTGTTCGGGTCGAGTCCCTTCATCTTCTGCATCTGCGCCATCTGCTTAAAGCCAGGCAGGTTGCCCAAGAGGCCTGGATTCGTCCCGAGCACTTGCATCATTTGCTTCATCATATCGAAGCGCTTCACCAGGTCGCCGACCTCGCCCTCACTCCGACCCGAGCCTCGAGCAATGCGGCGCTTCCGACTGGCATTGATCAAGGCAGGATCTTTGCGCTCCGCCAGGGTCATGGACTGAATCATGCTCTTCATTTTATGGAGCACTTTTTCGTCAAATTGACCGCTTTGAGCCATTTCCCCCATGCCAGGCATTCGGTCCAAAACCCCAGACAGGGGGCCCATCTGACCAATGAGTTCGATCTGCTTTAAGAAGTCATCAAAACCGAACTGCCCTTGCAGTAGGCGCTTCGCATCCTCCTCGGCTTCTTCCACGTCGACGAGATCTTCGAACTCCTGCATGAGCCCGACGATGTCGCCCATGCCCAAAATACGCTGAGCAAGGCCTTCAGGGCGGAAGGTTTCGAGTTGATCGGCTGTCTCCCCCATTCCAAGGAACTTGATGGGCTTACCGGTCACCTCCTTGATCGAGATCGCCGCGCCACCCCTGGCATCACCATCCAACTTGGTCAGACAAAATCCGCTAATTTCAAGTCGTCTGTTAAACTCGGCGGCCGTACGAACGGCGTCCTGACCGATCATGGCGTCGACGACGAGAAGGATATTGTTGGGCTCGCAAGCCGCCTTTATGCCCTCTAATTCTCCCATCAATTCTTCGTCGATAGCGAGACGACCGGCGGTATCGTAAATGACCAGGTCTCGGCCCTTACGACGGGCAAACTCAAGCCCTTGGCGACACTGCTCGAGGGCGCTCGCTCCCGGTTCGTGAAAGACGGGAACTCCGACCTGCTGACCGACGGTTTTTAACTGCTCAACCGCAGCAGGACGGTAAATATCTGCCGCCACCAACAAGGGCTTTCTGCCTGCCTTCTTGTATTTGTTCGCCAGCTTGGCACAGGTCGTTGTTTTACCGGAGCCCTGCAAGCCCACCATCATGATGGAGCCCTGATTTTTGGGTAGGTCGAGATCCGTCTCGGCGGGCCCCATCAAGGCTTCAAGTTCCTTGAGACAAATGTAGGTAAAGTGATCACCAGGGCGCACCCGCTTGGACTTGCCACGGGTCTCCAGTTTGACCACCTCACCCAGAGCCTTTTCTTTCACCCGCTGCAGGAAGCTCTGCACCACACCAAACTCGACGTCGGCTTCCAGCAGGCTGAGGCGAATCTCTTTGAGCGCAGAATCAATGTCAGCTTCGGTGAGGGCGCGCTTGCCCTGAAAGGAAAGTCGTGCGTTCTGAAAGCCGGATCGTAGCGTATCAAACATCAGGCATGCTCCGCAGTCGCTAGGGCTTGCGCCAGGTCATCGATCAAGTCGCGCTCGTCCTCAATGCCGACACTAATCCGGATGAAATCGTCGGCGATACCGAGGGCTTCTCTCGTCTCTGGTGGTACGCTGGCATGGGTCATAATCGCCGGATGCTCGATAAGACTCTCCACCCCGCCCAAGGATTCGGCCAGGCTAAAGACCTCCACAGCCTCGAGAAAGCGCCGTGCCGCTGGCAGACCGCCACGAATATGAAAGCTAATCATGCCGCCCGGCCCGCGCATTTGCCTCTGCGCCAACTCGTACTGTGGATGACTGGGCAATCCTGGATAGATCACTTTACTCACCTGATCATGGGCTTCCAGATAATGGGCGACGGCTTGGGCATTGCGGACATGACGATCCATGCGCACATGCAGCGTTTTGGTTCCACGGAGGGTCAGGAAACAATCCTGGGGTCCGGGATTCAGTCCCATGGAGTTAAGCACGAACTGCACCCGTTCAATCCAAGCTTCATCGTTCGTCACCACCGCCCCGCCGACGACGTCACTATGTCCTCCCAGATACTTGGTCGTGCTGTGCACCACCAGATCAGCGCCGAGGGCTAGAGGACTCTGCAAGTAGGGGGTGGCGAAGGTGTTGTCGACAACGCTGGTAACCTGAGCTTCTCGGCAGAGTGTAGCGATCCCAGCGATATCGGCGATCTTCAGGGTTGGATTGGTCGGCGTTTCAATCCAACACAGTTTTGTCTCAGGGCGCAGGGCTGCACGAACTGCGTCGAGATTCGTTTGATCCACAAAGGAGAACTCAACCCCAAGGTTAGCGAAAACCTTGTCCATCAGCCGGAATGTCCCCCCATAGACATCGTCGCCGCAGAGCACATGATCGCCGGCGCTCAACGCACCCATGATCGCCGTCGCACCGGCACATCCTGAAGCAAGAGCTCGGGCATAGCGGGCTTCTTCTAAGCCAGCGAGGTTGCCCTCAAGAGCCTCCCGGGTGGGATTACTGGTCCGGCTGTACTCGTAACCCTTGAAGTCCCCGGGGCTGGCTTGAACATAGGTCGACGATTGATAGATGGGCGTCATGATCGCGCCCGTGACCGGATCGGGCTCTTGACCGGCGTGGATGGCACGAGTGCCAAATCCAGTTTCTGTCCAATCCGTGCGTAAAACCATGCCGCAACCTCCCCTCCGAAAGCCCTAGGGGCTGGGAGGAAATGGCTCAACTAAATTCCGAGGCATCGCTGCGCACCTGGGGTCACTTTTGCAGTGGGTTGCCGACGTTCCGATGACTTTGAATCTCAGCAGAAGAAAGCCATCTCCCACCGAAACCAACGACCTCCGATATCCTGAAGTCTAGCCATCATCATCGACGCAGTTGCCTCGCTCGCAGGTCTGGCCTTCCTGACAGACCACATCCTGACAGGGATCAAACTCATCCCCTTCATCCATGCAACCACCGTCTCGACAGACCTGACCTTGTTCGCACACGACATCTTCACAGGGATCAAACTCATCGCCCTCATCGAAGCACCCGCCATCCTGACAGATTTGTCCCTGGGGGCAATCCACGTCCTCGCAGGGGTCAACTTCACCGTTCCCCTCGATACACTCACCGTTCACGCACATCTGCCCCTGCGGGCAATCCACATCGGCACAAGGCTCCCCAGGTTCATTGGCGCCAACACACATCCCGTCTTGGCAGACTTCACCCTCCTGGCAAACCACACCGTCACAGGGGTTATTGGCGTCAGGCCAGGGGAAGAGCTCGATGTGCACACCGTACGCACCCACAACGCCTCCATGCAGCCCCTCAACCTTGAAGTAATAGGTGGTATCCGCTGCGAGATCGACCACAATGCCGCAGTTCACGCCCAAGTCGTCTGGCAGTTCGGGGTCCCAGATATCCCAGGCGTCATCGTTGCCCGCCAAAGACTCACCATCCTCGTCCAGAACACGGCAATAGGTGTCGAGATCGCCCGAGGTATTGACCCGATAACGGTTCGCCTCCGCCGGCCTAAACATGAACATATCGATGTCGCCACCAACCTCCAAGTTGCCATCCGTGTTTGAGGGAATTGCAATTTCCGTTGCCCCTTCGAGCTCGTCACTGTGATCATCCTCAGCCACCGGCTCTTCAGAGACCGCCACCATCAGCGTGTAGTTGCCCACATCGACGTTCCAACTCTCGACACGGACGTACCATGTGCCTGCATCCAGTCGCCGGACGATACCGCAGTTAACGTTTTCGAACACATCGATATCATCGTTAAACGCCACCTCAACACCATCAGCATCGTAAAGCCAGCAGCGAGTATCGAGGTTGCCCGTGGTGTGCAGATCCCACACACCCGTTTCGTCGAGAGTAAACTGGAACCAGTCCACATCGTTACCGACCTCGATGACGCCATCGGTCGTCGATGGCGCCGCCACACGGGTCGCTTCTGCTCTTTCATCACCATGGTCATCGTTCGGGTTGCCGACCAACTGACATTGGTCGTCACAGCCATCCTCATTGTTGCCATTCACGCCATCGTCGCAGGCTTCGCCACGCTCCAAAATGGCATTGCCACACTGAGGGTTGCCGCCGCCCTCAATCTGACACTCCGCATCGCAGCCATCGCCAGCGTCGTTACCACCATCATCACAGTTTTCGCCGTCATCGATCCGGTTGTTGCCACACAACTGGACTTCAACAACTCGGCAATCCACGCAGTCAGGGCCCTCACGGTCGCACTCTTCACCGGCTTCAACCACTCCGTTGCCACACTGAGCGGCAAACCGGCATTCTGCATCGCACCCGTCGCCAGGCACGTCGGGACCAAGGTCACAATCTTCGCCCAGTTCAACAACACCGTTACCGCATCGAGCTTCATCACGGGCAGTGATCGTGACGGAATACGTGGTTAAATTGCCCTCCTGGACGTAGATGATCACATAATACCGCTGGTCCGCCTCAAGGCGAGCAACCATTTCACAGCGCCCCTCCCGTTCCGGATCGCTGGATTGCTCGTCCTGAGGGTTCGCCAGCGCGTCTTCCAGGCGGCAGCCCAATGCTGCCTCGGACGTCACGACAATATCGTGGGTCGCCTCCTGTTCTACGTCGAAGCCGAAGTAATCGAGGTCATCACCCGCATCTAGTTGTCCGGCGATCGGAACACCAATCTCGATAGCGCTGGCTGTTTGGGCATCGTTGCCGTGATCATCAGCCTCAGGTGCATCCACAATGGTACAATCCGGATCACAGACATCGTCGATGCCATCGCCCGGAACATCATTACCATCGTCGCAGGCCTCATAATCCTCATCATCCTCCTCAAGGTCTCGACGGACGACGCCGTCACCACAACGGGACAAAGTGCAGTTTGGTTGGCATGCGTCGGTGTCATCGTCGTTGGCGTCATCGCATTCTTCGCCCTCGTCGATTTCACCGTTACCGCATCGAAGAACAGGTCGATCCCCGGCATCCTCTTCCACGCCAGCGTCGGCGACTCCGCCGCCGCCACCACCGGCATCATCAGCGACACTGCCGCCGCCACCGGCGTCAGCATTGCCACCGCCACCACCGGCATCATCAGCGACACCACCGCCACCACCAGCATCGTCGCCACCTCCGCCGCCACCGCCACCGGCATCGGCACTTTGGGAGACGCCAGCGTCTTCTTGAACCTCAGGTTCGTCCGAGGGACAACCGGTGAGAACGAGTGTAGAACAAGCAAACAAAGTGAGAGCAATAGGACGCATGGCGCCTCCGGCGAAGCCTGATGTTGGGATGATTAGCAGAATGTGAGGGACTTGTCCCAGGGGCGATCTCCACTAACGGTTACGATTCTCGAGGCTTTCAAGCGCTATATTGAGAAGAACGGCGTCGCTTAGGGCAGCCTTGGCTCCTACTCGACCAACGATCTCCTCCTTCAACCGCCCCCACAATGGACGCGGTAAAAAGACGGGATGGCCGGCTTGACCTTGAAAGCCAGCAACGACTGGCTTGCCGCAATCCAGCGCCTCTGCGGGAGGAGCCCGACGAGCAAAGACCTCGATGGCGAGGGGGCAGTCGACAGGTGACCAAAGCACAGCCTCTACCTCGGATAAGCGTTCGAGGTATTTGATGCCTGCCCGCAGCGAGTCAATCATCGCTTCCGGCAGTGGAGTCGGTACCACCGCAACCGCACCGAAGCTTCGAGCCAAAGCCTTGTGCTCTTCCTGAACCACTGCAACCACGGGACAGCAGCCCCAAGATCGCATGGCTGATACGGACCGATCGAGGAACATTCTCGGATCATCCCCAGCGATTCGAACCGCCTTCGCTCCCCCGGCTCGCTGACCTTTACCCGCCGCTGCAATGAGGCCGGCGACCCGCATCACGACTTTCGACGTTTGCGGATCAGTTCGCCAACGATTGCCACCGCTATTTCCGCCGGATTTTCAGCCGGGAGGTCGAGACCGGCCGGTGACTCCATGCGTTGGATAATCTCAGGCGCGACACCTTGTTGCTGGAGACGCTGCCGGAAGCGGATGGCTTTACGCTCGCTGCCTAACATGGAAAAACTCGCGAAGTCCTCATGGATCAGCGCCTCCACAAGCTCCTGGTCGAGCCCATGATCATGGGTCACAACAAGGCAGTGCGTTTGAGGCCCACGTGGCAGTGCGTCCAGTGTCTCGGGATCAAAATCGGTCTCAACCCGACGGGCAAAGTTCATCGCCTCGGTTTGCAACGACTTTCGAGGATCGACCATGATCACAGCAAAACCGCACTCACTGGCGAGCCGGCCCACTGCCTGCCCCACGTGTCCAGCGCCGAGAACCACCAAAAATGGCTCCTCTCGAACCGGTTGAGCCAACAGGGTCATCGTGCCGCCGCAGCACATGCCTAACTGTGCGGTGAGCGGCACCTCTCGGAGGATTGGGTGACCTTTCTGCCATGCCTCCCATGCAAGCTGGAGGCCAGTCACCTCCACGGCTCCGCCACCGATCGTCCCCTCGGGGTGCGGAAAATCCTCCGGCCGCTTAGGCATGGAGCCTTGGGCATTGACCAACATCCGCGCCCCCGCTTTCCGGGGCGTCGAACCACTGGTTGCCACCACCGTCACAAGGACCGGGGCCTCCCATTGCCCTTCGACCTCGGACAGCCGCTGCCAATCTGGACGTTCAGCCTGCAAAGTCACCCGGTTGCCTCCAAATAGACGGGCTCAGACGCATCCATCTCCGCCACCAGTAAAAGCAATGCATCGATGGTTTGGCTGCGTAAGAGTCTCTGGCGAAGATCGCCCACTTGGGGCCGATCTCGAGTCATGCGATTCACCAAATTTTTAACTCGACCCAAATGGAGCTTGGGGCGCTCGGGATAGTCTTCTCGGAGGCCTTCATAGTAGACTCGAAGTAACTGGAACTTTTCCTGCAAAGAAGGAGGTGGAGACCGCTCTCCCCGCCCAAAGCGTCCCAACTCACGAAACAAAAATGGATTTTGGATCGCGCCTCGACCCAACATCACCCCGGCGGCTCCGCTGGGCTGAAACAGGTGTTGGTAGCTCTCGGTATCCACCACGTCCCCTGAACCGAAGACAGGGACGTCCAAAGCCGCTGCCAACTCCCCCACAAGAGTCCAATGAGCTTCACCTTTGTAGAGTGCCTTGCGCGTTCGAGGGTGCAGCGCCACTGCGGACGCTCCCGCTTCTTGCGCACGTCGGCCCGCCTCTAAATAGGTCAATGACTCGTCGTCCCAACCCGATCTCAACTTCACGGTAATCGGAACGGGAAGGGCCTCGACCATCGCCTCAACGATGCGAGCGATGTGCTCAGGTTCTTTCATCAGCGCAGCGCCTCCACCTCGGCGCACGACTTTTGGCGCAGGACAACCACAGTTGATGTCGACGATCTGAGCGCCCCGATCGACCGCAAGCCGTCCCGCAGCCACCATATGGTGCACCTCTCGTCCGTACAGTTGGACACAAAATGGAGACTCATCGACGTCTTTGCGCATCATGAACAGACTACGCTTGTTCTCACGCCACAGACATTCAACGGAGATAAACTCGGTCACATAAAGGCCGACATCGGCGCCATTACAGTGCCGGATTAAACGACGAAAAATTCGGTCCGTCACCCCGCTCATCGGCGCGAGGATCAAATGACTTCCCAACTCAACTGAGCCGATACGAAGTGCCATGATCCTAACGCTGCGCCCAATCCGGTGGTGCACCCTCCGGTGGGTCAAAACCATCGCCGGCCAAATCGACTTGAATGGCATTGGTCATCGCCCAAGGCATCATGGGATGAACACTCGGTCCTCTTGCAGGACCACCTTCCAGCCCTAAGATCCCGGTCAGGCCGGCAAAGGTTTCGTTGAAACCCAAACGAGCCAGCGGGAGACTCGAATAGACGGGCGCAAGGTGTCGACCACGCAAGCCGGCAGCGCTCACCGCGTACCAGGCATCTCGTCCCGGCTCATCATCAAAACTCACATTCAGGTTCATGACCTTGATGTTCGGTTGCTCAATGCATTCACCGCCTTCTTCCGTGCAGGCGTCGAAGCTTTTTAGAAGTTCACCATTACGAAACACTTGGACACGATCCACGTCGAACCAAGTGGGTGACTGCACTTCGATCTTTAAGGTCACCCGACCATCCGGAGGCGACATCACGGTCCCGCCGACGCCCTCGTCATTCACCGTAAAGCGGATAAAAGGACCGCTACTGCCGACCACCCGCCGCTCACGCACCGCTTGGTCGAGATCATCGGGGCGAACGTGCCGGGGGATGTCACTACCGTAGGCGACGAAGTTTCGGGGCATGCCTGCCTCCGCATGGTACAGTCCATGGGTATCCGAGTTGGCGACTGCAGCCTTGAAGACGCCTCGGTTCATCATGCGCATCCAGTCCTCGGCCACGCCCCGGAAGGTCGTGTCATTGCAGGGCTCATCATCCCCCGCCCCGTCCGCGGCGCAGTCATCCGCCCCCAAACAGGCACATTCGACGCCGGTACTGGTACCGTAGAAGGCATTCTGTTCAGCCTCCGTTCGCTCCAGAAAGGAAGCGATTGTTGATGCGCCGAGGGCCATGTGCTCACTGCTGTAATCCCGATAGGTCAACTGACCACTGCGAAGCCGATCAGCCAGCGCAACCAGTCCTTCGTTGTATGTCCGCAACTCTCTGACCGTGGGCCGGTGCACATAATCAAGACTCTTTCCGTTGAGAACCTCGAAACCATCAAAATTACCGCTGAAGAGGTCCGGATTGAAAAGAGGCTCTGCACCCAGAGTAAAGAACAGGGTGGATCCGAGATTCAGAGTAAACGGATTGAGACCGTAGTAGTTAAAGTAGTCGTACACATGGGCAAAGATCACCAAGGCGTCCTTTTCACCGTGAAGGGTGCCCATGTTGCGGATGGATTCGATCAACTCGTCAGGGGTGGCGAGGTACCAATCATAGGCCGTCTCTTGGGGCATGCGCTGCGGCTGCGTTGCGTCATAATCCACTGGAAATCCAAGCAGGTGCCCCAGCATCAAGGGCGACGTCTCAATACCCACCTGACTGGTCATCCAATGCTGGAGACCCAACTCTCGAATCGCAGGTTCGAAGTCTCTTAGGTTGTCGTGATCCGAACTTGAAAGAAACTCGACACCCTCGGCAGCAAAGCTTGCGACTCGCTCTCGAATCTCAACCGCTGAGTCCGGACTCCCCTCACTATGAATATGGAAATCTGCGGAAACGAAGCCCCGGGTATCGACCTGCCGATGAACACTACCAATCATTCGATGTTCTCGACCGCGCAGGACTTCCACAAATTGGCGGTCAATGCTGTATTCGATGCCTCGGGAGAAGATGACCTCGTAGTGGCCGGGCGCCACATCGATGGTCTTGTCACCGCCCATGTTCCGATCCGTTAAAACCACACCATCCGTTGGAAAATGACCACTCACCTCGATGGGCTCCACCAATTCTCCTCGGCAAACACAAGCGGCGAGGGGAACATCACAAAACTCATCGGGATCGCATTGATGATCGGCCGTGCAGCCCCCGATCGGAAGGCACCGTCCCGATAAGGTTTCGCAGGTGCGACCACTGCCACAATCTGCATCCCGAGCGCATTCTGGCATGCATTGCCCCAGCGTCATCTTCGCCGGCACCGAACGGTTGTTGTGGTCTCGAACTTGGTAGGTCAACTTTCCCGGTTGGGGTAAGGTCAGGACGAGAGTGTACTCCCCCCCCTCCGCAACGCGCAGCGCCCGCAGGGCTCCGATGCGCTGTCCATGGACTGCCACTGCGACCAGACGATCCCTCTGCCCTGGCTTGTCCAAACCCTGCGGAAGAGGGATCACACCGGAGAAACGACCATCGCGAATGACATCAAGCCCCGTGTCCGTTCGCAGATGAGTTAAAATCCCAGCCGCACCCAAGCTGAGTGCGCCCCCGACGGTTTCACTCCGATTGATCCGAGCCAACTCTTCGAAGCTTGCAGCATGAATCTCCTCGTCGCTCCAGTCACTCCACGCATCGGGGGCACGCAGGATAAAAACGTCGGCATCGGACACCACTTCACCGCTGCGAGCATCGATCACTGTACCGCTGAGTTGCGCTGTGGGACGATCCTCTCGAAACTTATAGAAGGGAGCGATGGCACTGGCCGCATCGCCGTCGCCTACAGCAAAGTAGCCAACCATGCGAATACCACCATCATCGGCACAACTCGGATTCGAGAGCGGACAATGAAACTCGTGGCTCATGGAGACGGAGAACTCTCCCGTTGCAACCGGGACAGCCAAAGAACCCGCCGTGTAGAGGGCGTAACTCACGCCATCACCCACACTGGCGAAGTAATTGAGAGGTTCGGGCTGCTTAAAAACGTCCGAGCCCTTAGCCAGACTTGCCTTTAAGTTGAGCCAGCCCTCGAAGCCCGTCCCTTCAAGAAAGGTGGTCGGCTTTGCGCCCATCAACGTTAGCCAACCACCAAAAGCCCCCACGCCGAGTGAGTCGCGCCCACGACAAGCCTTGAGAGTGCCAACAAACAGGACGGAATCGCAGGTCTCACCGTCAGGACAATCGGTATCTTCTTCACAACTCGGCTCAACATCACCGAGAATCATACCCAGTAAATTCCGTGAGCCAACCACCACGTCCATATCTCGTATCGGACCTTCAAGGGCTGACTTGAGAAAGGCATCCGTCGTCATCGAGACGAAGGTCTCGCCCGGACAAATTCGGTAATCTGTCCGGATCCACAGGCTCTCTTTCCCCAGATTAGGCTCCAAGGTCCCCAAAAGCTCCAGCGCGTTCACAACATTGTCGGCGAGACCTTCCACCCGAAGTCCGGGACACCCCTGTTCGTCAGGATCGAGAATGAGAAAGCCGCTGCTTGGGTCAGCCTTCGTCACCCTGAGGTTCATCATCGGACCAATTTCAAAGAGATGGTCACGCCCGCCACCGGCACGGGCATCCCGCCGCGGGCGTTGGATATCAGCGTCGATAATGGTCCCACCAAAGCCGACGCTGTCACCCGTGTGCTCGGGTCGACCGTGGACGATGACCCGAATCTTGTCGTTCTCGAGCAAATAATCACCAACAGCCCCTGCTGCCGCGGGCCCACCAATCAACTGCGACCGATGTTCTATTTTGAACACTCGTGCGGAGGGTGCTGACTGAGAGCAAGCCACGAAGACAAGCCCAAAGATCGATGGCAACACACGACGCACGAGGCTTCCCTTAAAAACTCGTGGCAAGACTAAGGACGATCGAATCGTTATCGAGTTCAACGGTTCCCGCTTGTTCTCGACGATGGAGGTAATTCAACTGCGACCTTAACGTTCCCCCCAGACCGTACGCGTTCAGTCCGCCAGTCACGATCAACTGATCACCGAAATCCTCGACGACGAGGTTGTCGTCATATTGTTCGACCCGAAGGGCGACTTCGAGCCAACGCCCCACCACGAAACCACTGACTTCGGCCAGGGTGACTTGGCGCTCAACGGATCCGACCAGGGTCACCGGCAAACTGGGTTCAGCCTGAGGATTGCGAGCGTCTTTGAGATATTCGCCGCGCAGTTTCCACCCCTTCCCTTCAAGACTAAGGTCAACCGAGTACGCCAGTGTATCGACGCTCGGACCCGATCCATAAACGCCCCCCATGCCCAGACGATATTTGAAGCCAGTCGGGACACGGTCAGCCAGATCGCCCAGGGGTTGAACGGCCAGACGAAAGGCTTCCATGAGCCCACCACCATCGTTACCCTGGCTGGACTCACTGCCGTTGTAGACACCCAGAATCCATTCGAACTTCCCTCCGTAGTAACGCCCTTCCATGGTCACGCCCAGGCGCTCTCCGACCGCTAACTCCCCCGTACTCAATGCGTGCCCTGCAAACTTCTGGTGATTTGCAGTCAGCAAGTGGCTCGCAAAGTATGGAACTTCCGAGGTGCCAAAGCCCAAGGTCAGCGTTGGACGCCACCGATACCTGAACCGAAGATCGGCGAGCGAATCGCCTTCGGCTAAGGGATCGATGACAGCGATCACTTCCGCCTTCGGTGAAAGCCGAGCCAGCATCCCAATCTTGGCGCTGTGCGCTCGCCACCCGATCCCATTTGCAGGGTCGCCGTTTTCCAGGGCAGCATCTGAGCCAAGGTAAGGAATAGCCCAGATGCGGGCATCGAGACCCAGTTGCAAACTTCTGCCATTCGCCCCTGGAAGGGTGAACTCTGGCTGAACATCAGCGGGTACCTGTCCCCCTGTGGGCTGCCCTGCAAAGGTGGTCGATCCGATCCAAGTGAGACTGGCGATAAGGAGCAAACGCATTCGATTAACTCCCAATAATCACTCCCTCGGCCACGAGGCGAATTTCGGTATCTGTTGGATGACCATCGGCACCAAGTTTCGCACCATCACTTTTCAGATGCTTCTTTTCAGCGTCACTCAATTCCTTTTCCACTACTTTTCCGTGAACGGTTACCGGCAAACCCACTTGGGTATGCCCAGGTACAAAGTAGCTGTAGCCTGCAAACTTAATGCGAACTTGCCGAAGCCCCTTCCCCTCATCGGTCAAGCCGATCCAACACCCCTTCTTTGAGCAGACGGCTCCGACCTTTCCGCTAAGTTGGAGTGTTTGACCAAGATACTGCTCTAAATTTTTGTTCAACTCAGCAAGACTGATTGGATTCTTGACCTCAAAGGGCTTGCCGTAGCTTTTGGAGCCAGCCACACTGTCTGCAGCAGCCTGGGTGGCGAGGCAAAGGGTTAAACTGGCGAGTAGGGTCTTCATCGGCTTTACCTTTCAGGTTGAGGCGCAGCCTCAATACCCTGTGGATGGTCTCACGGTCCAGTCCTCCAAGGAGAAATACATGCGGAATCTCGTGTTGCTTTTGGCCCTCAGCTCTTGGGCGTGTAACTGTGAACCCTCCTCACCGGATTTGGTTTTCGATGCCGGCACGGGTGGTAATCGACCCACTTGTCAGGGATCGTCAGTGAATGATCCCATCACAGGACGATGCGTTCGATCTCGAGGTGTCACCAGTAAATGCCCCGATGGTGCATACGATGAATCCCACCCTTGGGCCGCTGAGGCAGCATCTTTGGGATACGCCACCATCTATGTGGCCGAAGGGGGCACCGGAAGCGGCTCTCGTGACGAACCGATGGGCGAACTTGGCGCCGCCATCGAGCGGCTCCAAGAACGGGGTGGAGCGATTCTTCTAGGCGAAGGCAATCACACCATTACGATGCGTCCGATCCTCACGAAGCCTGTCACGATCATCGGTCGCTGTGCCGAATCCACGGTGGTTGCAGGCCAAGTTCGTGGTGTTTGGCAAGTCGCCGGAGCGGGTGCCGATGCAGCTCTTCGACTCAGCGGTTTGGACATTGAGATGGGGCTTCGACTCCAGGATATCCCGAACGTCTCCTTGAACCAAGTCGTCTTGAAAGCTGAGGCGGGCCAGCGGGCAGAAGTGGGCGTCCACATTGGCATGGACGATGCGGTCGCTGCGAACTTGGGCGTTGGTGCAACGTTGATCGCTGCGGGTGTCGAAGTTTCCTTTTGGGACACCGGGATCAGCGCCACTCGAAATCTGAATCACCTCGAGATCACAGGTGGACGTCTTGAAGGTCTTGGACGGGCAGCCATCCAAGTGAAACACACGGTTGAGGCCGGCCACGTTCTTATCGAAGACAACCTTCTCACGACCGGTGAGGATGCTGAGTATGTGGTGAGTGTCGGCGAGGCAGGGTCTTTCGGGCGAACGGTGGAGGAAAAGGAACGGGTGGTCGATCAGTTTTCGGGCACTGTGATTATCCGGAACAACACAGTCCGTGGCTTACCCAACGAAACCGAGGAGAGAATCAACGACAAAGGCGCCGAAAACGGGATTGTGATCCGCTACCCAAGAGTTCGACCGGAAAACTCGATCGAAGTCAGTGACAATGTCATCAGCGATAATTTGGAGGCAGGGATCTGGGTACGTCAATTCACAGAATCAACCCTTGGGGACAACCTTGTACAAACTCGACCTGATGATGACACCGGTAGTTGGCTACTTGCCAACAACCAAATTGAACGGGTTGGCTCGGGGGTCTTGGCAGAACGAATCACCGGGGCTTTAGTCATTAGAGACAACGTCATTGCGGACACGGATGACCGAGGCTTTGGTCTCCGAAATCTCGGAGCAAACACTGACCTCCGAGGCAATGGCGTGAACAACAGTCGTGTCCGAGGATTCGATATTGGTCCCTTCTTTGCCGAGGGTGAGATCACAATTCACAGCAATGCGGCGATCGATATTCGAAACACGGGGTTCAACATACGAGCCGATGGTGGAGGTCGTTTCGAACTACGCGAAAACGAGGTTCGAGGCGCTCGCTGGGGCTTTGCCTTTGCGGGTCAGGGTGCCGACGACATTGCCGCCGAGGTCTCATCCACAACCAACAATGTGGTCGACGCATCCCTTGGCTATGCACTCCATCGCTACAAAGGTCAGTTCGAGAGCAATACCGATCGAGCTCAAGTCCAAGGACCAGCTTGGTGGCTGGAGCGAACCGGCGGTGGTCAGGCTATTATTGTGGATCCGGCGCTCATCGAAGCCCGAGGAGCGGCAGTTTATGCGGTCGGCAATGCAGGTGCGGTCGAATTGCGCATTGTCGTCTTGCCAGTCATGGGAGCGAGCG
>NZRT01000025.1 GCA_002696345.1 Myxococcales bacterium
GGTTTCAGTCGCGATTTCAAACTCGAGGCCGATAAATCCAAGGAGTTGATTTAAACGCTCCGCATCATAGATTAGAGCGCCGAGCGACATTGCTACGATGAACGCTATCGATCGAAACCGCATTTGCGTCTCAAGTACGCGCCCCCAGCTTTTCTCTCGCCCTAGATCCTTTAATGTGTCGTAAGCCAGCGCTTCGTCGGCTCCGCTGGCCGCAGCCTCGGCCGCGCCGCTGAGGATTCGATTGGCCAAAAAGAGGTAGAATACGAGAGGCATTTCGCCAATAGGGGCGAGGCAAAGTAACAACATTTCCACGATCATGATCACCGCGGAAGCGATCACTAGATTTCGCCTGCCAATCGTATCCGCTAGCGCTCCTGAAGGAACCTCGAGAAGGACGATACTGGCTGCCCAAGCCGAGTTTAGTATGGCGAATTGCTCGAGCGTTAGGCCGAAATCAAGGAACAGGATAGTGAAGACTGGATAGTAAAAGCGAGCGTTGAAGAGAATCCGGAACGCGATGAAGCGGCGGATATTGGGGATAGAGAGCGGAGAGTCAGCCTGGGTTGCGTTCACTTAGCAGCAGGTATGAGTTGGCCAAGATCATAGAGCAAAGCCAAAAATTGGGATCCGCGGCCCAACCCGAAAATCGCTAACTCCAGTCTGGGAAAGAGAAGGGGATTTTCAGAAAGCTATATAGCGAACGCTCTTTAGAAAATGAACGCCATCAATTCTCTGGCCACCATCCAGGCCGTGTTGATCACGTAGACCCAGATGAAAATGGAGAAAACCATCATGGAAACTATACTCGCAGCGCTAAATCTCACGACAACACCTTACCTAACCCGTCGCTGTAAAGAAAGCGTTAATTGGCGTTTTCTTTACATACAGGGGGAAGGATGAGCTTTTTTAATGTTCGTTATGAAGGAATGCGCTCTAGGATATCTTCCACCGATGCCTCAAAATGCTCCTGGCAAAAGGCTACGAGATCGTCAGACAACGGGGCAATGAACGCGCGATCGCCGGTTTCGAGTTCGAAGCTCATTTGGTAGGCATGGAGGGCGTGCCGGTTTAGGGGGAGTGATTTAGCGAGGTTCTCTGTCCAACCGGATTCGATGAACTCCAGGAAAAGCGATTCATCAGGTCCGTATAGCTTGTCACCGACGATGGAGTGCCCGAGGTGCTGCGCGTGCACACGGATTTGATGTTTTCTGCCTGTAATGGGCTCTACCTGAGCTAACGTGTAAAAATTGCTGGATAACAAGGGAGTAAATCGCGTCTGGGCCTCCTGCCTACGACCGCTTGTTCGAACGGCTGATTTGCTATGGACGATGCTTATTGGATCCTTCCCGATTGAGGCGTCGATGAGTGCGGGTTCGGTAAGCTTTCCCTCGAGAACAGCGAGGTAGCGTTTTTGAGTAGCCCGCTTTTCTAGAGCCATTTGCAGGTGCCGTGCAGCGAGTCTATGTTTGGCTAGCAGAATGATTCCGCTCGTCTCGCGATCGAGCCTAGCGATTAGGTGTGTACGCTCGTAACCTAGGCATTCGCGGCAGGCCCCTACGAGAGACGACCAAGGGCCTTTCTTAGAGGGATGGCACACAACCAGTGGAGGCTTGTTAAAGAGTATGACATCGTCGTCGTCCTGGATAATCCACGAGCGCAATTCCTTTTCGGTAATCTCCCATCCCCAATCAGTTAATGGCATTGCGAAAAGCGTATCAGCAAATCTTTTGAGGTTCAGCGCCTCGGCTAAAAACCGGCAATGCTGAGCGAGAAAGGTTGCCAATTCGGAGTTGGCGCCTTAGTCTTATAATTCCAGAAATGGTTACTCATAGCGTTCCAGTCAGAAGTTTAAGGAGGATGGGAAGCGGTAAATGGGTAAGCGATTTAGCCCTGCCTCAGGCACGGGCGTTACACAGTGAAGTAAACTAAACAAAGGAGAAGTATAGATATGCAAGCTAACAACCACGATCTGATCATCACGGGTATTCACATGGATCTGACGGAATCGCTTAAGCAGAACGTCACGGAAAAGGTGGAGAAACTATTCCGCCATGAAGATCGAATCATCCGGATCAAGGTGGAGTTAGAGTGCGATCACACTAAGAGCGGGGCCGAGCACGAATTCATTGCTAAGGGGCACATCGAAATCAATGGTCCATCCATGAACGTATCGGTTAGAAATGAGGATTGCCACAAGGCGATCGACCTATTGGTCGATAAGTTGGATAGAATGTTGAGGAGGCGATCTCGCTTGCGCCGGGTGAAACGTAAGGACACCCACGAAGTGGATATCCCGGCGAATCTTCCCAAAGTTTAAATACGATCCGAAGAGCGCGGGCGGCAGCCAAATGGTTCGGCTACCCCAAGGCGATGACGCTAACGGTTTTAGGGGACCAGGCTTCTGGTGGGGGTGGCAACGGTTTATCGTTGAATTCGGAATTGGTTTAAATGCGCCATTCATGAGAAAAATTCCTTGAAAACCGCATTCAGAGGTCCTTTCCTCCTGCCCTTCGATCATTTTCGAATGATCATCGTGGTCTGCGCGGCTAGCTCAATTGGATAGAGCACCTGACTACGGATCAGGAGGTTGGGGGTTCGACTCCCTCGCCGCGTGCCACCGAAATCACTGACAAAGCGCAGAAAATCAGTGTTATAAGCAGCAAATTTAGAAATCTGTTATATCTCATTTTACCCCGAATATATCTCGTTCAAAGGGCATTTAAGGGGCAGCAACGCCGATGATAGCAAAACTGAAGCCTGTAAAAGCAGAAGACGGTTAATGGCGGGTGTGTATCCCAGCTGCCCATTCAAGCGCAGGAAAGCGTAGCGTGTGTTCTTTCCATCTGAAGCCAAAGCCGAGGCGGAAGTCAGGAGGATAAAGGCCTATATAAATAAGCACGGGTCAGAAAGCACTCGTTTCACGGCAGGGGAGAGTAGCGATGCGAGATCCACCATCAATAAATTTAACTGTCACCGTCTAAGCGGTGAACATGAGCTTACACTAAATGCCGCTTTAAGCCTTTTACTTAGACCACTTAGAAAAGGGAGAGGCTTCAAATACCTTCTCGGAAGTTTTCCACATGTCTCTCAGGGTGAGAAAGAACCTATATGAGGAGAAGAACAGAAAGAAGTGGGAAAACTACGTTTGGATTTACCACGAATACCTGGAGCTCCAGCGGGAAAGACACGAGTCTTTAGATGGAGCAGAGTAGGCGGAAAAGAGTAAGTCGTTGGGTGAGGACAAGGCTCGCCCAAATGGTGAGTTGAAGAGGTTTTTGGCCTCAATACCGTGCTTTGGTCTTATTGTAGTGCTAGGAAAAAAAGAGTTCAGACCTTGTCATTTTTGGCTCGCCGATGAAATAAGACAAAACCTCTGCGAAATCGCCTCTTTCCGTTCTCCATTCTAAATAGCGGTCAAAGTGCTCTGCTGATTCCCACTGCGTCCAGAGTGTAATGACTGATTCGGATTTGTTTACTGCGCCGAAGCAACTTTGGCATCCATCGTAAGTTTTTGTATCCGATAAACGATTTTCAGCGAAAAGCTCAACACAGGCGTCAAGCTTGTTTTTCGGTAGACTACCTTCAAGCACTACAATATGAGACATACAAAAAAAGATCTATGCTGACGCAGTTCGTCGCGCAATAAAAAACCTCCATCCATCTTTTTAGCCCCCAAATTGTAAAAGCCGATAAGGAGGTTTGTTATCGGGAAAGTAGGTATGGTGCGACTTCCTCTTAATGCTGGTTTATTGTGTCGCCAAAAGTGAGTACCTAGACTATGAATAAGTAGCATTCCCAAGACTATTCGGTCACTAAGAAATTCTTCTCTCTAATTAACCTTTTTGTACTGTTATGACCTATTTCAGGCCTAAGAAACTCCGACGAGATTCTTGGAACAAACGCGTAGCTCTAGGAGACTAAGACGATACGTTATGTGGTTAACGGCCTCTGGATTCGCTCACAAAGCGGTCCTCTGGCAAAATGTTGAATGAATGTGAGGAGCGGTTCTTTAGGAGGGGCCGCTCCTTTTCCTTTCTCAGTTGGCTCGGTGGTCCAAAATTAGCAGAGTTTCTGTCAACATCCAACAAAAGTGGTTCAGCTAATGGGAGTGCTTGATCTTTGAAAAACGAGATGTAAATGTAATCTCAGTGTTTATTCAGTCCGTTTGGTGCTAACCTGTAAAGCGATGCCAGAGGGGCAATTCAAAGGAGTAGTTCGGAAGGGCTGCTTCTTTTTTTTAACTCCACCTACTGAAACTTGCCACTGCCGGTCTGTAGAAGGCAGGCATGCCCACCGACTTGAGAACCGCTTTTAGTTCTGGCGAGTGAGTCCCGACAATCTCTAACTTTTCAATTTCAAAGTATCCTAAAAACTCGCCGAAAAGGCCTTCTATGTCGTCAGGTTACCCAAACTGAGCCAGAGCCTTTGTTAGTCTGGACGTATTGATAATATGGGTAATATTGCATAGTATGTCAATGTTGGGTCGCAAGGAGGCCGTAGGCAGACTGGGGGCCCGACATTGGTTAGATTCGGTTTCCTGTAGTTGCTCCTGAGCGAACTCCAGCGGGGTTACGTAGCCCAGCGAACGATGGGTTCGTATATTGTTATTATCCCATTGCCAATCCTCGATCACCACCCGAGCCTCTGTTAGAGTCCAGAGCTACTCTCGATCCAGGCATTCCTCCCGAAAACGTGCGTTGAAGCTCTCCACGTATCCGTTCTGCCATGGGCTTCCCGCCTCTATGTAGAGATTTTTGATCCGCTATCGGCAAGCCAGCGGCGAAGCCCGCTCTCGATGAACTCCGATCCGTTGTCACTGTGAATGTGATCGGGTGCGCCATGGCGCTCAATCAACGCGGACATGATCCACCTGACCTTGCGGGCGTTTATCCGGCGTTCCTCATGGATGCATAGGCACTCGGACGTGTACTAGTCGATTACGTTGAGCACACGAAGCTTGCCTCCGCGCATCGTGTTGTCGTGAACGAAGTCCCAGGTCCAGACGTGAGGCAATGCCTCGCCTCGGTAGGATCACCCGTAGAGGCGCCTCGACGCCTTCGTTTGGGTTTCTTGGCCTGGTCCACCTCCATCATGCCGAACTCGCGCTTCCAGAGATTGAAGGTCTGCTCGCTTATCTGCTGCTCACGGCGCACGTCTAGGATCGGCTTGTCCGTTCGCTCCGCTTCCCTCAGAACGCGGATTTTCTGCTCGGCAGTATATCTTCTGCCTTTCATTGCATGGGTCCTTGCTAAGGGCCCAGACTAACTATTCAAGGGGCTCAATTCTCGTAATCTCGACCATGGTCGTTGGTTCAACCTAGCCGTAATTCAAGGAGATGGAAGCTTCGCTCTCTACCTATCGCAGATGCACCTGAAAGGCGGTGGGATAGAAGAGGACAGAGTTGTTGATGGATCAGGAGGTTGGGGCTCGGTTTCCTCGACGCGTGTCACAAAAATCACTGATAAAGGGCAGAAATAGAGGACACTCGAAGCTTACTAATCAGTTGCGGCGGCGACCACTTCTATTTCTACCAAAAATTCCTCCCTAGAGAGCCCAGATACAATAATTAAGGTCGAAGCGGGGGCGGGGGCTTTAAATAAACTGTCTCGAACTTTCATAAAAGGCTTTAGGTGCTCTCTACTAGTTACATAAGTATTGATGCGTATAATGTTAGCAATTGTCATATTCGCATCCTTTAATACGGCCTTTATGTTTTCGAAAATGAGCACTGTTTGACCCTCAACGCCTTCAGGAATTGGCTCATTTAGTGAAACGCTCAATTGGCCTGAGCAAAAAAGAATACGGGACTTTGCTGGAATTTCGACCGCGTGACTGTATTTGGCGAACGGAGGTGGAATGTTATCGGGATTAATAAATTTGGGCATAAGAAACAAAAAGCAAGCTGAGTGCCAGACTTACATCCGATAAACGTTTTTGAAGAAAAAATAGGGATATGTTGCTTGAGAATGATTGATCGGCACGGAAATAGCTTGGTAGTCGTTTATGGCAATCGAGCGTTTTTTAGGTCACATGACCTGGCCGGAAATTAAGGCTATAGATAAGTCCGAAGCCCTGGCAGTACTGCCGGTTGGGGCAACCGAGCAGCACGGTCATCACCTACCAATTTATACTGATACAATAATCAGTTCAGGGGTGCTTGAAAGGGCTATGGATCGACTGCCTGAAGTCGTGCCTGCCTATCGCTTGCCGCCAATAACGATAAGTAAAAGCAATGAACACCGTGGGTTTCCGGGTACAATTTGGATTGGAGCAAAAACGCTATATGACATGCTTTTCGAAGTCGGGAGAAGCGTGCATGAATCCGGTTTTCGCAAGCTTTGCTTTTTTAATGGTCACGGTGGAAATGTAGGTGTCTTGCATTCAGTGACGAGGGATATCCGAGATGAATTTGGAATGACTATCTTCTTCGGCTCAGCTAGTTCTTATGTTAACGGGCTAGGTCTGCCGCCTAGCGTGGATTCGAGAGAAAAGAATTTTGGGATACATGCTAGTTTTACAGAGACGGCTCTAGTAAAAGCACTAGAACCCGAACTAGTTAAAGACGAGTTAGCCAAACCTTGCTTCCCTTGCTACCCGACCACCGGGATCGGTTTGACGGGTAAAGTCTATGCACAATGGAAAACAGAAGATTGGTCTTCGACAGGAGTGTTTGGGGATCCAACTGGCGTAACTAATAAGATTGCGGCTGAGTACCTCGAGAAAGCAGTAGAAGGTACTGTGAAGTTCCTTCAGGATATGGTCGAATTTGAGTATGCTAAGCCACCCACCGAGGATGGCCTTGAACATTAATTTATAGGGCTTATTATTGTTTATTAGGGCAAAATTGATGACCATTGATATTAATAATAGGGCATTTTGATAGCATGTATTTATTTACTCATTTGCCGCTGGTTTTTTTTGGTGACTGCGTGAAATAGCAAAAAGTAAGCCGTTACAGGTTTTTTGCCTTATATTGTACCTGGTTCAACGGTTTGCATAAAATAGCCTCCAAAACTAGTTGTTGCCAGCTTGATCCGAAACTATGCGAGCAACTCGTCGAGCCACCTCTCTCTTGATTGCCACCATATCGTGATTCGAATACTTTCCGCTCTCTACCATTTTTTGACCTCGCACCCAAACGCTTTCTATATCGTTAGCGCTTGTTGCTAACACGATTGTCGAGTAGGGGTCGAAAACAGGAGCGGCTGGCTGAATTATGAGAAAGTCTGCAAATTTGCCCTGTTCCAGACTGCCGACTCGATCATCAACTTCTAGGACCTGCGCAGTTTTTAGGGTGTGCATTCTCAAAATATCAATGGATGACATTACGGCTGCGTTAGAGTCTTTCATTCGCAACGCGTACATTCCCATCCTCATATTTTGAAAAGGGTCGCAAACGTCACCACTTGCACTTCCGTCGACTCCCATACCAATTTCAAGACCTGCGGAAAGATATCTTGGAATATCTGCCAAACCTGAGGCTAATCGACCATTCGAAAGGGGATTCCATATCATTTTAACACCTGCTTTCGCTGAAGTTTCCAAAATCTCATCCGTGGCATGTATAAAGTGTGCGTAAACAAGGCCATCCCAGAGCCCGCCCTTCTCAGCCATTGACTCGAACTTTTTCTGCCCATTCCGTAAGGACTCAGCTTTCTCTTCCAGGTAGTGAATCTGCATATCTAAATCGAGTTCCTTTGCCAAATTAACTTCTTCGCGATGAAAGTCCATACCACGATAAATACCCGTCCCATGTAATCCAAAACCCAAGCAGGCATGAGGGCCAGGACGCCGAGAAGTATCATCTATCAGAGAGAGCAATTTCGATTTCCGGATAGCTGGACTCGGCTCATTTTCGTCAAGTACATAAGAAAAAATGAAGTGCTGGCCGGCGGCCATCTCTGCCTCAAACTGTTCAATATATTGATCATAAGTGGGTGCCACATTTTGTGAATGGTTCAGAGTAGTGGTAATGCCGTTGGCAAGCTGATCAAGTGCACCGTATAGGGTAAAATTGTACATGTCTCCATCTTGAAAGAAGTCCCCAAAGGTCCAGTGCAGGGACTTGAGCCATCCGTAAAGCTCTTGATCACTTGCCAATCCTCGGAAAGCTCTTTGCCAAAGGTGATTGTGACCAGAAACAAATCCGGGCATAATAATTTTACCACGGGCATCAATTACAGTCCCGCCTAGCGTTTCAGAGGGTTCGCCTTTGACTATATCAACAATTAGGCCTTCTTTCGAAAATTGAATGTAACCATCTAAAGGCTCAGCAGAGCCTTTTGCCATGGTTAATATATAGTTTGAGCGGATCAGATAGCCATCCATTGTAGGCTCAGCAACTGCGACGGAATAGAAAAACAGACTCGAAAGTAGAACCTTACAGATTTTTTTCATGCACAAGTCCAAGCATAATTTGTACCGAAGTGGAGACACAAAGCTACGTTCCGTATTGCCGTAAATTCTTAAACGCTGCTTCGATTTTTCTTTAGGAAATCTGTTTAGAAATTGAAGCCTGCTTGGAATGCAGTCTTCTTTATGAGCATCACTGAAGCTCAATTTTGCACAATATAAAGCGGGTTTTGAATCTCAATCGGTATCTTTCTCCTCCGATAGCCCCCGCGAATTTTCGCCGAACTCGGGCAAATAAAGGAAGATAAGGATGATTCCGAAGCAAGCGAACATGCGAAAAGCTGCATCTTGACCGTTCCACATTTCCGATTGCCACATGGTGAACCACTCACCTCCAATTGTAATAAACGCTACGAACCATTGTAGCATACTAAGCACAAGGCCAGCAATAGCGAGCGACTTTCCTTCTGCGAATTCTGCTTGCGGAGCTTTTAATCGGCTCAAAAGCATATACCCCCCGATGAAGCACAAGACCATAGCTGCCCCTTCCCACAATATGATTGTCGCATAAAAAATTGTGTGGACGATAGGACTGTCGATGGAACGCCACAACAACTGGTTCCCCTCAAATACGGTGGTCATCCCCAATACGTTCTCGACGAAGAGAAGGTTTGAGCCGTAGTCAGTTATATTATTGAGAACGATCAGGAAAAGTAGTAACGCTACTGAAAAAACCAGGGCGATTTTTGTCAATCGTATAATTTGCATAAAATCGGCAAGCAGTATTCCTGCCAAAATCGCGCTATCCTAGAAGTGGAGCTCCTCGTAGTCTGGGGTCTCTTTAGCGTCAGAGTGGAATCCTATCAATTCTCTCTTCTGTGCAGGGCGAGCGAGCAGTTCATTAAAACTTTTACTGTCAAAAACTACCAATCGGGCATCGCCCCCTTCCTCGACTCGCCCCATGCCTTTTAACCCCATTATATCTGCTGGCCCCGAGGTAACCATTCTAGTCGCTGCACTAAGCTTCATGTCTAAATGAGCAATGCGGATGCTTTGAACCAATACCTCGAACATATCGAAATCTCCCCATGCATAAAAGGCGTCTCGAACGTTATCACTTGCACAGGCTAGGGGAACTCCTGCGGTTTCCAGCTCATGCAACAAAGTCACGCCCCTCCAACGGGGAGTTGCTCGAGCGTAGTCCTTTGCTTCCCGCCTGCCTTGTAAATACATATTGCACATCGGCAAGGATACGATTTGCACTCCGGCTTCTTTAATAAGGTCTATTGTTGAATGCGCTCGGCTTTCATCCTGAATGGCTAAGCTGCAAACATGGCCGCAAGTTACAGGTAACGAAAAATCTTTTTTTAGGATGGTTTTTGCGATACGCCGCACGCATTCAGCTTCTGCCAACCCATTCTCATCGACATGTAAATCAACGCCCGATCCCAACTCGGCAGCCAAATCAAAAAAATAATCCAATTCGGTGTCCAAATTTGGTCCCATCTGAGGCATCCCACCTAACAATGCTTTGGGAAAACTTAGTGACTTCTCAGCGATTTCTTGGCCGATTGGCTCCATGTAAAGCTCAATGCCACATAGACTGACAGTCTCTAGCTGGATCCGCCCTGACCAACGTTCGCTTAAAGCGCGCATAGCTTCGTAGCTATTTTCCCCGAAATCTCGCCCGACATCTAAATGCGTTCGCATGGCAACTGTGCCGTGAGATTCAGCACATCTAAGGGCAAAGTCTCCTCGGCGGTAGAGGTCTTCAGTCGTCCAGTTAAATCTATCTTTAGACAATAAATCGATAGCATCCCAAAATTCTCCGCGGACGTTGGGCGCCCGATCCCATGTGAATGCTTTGTCCAAGTGAACATGAGAATCTATAAATCCTGGAAAGACGATTCTGTTTCTCAGATCTTTAATCTTAGCACCATTAGTTGCCTTGATTACACCAGGAGCTGCGATCGCCGTTATAACGGTATCCGAAATTTCCAGGTCTCGGATTATAATCTCACCTTCCTTGGCTGCCCCTTCAGATCCGATTGAATTGGCAAGCAATGATTTCGGAATTGCTGCGTTTCGAAGTATGAGAGTTTCGGGCATATTACCTTGTCTCAGTCATGCGGAAGAAATTGCTGGCTCAAAAGATCTTCTATTGAAATCGAGTCTGATATCAATCCATATTCTAAAAGTCGTGATTGCCCGTTTTCTAGAACGTCTGGGCGCATAGGGCGAAAGAGTGAGCCGGGCTCAGGCTCCATTAGCTCTCTAATCTTTGCCAATGAGCGAAGTTGGTAATCGCGATCTAGTGATGGATTGTATTTTTCCAATATCAAGTCGATCGTCTCCTCTGGATTAGCAAAGGCGTAAGCCCATCCAAGCTTAGCTGCTTTCAGAAATCCGCGAAGGTTTGAGGATTTAGCCAAAGCCGTGTTTCGATCAGTAAACATAACCTGCGAGTAAGCTTTGTAGCCATGATCTCTAGCCAAAAATATTCCAGCCCTGTCTCCAACCTCTTGCTGCAGCTTTACAAATTCGTCGATGTAATAACATTGGAGGGCGTCGAGCTTCCCGTCTAACAAAGGCTGGGGATCATGCGATGCCTTAAACGTGTCAAGCTCGGAGGTGTCCGCACCAGCTTCCCGTAAAAGAAGCTCAATCACTCTAGCACCATCAGAGTGGATTCCTATTCGCCGATCCGCAAGATCCGAAAATTTGCTGATGTCTCCTCCTTTAATGTACATCCAACCCATTGGGCTATCCTGAAACATTGTTCCGAGAGCAACTACATCCGCTCCCTCGGCGACTTCAGCAATCAAAACATTGCTCTCTGTCGAACCAACACTAAGGCCGGGAACCTCAACGGTGGCCGAAACTGTATTTGCGGTGGTAACACCTCCTCTTAGTTCGAGTCGAAGGCCCTGATCGAGAAAGAAGCCTTGTTCAATTCCTTGATAAAATCCAGCAAACTGTGCATTAAAAATCCAATCAAATTGAACCACTACTGGGATCGGAGATGTCTGATCAGATGCTGATTCAGGCATTGCGTGTGAACTAGAAAAACAAACGGTTAGGAGCCCTGAAGTGGTAACAATCAAAAACTTCAACCACTTTACGAAGTCCGTGAGGCCAGAGTTTTGACCGATTACGAATAGTCGCTGTGCAACAGGATTTCCAAAACTCAACATAAGCAAGTGAGAGAGCAAAGAGCGTACCAATTCCAAAGCTCTATTAAATTAAGCTAGGCGGTAAAAAATGGCAGCATTCCTGCTGGTTGATTGGGGAATGAGCGCGAGACCAATTTATCCACCAACAATCACACCCGAAATAGTTTCTACACTTCAAACGATTGTACCAAAGGAGCGTATTTTCACGGGCAGCAAAACGGAAAAGTTTTCGAAAGACTTCTATTGGTATTCCCCAATTCTGAAGCGTTTGCTTGAAGATAGGCGGGCTGAGGTTGCAATTAGAATCGATACAAGAGAAGAGCTTAGAGACATTACGGCATTGTTTTTTTCAAAGGATGTTCCGGTGGTGGTTCGGGGTGGTGGGTCCGGCAACTATGGCCAGCTCATCCCGCTTTATGGGGGAGCAGTGCTAGACATTTCTGGGATGTCGAAAATTTTCAGTGTTGATGGGGTGGTACGTGCAGAGGCCGGTGCGACGCTGCGTGCAATCGAGTTCGAAGCAAGAAAAGCCGGTTGGGAGCTGAGATGTATGCCGTCAACGTGGGCTATAAGTTCAATTGGAGGATTTTTTTGTGGAGGTTCTGGCGGAATTGGCTCGATTTTACATGGCGGTATCTCCTCAGGCGACAACGTGAAGTCTGTTACGATTATGACGATGGAGTCAGAGCCGAAGTTTATTAAATTCGAGGAGAATGATGCGATAAAGGCCCTGCATACCTACGGTACAACGGGGATTATGGTCGAGGTTGAAATGCGACTCGGTAAGGCCTTCAATTGGGAACAATTGATTTTCGTCCATGACAACTGGCAAGAGCTTCTGGATTGGACATACTCGGTAGCGACTGACGACAAGATCGTCAAAAGATTAGTCACAGTTTTTGAAGCTGAGATTTGCAGCTACTTCAAACCATTGAAAAAATTCCTGCCCGATGGCAAAATGGCTACTTTCTTGATGGTTGATGATCCTGCCGTTGAAGCTCTTTTAGAATCCGCCAAAGATGCCAGCATAACACACGTATATTCTCGTCCTTTTGGCAATCCTCCTAAGCCACCCTTCATCACGGACTATACATGGAATCACACAACTCTTTGGGCTATTAAAGCGAATCCCAACATCACTTATTTACAGTGCGGCTTTGGGGAAAATTTCAGCGCGAAATTAGATAAACTTAAAAATAAGTACGGAGATGAATTTTTGCTACACCTCGAATTGACATTGGGAAACGCAAAGTTCGAATCGGGTAAACCTGGAGTATCAGTTGGCGGCATTCCGCTAATTAAATTCACAACAGAAGAAAGGTTGAACGAAATAATCGATTTCTGCAAATCGATCGGCGTAGGAATCGCCAACCCTCACACCTACAAATTGGAAGAAGGTGGGGTCCACCCTGACATAAAGGAGAAAAGGGCTCTGAAGGCGGCAGTTGACCCTAAGGCTCTATTGAATCCAGGCAAAATGGTCAGTTATCATAAAAATCCCTTCGAAGCTCAACTTTGTTAGAAAAACAAAAAAAGTGTGTCAATGCAACCGCAATTCCGCGTTCGCGAAATAGCGAAGTATTCGAAATTGAAGCTACGACTGATTTTTCTTCAGCCAGTGAAACAAGTTTTTATTTTTCAAGCTAAGCGTGTCAAAAAAACGGAATCTCGTGAGGCTTACCATCTAAAGATAGACAATCACAAGGATTGTGGAGCCGGCTCAATAGCTTTTTCCTACTATCGTTCCAAAAAGCTTCCAAGCGAATGGCTCAAATTACCCCCTCTTGCGTGTTAATTTCACCTGACCCAGATACTCCATTGGTTAAGATCGAAAACGCTAGTAAGCGTTTCGGGGATACAACCGTGCTCGATAGGATTAATTTTTCTGCGAAAAAAGGAGACTTCGTCAGTCTAGTTGGACCCAGTGGATGCGGGAAATCCACCTTTTTAAAACTAATTGCTGGTCTTCACCTAGCCAGTGAAGGATCTGTGACCATCGATGGTGTGGACCCCAAAAACGCCCGTGAAGAGATGGCGTTCATATTTCAGGACGCAAATCTTCTGCCTTGGAGAAGAGTCCTCTCGAACGTCGAACTTCCCTCTCAACTCCGTGGAGAATCTAAAAGCAAAAGGAAAGAGACTGCTCGTAAAGTGCTTGAACTTGTTGGTCTATCTCATGCACTACGTCATTTTCCTTGGCAGCTTTCTGGAGGCATGAAAATGCGGGTTTCTATTGCGAGGGCTCTCACTCTGTCGCCGAAGCTACTTTTATTGGACGAGCCTTTCGGAGCTCTTGATGAAATGACTCGTGATAGATTAAACGAGGATTTGCTTCGGATCAAAGCTCGAGATGGATGGACAGCGTTTTTTGTTACTCACTCCGCAGCGGAGGCAGTATTTCTCTCAAACCAAATTATTGTTCTATCTGCTAAACCAGGCAGAATTGCGGAGGTGATAAATGTAAAACTGCCCACTTTTCGTGATGCAGATTTACGAGAAACACCGGAATATCTTAGGCAGGTTGCCATTGTCTCTCGATCGATTCGAAACGCTCATTAAAGTCTTTATTCGATGAACAAGCTAAAAGCGATCTTTCTACCGTTTTTTTCAGGAGTACTTCTGCTTGGTATTTGGTATTCGGTCGCATTTGTTTACGCGAAAAACGAGGGTTACGAAGTTCAGCGAATCGTTATTCCTTTTCCCCATCAAATAGTTGCAGCTTTATGGGATGAGCGTGCAATATTGTGGATTGCCACTCGCCAAACCGCATTAGCAGCTTTAGTTGGCTTCATCGCCGCTGTCACTTTTGGCTACGTATTATCGATGTTGCTGGCATCAGCTGTATGGGTAAAACGGTCGCTTTACCCTTGGATTTTAGTGCTACAAATGACTCCCGTGGTGGTCCTTGCACCCATATTTGTTTTGTGGATTGGACAAGGCCTTCCGAGTATAACAGCTATTACTTTCATGATTGGTTTTTTTCCTGTCGTCGCGAACACTACTATGGGTTTGATATCAACGGACCGTAATTTAATAGAACTTTTCGAGATGAGCAACGCTAGCAAAATTCAGGAAATAGCTTATCTCAGGGTTCCGTATGCGATGCCCTATTTTTTAACTGGCATGAAAATAGCAGGTACCTTAGCCCCGATTGGAGCAATAGCAGGCGACCTTTTTGCGGGAAGCTCGCAAGGAGGTGTAGGAGGTATTGGTTTTATGGTGATTTTGTACAATTCTCAAGTCAAGGTTCCAGAGCTGTTTGCTACAGCGTTTGTAGCCTGCTTCTTAGGGTTCATTTTTGTTGGCTGCGTCAATTGGCTCCATTGGATTCTCCTGAAGAATTGGCATGAGTCAGTCAGAGCGACAGACATCGAATAAAGATTTCAACAATCCAATTTTAGAGATTAATCCTGTATGAGAGAGAACGCTGTATTCACTAATCTGCTCCTAATCGGAACTTTTATATTTGCTGGTTGCGCTCCGACTGAGCAAGTCTCTTCGACAAATGGGCTTGTTAAGGTTACCTTGCAAACCGATTGGTATGCCCAAGCGGAGCATGGTGGATTCTATCAAGCTTTTGCGGAGGGCTATTACGAAGATTTCGGACTCGATGTAACTATTTTGCCTGGTGGACCCAACACTATGGCTGCTCAAAAGACAGCTACAGGGAAAGTTGAATTCGCGATTGGAAGAGCGGATGACGTGGTGCTCCAAGCATCTAACGGCGTTCCAATTCTAATCGTGGGGGCGTTTATGCAACACGATCCGCAGGCAATTCTTGTGCACGAAGAAAGTAGTGTGAACAATTTTGAGGACTTGGACGGTCGCTCTGTTATGACAACGCCTGGAGCTGCTATGATCAAGTATTTGGAAAAACGTTTTGATATCACAATCGAAACAACGCCTGTTGACTATGGAATGAGCCGTTTTCTTGCTGATAAGGAGTTCATTCAGCAGTGCTTTATTACCAGTGAGCCATACTATATCAGGAAGGAGGGAGCGAATCCCAAGACATTGCTAATCGCGGATAGTGGATACGATCCCTATCGAGTGATGTATACTAGCAAAACCTTTGCCCTGAAGAACACTGACGTAGTCAAAGCTTTCGTAGAGGCCTCGGTAAAAGGTTGGAAAAGCTATATCTCTGGACCAAGAGATAAAGCAAATGAAATGATAGCGAAAGGAAATCCCAAAATGACAGAGGAATTTTTGAGCTATTCGCTAAACGCCATGATTGAAAACCAGCTAATATCAGGATATCAGGATGAGGATCAAACAGGATTAATTGATTCCGACCGTATGCAGAAACTAATAGATGACCTCTTTAATTTGGGTGTCATCGAAAAAAAAATTCTTTCGAGAGATTTAGCACCAATTTCTTTCCTACCTGAATATTTGCGAGAGATGAGCGGAAAGAAATAATGCGCCAGTTCGTTTGAAGCCTCAGTTGTAACCGACCACTCGTGCCTCTTTGACGCTATTTAACGACGGGGAAAGGGTGCCTCCGCCATGAATTGCTCAAAAATAAGGCGGCTGGAGCTCAAAATTAAGCCAACATACCGAGGGAAGGACAAAACCAGATGTGGCATGGCTGATGCTGTTAGTAGTGTGATTCTTACACACAACAACTAACAACAATACAACCACACCACAATGGAAAGATCAATAAACACGGTCAGTTTGTCAACCCTCCTCGCTTTGATCGTCAGCGTTACGAATCTTCAGGGACAAGATTCGGGGATACCAGAATTAGAAAGCTTTATAGCAGATGAAAGTGCATCCGCACTCTTAAACACTGTTATGCCTACTGAGCGCGAAATCTCAGGCCTATTCTCTGATGCAAAGAGCATACTGGAAATACCCAGATCCATCACACTCTTGTCGCCAGAAATCCTGGATCAACTAAACATTAAAGGTCTGCGGGACCTCGAAAAGGTAGGTGCAGGTACTCAGGCCTTCAATTATTATGGGGTGCCAGGATCACCAACTATAAGAGGTGCTAGAGGCGGAACATATTTGAATGGAATGCTGAGAGCGTACAATCGAAATGAGATGCCACTCTCTTTCGGCTCCCTAGAAGCGATTGAGATTGTCAAGGGTCCTGCTCCTGCGGACTTCTCGCCGACATTGATAGGAGGATTTGTTAATCTGATCCCTAAGACTCCGTTTTTTGATGAGGAAAAAGGCTCAATCGAGCTCCAATTAGACAATTGGGGAAGAAAGACTTCAACTGCCGACTTAGGGGCACCATTTTTAATATCGGGAGAGATCCCAGCCGCCTACCGAATATCAATAACCTCGCAGGACGGAGAAAGCTACTATGACGATCTGAGCAATGATTACACGTCTGTTTACGGATCTATAAAATTTCGTCCAAACAAAGGTGTATCCGTTTTTATGGGAGGTGAATATTTTGACTATAAGTCGAATGAAAATCCTGGATGGAATCGCCCCACGCAGCAACTAGTTGACACAGGGGCCTATGTTATTGGCGAGCCTCAAGACATTACTAGCGGTATTTGGAGAGGAACTGCTGCACGGCGCGAAATCTCCGCTGATCCTAGACTTGCGCTCGAACGCTCGGTAGCGGAAGAGCTCGTTCCAAAATTTGGAAACCTAGAGGATATGGAATTTATCACGGATTCAGATGGCGTGGAGAAATACGTGTACACATCCGACTATTTCGCTAACGGGGGCAGTGCGGTAACAAGACAGTTAGAGGGTAACGTCGTACTTACAGACCCAAGCGACTTTGCGGACTCAACGGACACGGTCCTATTCGCTGACATTGTAATGGACTCTAATCCAGAGAGAACGGTAACTATAAAAGGAATTGCAGAATTTCTAGAAACTGAGAAAAGTTCATCTTACGGATACGCATTCGCTTCCGAGCAAACGCTGTTCGGGGCTAAAATGTATGTTACAGAGCGTGGCTTAATCCCTAATACTTCCTTTAGTTACGGAGTTGGGACCCGCTTTCATGACGCTACTCAGCTGCAGGACTATTGGGATGAGCCTTTCAGTCGCAGAGATATAACTGAGGATGAGATAAGTGCTAACACAATTCTTCTCTCCGGAGCCCAATTCCCAATAGGGGGCAACAATCAGTGGGGGCTCTTTGGCGTGGGTGGAAATTCCGAATCGGAATTGATGCAATTATCCACGTTTATTAACGGTCAATCCAAGTTCATGGATGATAAATTAAGCTTTCTTGGTTCGGCTCGTTTCGAATACGCGGACTTTGATGTCAAAGTTCCCAGCGAAGTTGATGGTTTAAGTGCAGAAACAAGGTTCAATTATGCGAATAACGGCTCGGGTAACACAGAATACCTTAATTGGAACCTGGGTTTTAATTACGAAGTGGCCGAAGGAACCTACGTTTATGGAAATTATCAAGATGGAACCTCTATGGATCCAAGCCAGGGTGGTGCGCTTGTTGGCGAAGCTAATTTTGCTGAGAATGAAATGTCTGAGGCAGGGATCAAATCGAGTATTATCGATGGGAGCCTCTTTGCTTCGATAGCATTTTATAATTGGGAGCAGAGTGCTTTTAACGGAAGGGCTGGGTCCAGTGAGCCACTAGAGGGGGAAGGAGTTGAGCTTGAAGCGACTTGGATCGTATCGGATTCTCTAAAGTTTATTGGATCGTTTACCTCGCAAGAAGTAGTTCGTAAAACGCCTTTGGGATTTCGCACCATTCCCTTTTCTGAGCAAGATTGGGCTATGTACGGGGGTGAACTGAACGACCCTTTTGGTAATGCGGGATTCGACGGTCGTGACCGCTACGACAGAAACTTTGGGACCCCTCCAGCCAATCCCAACCTCGTTTTCCCTGGCCCTCCAGAGGAAATAATAAAGCTATTTGGAATATATGATTTCCAGAACGGATTTGAAATGTCAGGTGGCGTAAGATCTCAAGAAGAATTCTTTTTGGATTTTGACCGGCAAATCGTACTGCCAGACGCACTTATTTGGAGTTTAGGTGCCAAATACTCAACGAACACCTGGGACGTGGGAGTAATGGTTGAAAATATCACAGACGAAGAATATTTCATAGGAGCCGCTCCAATTTTCGCAGCAAATACGCTTGTAACGAAAGCACCTGAACAGACATTTGTTTTCACGTTTAGGTATAAATTCTAAGTTTACAAAAGGCTTGTTGCTTAAGAGCACAACAAGAGAGCACTTCGATTTACAGAAGTGCTCTTTTGTTTTTAATCAAGAGCCACTCCATGGTAAGATCAACGTATTCGGCGATGAGATGGGCTAGCTCATTCTCAACAAAGCTGACTAAGTGAGGTCCGTCGCCACCGGAAAAGTAAAATTATTCTGAGCGGTAACAACATAAGGCGTAAATCATTCCACGTCTTTTTTCCCGGGTAGGCACAGGTCGACTTTTCAGACATTCGGAATCCGGCTAAACTAAATGAGAGAAGGCCGTCTTTGTCGTCATCAATGCGTTCCTCTACAGCAGGGGAGTGTCTTTAGCGTCCCGTATCTGTGCTGAACGATCTTATTTGATTCCTTGCGGGCTGCTCGTTGACTTTTGTTTTTACGGCTCCCTCGGCGCGTGCAATCTTTAATGCTATTCGAATTTACCGAGATTTCCCTTCTCTCGGGTTGGCCAGTTGCTGTAGCCTCGATGAGTGGCTGACGGAAATCCTTATTTTTTGTAGAAACCGTTGAGCGTTTCTAGAAGAAGGAATTGCCGGTAGTTCAGATTGTTGAAGGCAACGCCATCGATGCTGATCGAGAAGCGTTGCCTCGTCTCCGCTTTCTGAAGGGGGCGGAAATCGAAGTTTCTTGTATAGGGAATTTTGGATAGGATGTAGAGCATCGATTTCAAACGCGTTTCGAGTTTGTTGTTCGAATTGATCACAGCCCATGGGCTTTTTGGGGATGATGTCTTATTGAACATTTGCTCTTTGTATTTAGTGAACACGTTCCAATACCGTCTGGCTTGCTTGTCGTTTTCCGAGTACTTCCAGTATTTGAGTGGATCGGCCTGACGTTCCTTGAAGCGAAACAGCTGCGTTTGCTTCGAGACGGAAAGGTAGAGCTTCACGAGGATTAGCCCCTTCTTGATATGAGCCTCCTCCCATTCGAGAACTTTGCTCATGAAGTAGCGGTACTGCGATTTTTTGCAATACCCCATCGTGGGCTCAATCAGTGCTCGATTATACCAGGAGCGATCGAAAAACGTGATTTCCCCTTCTTTGGGAAAGTACCTTTCGTAGCGGCGAAACCAGTTTTTGGACTCCTTAGGGGTAGGTATCCCAAGTTCAACTACATTAAAGTGCTTAGGCATCAAGTATTCAGTAAACCGCTTTATTGATCCGCCTTTTCCTGCAGCGTCGCGTCCTTCGAATACTATGGCGACGCGTTTATCGTTATTGATGACCCAGTGCTGCAACTTGAGCAGCTCGACCTGGAGCCGCTTTTTCTCCTTTTGGTAAGTGGCGTAGTCGACGTTGTCGTAGAAATCGAAAAATTTGCTGCGTAAGAAGTCGTTCGATTTCATTGTTTAGCGATTTCCAATGGATCTGCCATTCGCTGAGAGTCTATCGACTGGGAGCGAAATCAAGGATAAGCGGGATCTGCAAGGTTACATTTTTAGAAAATCTAGTTAAGCGGGTGTCCACCTCGCGTAAAGGCCGCAGGGAAGGGTGTTGCGGCTATTCGACACAGGCAATCCGATTTCTCCACTGGTAACGGAACCGGGCAATTCGTCTAGTGTGTCACGCAGGAGATTTCCTACCACAGTCGATGAGATTCCTGTCGTATAAGCGTTGACGAGGAAGAAAAGCGGCTGATGGCTGAGGAGTTTCCGGCATTTTTGAAGCAAGCCCCATAAGTCGCTCTCGAACTGCCAGACTTCCCCCTTCTTCCCTCGGCCATACGAGGGCGGATCCATTATGATGGCATCGTATTGGTTCCCTCGCCGAAGCTCGCGATCGACGAATTTAACGCAGTCATCGACGATATAGCGAATGGGCGCGGTTTGTAGCTCGCTGAGAGCAGCATTTTCGCGAGACCAGGCTACCATGCCTTTTGCCGCGTCGACGTGGCATACTTTGGCTCCGGATTGGGCCGCGGCTATTGTCGCTCCGCCGGTATAGGCAAACAGATTGAGGACATTGGGTGTCCGCTTGCTGCGTTTAATAATGGAGCTAAACCAATCCCAATTTACGGCTTGCTCCGGGAAGAGGCCGGTATGCTTGAAATCTGTGGGCCGAATTTTAAATCGAGATTGCCGGTAGCCAATTGTCCAGGATTCTGGGATTTTTTGACGAAATTCCCAATTCCCGCCTCCCTTGTTGCTGCGGTGATAAAATGCGTCATACTCGCTCCAGTCCCTAGACTTAAGTGGCCAGATAATTTGCGGGTCCGGTCGAACGAGAATGAAATCTCCCCAGCGCTCCTTTTTCATTCCGTCCCCACACTCGAGGATCTCGTAGTCCTGCCATTTGTCAGCGAGAATCATGGGATGAGGTTGAAGCGCGCTTGCATGGAACGATCAAGCGCCGTTCCCAAATGGGATCTAGCTGGCCACGGACTGATCGATTGTAGCGATGTAGGGAAGAGACCTGTACTGCTCCGCATAGTCTAGACCATACCCGACGACAAACTGATCCGGGATGGTGAAACCAACGAAGTCAGCGTTAACCTCGACTTCACGCCTAGCCGGTTTGTCTAAGAGGACGCAGGACCGAATTGATGATGGGCGAAGGCGTTTCAAATAAGAGATTAATGCGGATAGGGTATGCCCTGTGTCCAAAATGTCGTCGACAATCAAGACATTCTTTCCTTTGATCCCATTCTTGAGAGGGGCGGAGAATTCCGGTGTGGATACGGCGCTTGAGTGATTGCCGTAGCTCTCTATTCGAATACAGTCAATTTTGACGGGAGATTCGAGCTTCCGAGCAAGATCGGCGGTGAAAATAAGAGCTCCAGTAAGCGCGCAAATGATTGTGATCTCGCCGGATCCGTTTTGCTCGCCGATCTCATTGGCAAGTTCCTGTATTCGGTTCGCAATCGCGGATTCATCAAAGAGAATTGTTCCAATCTCGTTGGGCATGGGTCTCGTTCGCATGTCACCAGTGGTCATCTTCAATCCATCGATTGAATTTCTTTTAGGAAGGCCGCTCGATCTGGGGCGCGAAAAAAAGCGGTGCCAGCGACGAATGTATCGACTCCAGCACGACGGCACAATTTAGCGGTTTCCGTGTTGATTCCTCCGTCGACCTGAATCCGAAATTCTAGAGATTTCGATTGGCGGATGTGATCGAGCTCGCGGACCTTGTCGAGAACCGGCTCGGTAAACGACTGCCCCCCGAATCCGGGCTGAACGGTCATGGCTAAAACAAGATCTACTTGAGAGAGAAATGGCAGCGCATCGGCGACGTTTGTGTCCGGATTGATAACGATTCCGGCTTGCGCCCCCAATTCCCGGATACGCTTTAGGGTTTCTGAGACATTGTATTCAGGTTCTGTGTGAATGGAGATCAAGTTGGCTCCAGCATCAGCGAATGGCTCAATAAACTCTCTCGGGTTGTCGATCATCAGATGTACGTCGAAAAACAAATCCGACTTCGATCGTAAATCAGCTACAGTTTTGGGTCCGAATGAAAGATTCGGCACGAAATGGCCGTCCATGATATCAATATGAAGCCATTGGACGCCAAGGCCTTCTACTGCCCTGACATCATTGGCTAGTCGCGTGTGGTCTGCCGCTAAAATAGACGGAGAGAGAATGGGAGATTCCATGAAAGAATAATAAGTATTCGCTGAACTCCTTTGGCGATAACTAATTGCCTCGCTTCGGAGCCGCTACCACGTATCGAGAACGGATTCCGATATTCTACGGGCGATTTTCCGAGCGATTTCCGGGCCTGCCTGGTGTTCGGCATTTATCTGTCCGCTATCCGCGAAAATGTCTTGTTTGGCGATGACTCGTCGATCCGTAAACAGCGGCTTCATTTGCCCGTCTTCGCTCTGATAAAGCGTGCAGAGCGTTTCGAACTCCAACTCATATTTTCGACCACGCCCCACATCGATTGAAGATACGGCAGCGATATCCCGTTTTACGGATACCACTCGCGTTTCAAGGATGGTATCCGCTTCACCCTCGGAGGCGTTGGAGAGGAAACCTGATTCCTGGATAGATTTTCGAAGCGAAGCCGTCAACGTAGCTTTCAGCATCGGGAAAGTCGAGTCGTTGCGAACCGGTTTAACGTAGACGGTTTTAAACGATTCGGAATTTCCCGGAGTTCCTAATTGATAAGTCGCGCAGCTGGTCAGCACCGATAGAGCTACAAAGATTGCAATGATGTTCAAAATGCGAGCCATCGAAAGGAAGTAAGAGGAATGGTTGATGTTGGATTAGAATAATCCAAGAACTTTCCTTTTAGCCCGTCTCTTCGCCTTCTTTTGCATCTCTTCTGAGTCGGGCTCTTCGCGTTCAGCTTCGGGAGCATCCTGAACGCCTTTCTTTTCCTCTTTCGCGGCGATCATATCCAGTTTGGATCTAGCCATTTCAGCGCTGCCTGATGTCGGCGCGAGCGTGATCGCTTCGTTATAGAGGACTTTCGCGGCGTGGAAATTGGAACGCTTGTGAAAGTAGAAATCGCCAATCTTGACCTTGCTCAGCGCCATGAGATTTTGCGTATCGGACAATCCGCTTTCAGCCTCGTCAACTCGGTTGTTTTCGGGGAATTGAATTAGAAAGTCCTCAAAAAAGGTGATCGCGTCCTCGGTATTGCTCTGATCGTAGTAAGGACCGCGAACTAAGTTGGAGTGTGTATTCGCTAGTTGGATATAGGCGTCAGGAGTTAGAAAGCTCTTCGGGTAGTTCGTGATTAGTCGATCGAGAGCGTAAATCGCAAGTGTGTCGTTTTTCTTTTTAGACCAAATTTGGGCCACGTTCATTAGTGACAATGGCGCGTAGTCGCTGTATGGGGCAATGGAGACGACGCGCTCGAAATAACGAGTGGCTCTATCCAAGTTGAGAAATCCTGGGAGAATGAAGAACAAGCGCTGCCGGTAGCTTTCTTGTCGCCGAACAGCGATTTTGTACATCTCGCCTATCATATCGTTGAAACTTCCGTAGCTCGGATAAACAAAGGCGATTAGCTCGAAAGCATCGAAGGCCTTGTCGATATTATTCTGCTCGAGTCTGATCTGACTTGTCCTGAATAGGGCTTCAGGCGCGTATTGGCTTTTGGGAAATTTCTTGTGGACCCGCTTGTAGTTGCGAAGGGCTTTCCGAAAGTTGCGGCGCTCTTCGGCTTTTCGCCCTTTGTTCATCGAGTCTAGAACTCTTTGGATTTCTTGGGGCAGCAGGCCCGACAATTCGACTTCGTCAGACTGGTAGCCGTTTTCGGAGTCCCAGGTAATGTTTGCCGCCTGTGCCAAAACGGGCGCCAGCAGCAGGGCAAATATTGTTGCGAGAACTCGAACCATGGGCACAGGAAGGTATTTACTAGGGAAAGTGATAGCAAGTTAAAGATGCTTTTCGTGGCTCAAGGAGTCTTTAAGAGCGCAGCGCCCCAAGTTAAGCCAGCCCCAAACGCTACCAGCAAAGTGTAGTCGCCTGATGCCATGCGTCCTGAACGGATAGCCTCGTCGAGGGCAATCGGAATAGATGCGGCTGAAGTGTTTCCGTATTTTTCTAGGTTTAGGTAAAAGCGTTCCATGGGCACATTCAATCGCGAGGAAAGCAATTCTATGATTCTAAGATTCGCCTGATGCGGTATTAGGCAGGAGAGTTGGTCCGGTTCGAGCCCGTTTTGTTCAAGAATTTCTTGAGCCGCCTGTTCCATCACCTTGACAGCGAGCTTAAAAACCTCGCGTCCTCTCATTTTGAGGAAGTGAAGACGATCGTTTAGCGAGTCGGCCGTCGCTGGATTAGCGCTGCCACCGCCGGGCATGTAAAGCACGTCTCCTTGGGCTCCGTCAGATCCCAATGTGAAATCCAGCAGCCCAACACCTGGAGTCTCTAAAGGACCCAAAATGGCAGCCCCCGCGCCATCTCCGAACAATACGCAGGTTGTCCTGTCTTCCCAATCGAGGATGCTAGAGAGTTTCTCCGTCCCAATAATCAGGGCATGTTGGTAGCGTCCTGATCGAATCATGGACGCAGCGACTTCCATAATGTAGACGAATCCAGAGCACGCGGCTTCGATATCCATGCATACAGCGTTGGTAATGCCTAACTTGGTTTGAACAAGGCAAGCGGTCGAAGGAAACGGCATGTCCGGGGTAATCGTAGCAACGATCACGAGATCGATATCGGAAGCTTCCAGTTTAGCTGCCTCAAGGGCTCGCTGGGCTGCAGAGGCGCCCATGTCGGACGCGGTTTCCTTCTCGGATGCAATTCTACGTTCTTTGATTCCCGTGCGCGTGAAAATCCACTCGTCGGAGGTATCGACGGTTGAGGCCAAGTCGTTGTTCGTTTTGATATTAGCCGGCGTGTAGGAGCCGGTTCCTTTTATGACTACCGATCTTGGCGTATCGTTCATGCGTTGAGACTGAATGGCGAGAGATAGCCTGGTGGCAACTCGCAAATAATCCTTAGCTTTGGTTTGAAGGAGGCGAGATGATGCGATTTGCCTGAGCGATGTAAGAAGTGATCTGCGTATTCAAGTCCTTGCTGATGATCTCGTTCGCGATGCGTATGGCGCTTTTGACTGCTTCGCGATTACTCGATCCATGGGCTTTCAATATGTTACCTTTGATCCCAAGCAATGGGGCGCCACCGTATCGTTCCGGATTCAGCTGCGTTCTAATCGCGTCGTACGCCCCTTTCGAAAAGAGGTATCCCAGTTGTCGAACGGGATTCTTCTTAATCTCTCCTCCTAGAAAGTCTTTGAAGAGGCACTTGAAGAGGGATTCGGCTGTTTTGAGAATCACATTCCCTGTAAATCCATCGCACACAACGACATCCACGACGTTTTCAAATAACTGAAAACCTTCGATGGGGCCGTGGTAGTTGATGATTCCCGGGATGCTTTTCAGAAGATCGTTGGCCGCATTCGTGGTTTCATTGCCTTTCCCCTCCTCAGTTCCGATGGTCATTAATCCGACGCGAGGGTTCTCGGTGCCGAGGACATGCTGGCAGTACGCGCTTCCCAGTACGGCGTTGTGTACGAGATGCTCGGGTTTTGCCGATGGGTTGGCACCAGCATCGATCAGTACGAAATGGCCTTCCTGTCGTGGCATTACGGTAGCGAGGGCCGGACGCTCGATTCCTTCCATGGTTCGCAGCCTTATCGTTCCGCTCGCCATCAACGTCCCCGTATTCCCGCAACTTACCACGACAGAGGCCTTGCCTTCTTTCACGAGCTCAATTGCCCGAGCCATGCTCGAATCCTTCTTTTGCTTCATCGCCTGGAGAGGCTTGTCCTCCATGTCGACGATTTGCGAAGCGTGTTGAATCGAGAGCTTCGGGTGATCTTGAAGTCCAGCGTTTTTAACGCATGGAACGAGAGCGTCTTCTTGGCCGACCAAGATAATTGGGGCTATGCTCGGGTAGCCTTTCAGGGCTAATGCCACTGCGGCCACCATTTCGCTAGGACCTTTGTCCGAACCCATCGCGTCTACGGCGATGCAGGCATTGCCCCGATCATGCATTACGCTAGAATAAACGGGGAAAGTTTGATGTCAAATGCGACAGGTTGCTCTTGTATTTGCTAGAGCGAAGCATCGATCACTTGACGACCGCGATACATTCCGTTGTTTGGATTTACGCGGTGAGGCCGAAACGAAGTGCCATCCATCGGATCCTTGGCGAGTTGAGACTCCTCGAAGCGGTTAGCCCCGCGACGGAGCCGGCTGCGGCGTTTGGATTGCTTGCGTTTTGGATTGGCCATTTCTGCTAAATTCCGTGCTGAGTTTTAGGCGTGATTCGATAAAAGGAGCGGTTGATAACCGCGGCTTTCTAACCCGTCAAGTTAATGTTTAACGAATTGGGAGCAATCGCGGTTATTGTCCAGTAGCCGCTTTTAAGGTCTAGATTCGTGTATCGAGCGCCTTTTATTTAGAATTGTTTTTGCCAGAGCGCCTGCTTAATCCTTTCAAGCCATGGAACTCGAGGATTGTATCGCCAAAGTGGCCCAAGGCGTGGACCTTACGGAACAACAGTCGGTTGATGTCGCGGATCTGCTGGCTTCGGCCGATGTGGAAGCTGGGTTAAAAGCAGATTTTCTGACGCGACTCGCGATAAAAGGGGAGTCTTCGCAAGAAGTCGCTGGATTGGCCAAACGATATCGCCAGCTGGCCCGAGATCCAGAGTTATCGGAGTGGAGTGATTCCGCCATCGATGTCTGTGGCACGGGAGGAGATAAGCAGCATACGTTTAATATCAGCACGACTGTCACCTTTGTCGTGGCGGCTGCCGGTATACCCGTCTTAAAACACGGGAACCGGTCGATTACTTCGCAATGCGGTAGTTCCAATTTGCTGGAAGCCATCGGGATTGACATAACTGCGGATAATGGGCTGTTGAAGCGATCCATGCGGGAGTTGGGATTCTGTTTCATGTTCGCTCCAGCCTTTCATCCGGCGTTCAAGGAAATCGTTCCCGTGAGACAGGCTCTTGCGAAAAAGGGTCAACGAACGGTATTCAACATTTTGGGTCCCTTGATAAATCCCGCCAAACCAGCTCATCAGCTATTGGGTGTATTTAGCGAATCGGTTATGGAACTCATGGCAGAAGCAGAGCAGTCTTTGGGGCTGAAAGCTGGATTGATCGCCCATTGTGACATGGGGCCTGAAGGCGGGATGGATGAGTTCAGTGTTGCCGGGAGTAATTTGGCTCGCGGATTTGGATCTCTAAACGGCCTATACGAGAGGTGGAGTCCCGAACAGATGGGGGTTAAAAGGGGAATGCTATCGGATTTAAAGGGAGGAGACGTCGCGGAAAACATCGGGATCCTCGACCGTTTGCTAGATGGCGCAGCGCCCAAGGCCTTGGAAGATTCAGTTGCTATCAACGCAGCGGCAGCGTTTTATATCGTCGGTCGCCATGAGAGTATTCGGGAAGGTGTAGCCGAAGCGAGAGAGTTGCTTTTGGGAGGATCCGTTCGGCAAAAAATCGATCAGGCCAAGGAATTCTACAGATCATAATGGCTCTTAAGCATTTTGGGACGGACGGCATACGGGGTGAGTATGGAAGTCCACAATTGAATGACGGGATCGCTTATCGCTCGGGATTAGCGATGGCTCGATTATTGGCGCGTCAAGAGGACTCGCCCAAAGCTCCGACACTATTGGTTGGGCGGGATACGCGGGCATCAGGCTTGGCCCTCTTATCCGCTTTGGCGGCAGGGTTTGAAGCGGGAGGCGGGAGAATTGAATCACTAGGAATTGTTCCGACTCCTGCTGTAGCGAAACTGGTCGCTACCTTTGAAATGGATGCCGGTTGCGCGATCACCGCTTCGCACAACACGAGCAAGGACAATGGCTTGAAGTTTTTTCAAAAAGGCGGGACGAAGCCTACGGAGACATTCGAGAGGCATCTCGATGAGGAGCTCGACGCTTTAGATGCTCCAGGAGAATTGGAGTTTGGTGAAATCCAGGATGCTGATTGCGGCCGAGCGGCCGAGTATTCATCAGCGATCTTGGATGCCTTTCCTCAGAACATGCTTACTGGAAAGCGAATTGCTCTGGATTGCGCGAATGGCGCTATGAGTTCTGTGGCTCCTGGAGTTTTTGAACGACTCGGAGCTTCGGTCGAGGTGTTGGGGAACAACCCGAATGGAGATAACATTAACGATGGCGTAGGCAGTGAATGCCCTCAGGCAATGTCGACGCTGGTTTCTTCAGGGGGCTTTGACATGGGATTCGCTTTTGATGGGGATGGAGATCGTGTAATTGTATTTGATCAGGACGGAACGAAATTAGCGGGTGAAGCAACGTTGGGAATTCTGGCAATTGAAGCGGATGCGCGCGGGCAGTTGAAGGACAGTGTTCTGGTAACGACCAACCAGAGCAATCTAGGCTTGGATTTGGCTTTGGCTGAGAGAAAGATAGAAACACGGAGAGTCGATATAGGAGACAAATTCGTGTCGCGATTGATGATAAAGGATGGCTATGGCCTTGGAGGAGAGGAATCGGGGCATATTGTTATTGGAGAGTTCTCCAAAACGGGCGATGGCTTATACGCGGCCCTTAAGATTGCTGGGCTTGTATGCGAGTCTGATGAAAGTCTAAAAGAATTGGCGTCATTCTATATGTCGTTTCCTATCGAGAAGCGGTCCATACCGGTGAACTCAAAGCCTCCAATCGGATCCTGTCCCCATCTAAGCGATACGATATCCCGACTCGGGAGAGAATTGGGTGATGATTGCAGGTTGCTAGTCCGGTATTCAGGCACGGAGCCAAAATTGAGGCTGCTCGTGGAAGCCAAGCAAGCAAGCATGGCGGCATCAGCTATTCGCGATCTTGAGCAAGCGGTGGAAAAGGATCTCGCCTAGTATTGTCTATGCCCGAAGTGCCAGAACACGATTTACCTGAGAGGGATCGCAAGAAGTTGGAGAACGCGAAACTCGCGATAACTCGTGGAAATTCTGAATACACGGTAGAGATTTGCAGTGAATTGCTAGGAGGGCAACCGGGATGCTTGGAAGTTAGAAAACTTCTCCGCAGAGCTCAAAGGCGGATCAATGCGGAGAGAAAGAAGGGAATCGGCCGGTTATTGGGACGCTTGGCGAACTATAGCGTTTTACTGCCGGGTTACGTGGTTCTGAAGCGGCAACCCGCGAAGGCTATGGCGATTGGGGAGATGGCCCTGTCACGCGATGTCTATAATATCAAGGCGCTGTCACTAGTCGCCAGAGGAGCGAACTTGCTAGAGTTAAACGAAACGGAAGCCTTTTGCCTAGAGTCGGTTTGCGACCGGTACCCAGAGAATTTTGCCAAGCTCGAGCGCTATTGCGAATCATTAATAAAAGCGGGCTCTACTGAAAAGGCGTTGAAAGTTGCGGAGAAGCTAAACGAGCTTAAACCGGGGAGTGGACAGGTTCAGGAGATTGTCAAATCCGCTTCCGTAGCCCACTCCATTAACAAAGGAAAGTGGGCGGATAGCGAAGAGGATTTTCGTTCGAAGCTTAAAGACAAAGAAGAGTCGGATTCTCTAGAGCGGGCTAATCGAGTCGTAGTGGATGACGGGAATAGTGAGCTGCGCTCGCGCGACTTGATAGAATCGATACACCGGGATCCGCAAAACGTGGACAACTACAAATTGCTGGTGCGAATCTATCTGAGGCAGGAGAAATACGATGATGCCCTCGCCTGGCTAGAGAAGGCCTTCGCGTTGCCTGATGCTGAGAATGACGCGCCTCTGCGCCAACTAAGAAGCGAATTGAGAGTGAATCGAGTGGAGCGAGAACTATTCGAACTGAAGCGATCATCGAATAGCGGGGACACCACAGATGAACGTATTATGAAATTAGAGACAGAATTGCTTGCGCTTAAATTGGAAGAAAGTCGCAAGTTGGTAGAGCAATTCCCCAACGACTACAGCCAGCGATTCAAGTACGGAAGTTATCTGCTTGAGAGTGGGGATGTAGATTCAGGTATCCAGCAATTTCAGATTTCCCAGCGAAGCCCTAGCTTGAGGCTCAAGTCGCTTGTGCTCCTAGGGCGCTGCTTTATGGCGAAAACGCTATACGATCTTGCTTTGGAACAGCTGCAGCAAGCAGTGGAGGGAATCAGTGTAATGGATGATTTCAAAAAGGAAGTTCTCTATTTGCTTGCGGAGTGCTACGAGAAACTGGAGAGGCCAGAAGAGGCTATCGAGCAATACAAGACTATATACTCCAACGATATCGGGTACAGGGACGTGGCTGATAAGATTGATCGATTCTATCGCGGCCCGTAATTCTCGAATACCGGTCTAATCGTTGGAGCTCTTCTCGGGTCCGGGCTCGCTATCGGCGGGCGGACTGTGGGAATTGTCGATCAAAGCAAGCTCGCTCGGATCGATGGCTCCCATGTAGTATTTCAGTTCCGCAATAGACTCGCGTATATCGTCCAGGGCTCGATGCGAATTGGCCTTCTTGAATTCTCTTCCAAGCATTTCCCGAAAAACGATTTTAAAACTGGATACGTCGAGCATCCGGTAGTGCAGACGTTCGGCAAATTGGGGAAGGTACTTGTCGATGAATTTACGGTCTTGGGCTATCGAGTTGCCGCAGATAACGACCGGATTCTTCTTCTTGAAATGCTTGGTGACGATTTCGCCAAGCGTTCGATCCAAGTCTTCTTCGCTGATGCCTTCAGGAACTCGTTTCAACAAGCCGCTTTCGCCGTGATGGTGTTTGCACCAATCGTTCATCGACTCCAGTACTTCCGATGGCTGGAAAACAGCGGTCTCCCACTCGTAGACCGGTTCCAAATACTTGTCGGTGATGATGACTCCCGCTTCCAGGATGCGGTCGACTTCTGGGTCTAGGCCCGTCATTTCCAGGTCGATCCAGCAGAATCTTCGTTTAGACATATCGATGGTTCGCTAATTTTCGTGAATTGCAGTTCTAGGAGCCAGAAGGCAGCTTTCGGATTGGGTGGCTAATTGAGAGTGAAGGCAAACTTTTCGCGATGCCAGTTCGGTCGGGAGAACAATTTTTTTGCGTTGCTCGGATGATTATCGGTTGAGACAAATCGGTATGAGCAAGGTGGTAAGCGTCGGCGACTTACAATGCGGCAATCAGCTGCCGTTTGTTTTGTTGGGAGGTATGAACGTGCTCGAATCGAGAGATTTGGCCCTCCGTATAGCTGAGACCTACAAAGCGGTAACCGATCGATTGAAGATCCCCTATGTATTCAAAGCCTCTTTCGACAAAGCCAACCGATCCTCGATCAATAGCTTTCGTGGCCCGGGTCTTGATGAGGGGTTGAAATGGCTTGAGGAGATAAAGGAGACGTTTGGCGTGCCGGTGATCACCGATGTACATGAACCGCATCAAGCTAGTCCAGTCGCCGAAGTGTGCGACATTATCCAATTGCCAGCGTTCTTGTGTCGCCAGACGGATCTGGTGGTGGCGATGGCTAAGACGGAGGCGATTATCAACGTCAAGAAGGCGCAGTTTCTCTCTCCACGGGAAATGGGTCATATCGCCCGAAAATTAGAGGAGGCTGGCAACGAGCGCATTATGCTTTGCGAGCGTGGAACCAGTTTTGGCTATAACAATCTCGTCGTCGACATGCTCGGATTCGGCGTCATGAAACAATTCGAGTACCCCATAATATTCGATGTGACGCATTCGCTGCAGATTCCTGGCGGACAGGCGGAAGCGGCGGGAGGGCGAAGGCAACAGGTTTTCCAGCTCGCGAAAGCGGGCTTGGCGACGGGCTTGGCCGGCTTGTTCCTCGAGGCTCACCCAGATCCGGAATCGGCCAAATGCGACGGACCTTGCGCCCTGCCATTGGGCAAGCTGGAAGACTTTCTCTCTCGCCTCAAAGAGTTGGATGATCTGGTGAAATCTCAAGAACCCATTGATGTCCAGTAGGTTAAGGAGGATTTATTCAGATTCAGGTCCGGGCTGGAAGCGCTAGGGTCTTACGCCTAAGGGGGTAGTAATCGTGTTTGGAGACCGGGTTTTTCGCGGTATTCGATAAATTTCAAGAAACCCGACTTGGGTTGGAGTCGTTAATTACAGGTAGCTTTTCATCTCGAAGAGGTCTTGTAATGCCAGCTATCTTGGGACATTCCTATGCATCGAATATGAATCCTCGCCATATTAAGCGCCCGCCCGCCTCGCTTGTATTTTTCGTTTCGGCCTTTGCCACAACGGTCACGGCAGGCGAAATCAAAGTATCGGCTGAAGACAGATCATGGCAAGAGGCTGCCGATCAAATAGACGCCTTCATCTCCGACGATCTGGAAAAAGTTGGCAAAGTGCGAAACCCGCCGGTTACGGATGAAGTGTTCGCCAGAAGAATCTACCTCGACATAGCAGGTCGTATTCCAACCTACGGAGAGCTTCAGGAGTACCTTCAATCGAAATCCTCAAGCAAGCGATCGGAGCTGATTGACGAATTGGTCGATTCCGAAGGGTATGTAAGTTCTTACTACAATTTTTGGGCCGATATCCTCCGGGTAAAATCGCGAGGCCGACGATCGATTATGCTTTCCTATCAGGACTGGATCAAGGACAGCCTGCGTGAAAACAAGCCCTACGATGAATTTGTCAAGGAACTGATTACCGCGGATGGGTATGTTTGGGATGATCCGGCGGTAGGCTACTATCTGAGGGATGCCGGAATGCCTTTGGATAACATGTCCAATACCGCTCAGATATTTTTAGGGACGCGAATGCAATGCGCCCAGTGCCACGACCACCCTTTCGAC
>NZRT01000026.1 GCA_002696345.1 Myxococcales bacterium
GGCTTTGAGTTGAGTCCGCTCAACAGCTCGTCGAATCAGTTCGGCTGTCACGCGGATTAAAGTTGCAGCACCATCCTCCAACGAGCCATCCGCCGGGAGAAAACCGAGCAAAAATTCTAAATCGAAACGTTCACGGGCAAGAGAGCAGCCTGCCTCCGAAGAACAAGCTTCCACCAAGACACGTACGATTTCCAAATCCGGTGACCCCGCCGAACTAAAGCGGCCATCCTGATCACAATGCATTCGCCCCTCGGTTCGATACTCGATCCAGCGATCGAGAAGACAGTTCCCTGGTCCTACATCCATACCGAGTAACTCACCGTCGAGGCCGAGCCCTGTGAGGTTGGCAATCCCCCCCACATTCAGCAGCCAAAGCGGAGCGTGACGACCCAAAAGGAACTGATCCGCTACGGGCACCAAGGGCGCGCCTTGACCACCGATGGCCATGTCGCCACTTCGAAGATTCCAGAGGACGGGAAGTTTGAGATGGGCGCTGAGGCGATCGCCGTCTCCCAACTGTAGTGTATGCCCCCCCGCCTGCCCAAAGGGCGCCGGCGCATGCCAGAGTGTCTGCCCATGACTTACCACCAAGTCGGGTCGCTTCTGATCACGTAGAAATGCCGCCACACTTCTCGCCGTTTCGTCGGCAATTTCTGCGTGCAGTCTAGACACGTCGGGCAGCCGTACCTCGGCAGCGCCAAGCAACTGAGAACGAAACTCGGACGTGTAGGGAATTTCTCGAAATGCTTCGAGACTCCAATCAGTCTCACCGGGTCCAAAATGCACCAATGCTAAATCTAAACCATCACAACTCGTACCACTCATGAGCCCCAGGATAAGTGCTTCTCGTGGAGCGACCAGCTGAATCATTTGATGGACTCCAGAAAATTATCGATGAGCGCTCCGCCACCTTCACTAGCGATGGACTCCGGGTGAAATTGGACCCCATGAACTGCATGCTCACGGTGTTGCAAGCCCATCACAAGTCCTTCGTGAGTCCAAGCTGTGACCTCGAACGCAGCAGGCAATGTCTCGCGGCGGATCACCAGACTGTGATACCGGGTCGCTTGGAAGGGTAGCGGCAACCCTCGATAAAGTCCGTCCTCACAATGATGGATCGGAACAACACGGCCGTGCATCGGTTCAGGAGCCAGGACCAACTCTGCACCACTGAGCATTGCGAGCGCCTGATGCCCCAGACACACGCCAAGGATCGGTTTTGTTGCCCAAAAGAGGCGAAGAAGGTTGAGGCAAGATCCGGCATCCTCGGGCTTGCCCGGCCCCGGCCCCACCACCAGTGCTTGGTAGTCATTCGGGGAGCAGTCGAGTAATTCATGATCGTCGTGGCAGCGAACATCGACCCGCTGTCGACGAACTTGGAGCATCTGGACGAGATTGTAAGTAAAGCTGTCGTAGTTATCGAGCACGAGGATCATCGCCAACCAACCTCGCTGAGTTGTTGAAGTATCTTCGGTCGGCTGGATCCACCACTAAATCCGATCCCAACAATAGGTGCTCCGTAGCTTTCATTATTCAACGCAATATCACCAGCCCAACCCGCTTCCACAGCCAGTCCCCAACACTCACATGGGCTACGATACCCAAGCGTTGCGCTTAACAAACGGAGGCTAGAAGTCGTCGGCCGAAAGGCTGCTGAAGCCTCAACCTGTAGCCGACCCGTCTCCCAACGGACTCGACCACTCAAATCTTCATAAACATCACTTTGCTCTTCCGTTCCCAGATGACGTGAGAGGCCCAAAGCCGGATCTAAATCTAAAGTCAGATCCCTCCCAAGATCACGCCGTTGATAGGCGACCCGAAACCGTTCTCGTCCCCTTTGATCCCGAAACAGATAAGAGCCACTAACGACAGCAGGGGTAAGATTTTCACTGTCGAGAACCCAACGAGTCGTGAATGTCCACTGCCTGCGTTTCCAAGACCCCAGCCAATCGACGAGGACGCCAGAAGAGGCGATGGAGGCCTCTTCTCCTCCCGTCCTATCGATGATCCGACGACCAAATATTAAACCGTAGCGTTGGATGAAACCCGATTGGCGAGCTTCAAATCCAACGCTTAATAGTTCTCCAGCAATCCCCAGCCACGGTGCCTCCAAACCTTTGAATGAAAGTGCTGGAAGGCGCTGAATTCGACCTTCGATGGACGGCTTGAGCCAAGTACCTCGGCCATTGGAAAGTACCGAGTAGACAGAAAGGGCGGCCCCCAGACGAGCTTCCTTGCCCACTTCCGCCCAAACGCTCGACTGCCAGCCGAGGTAAGGAGGTATCGTACCGCCCCCGCTACCGTAAAGACTGGCAAAGGGACGCAAATCATTCACCATCGGATCACCGGGTTGCGACTGAATCCCAAGATGGCCGTGCAGAGAACCATGATCCCCGGTCAGATGGAGATCCATGTGACCACTTCCTGCGTGCACCAAAGGTCCAGTCCAAAGACTACCGTTGCGGCGACCGTGCCAGCTACCGAAGCTCAGAGCGGCTGCCTGATCTCCCAATCGAAGCCGTTGCTGCAGATCAATGGCGGGTAACTGGCGACGAGATGCCAAAACCGCCAAGTCCGGAAAGGCATCAGAATCGCTGGCCAGAAGACCATGTACATTCCATTCACGGGCTGGTGCCGGGTCATAATGAGCAACCTCGCCGAGCCAGCGCCCCTCAAGTGTCTCGAACTGAAGTTGTGTTTTCGCACCGGCCGTCGGAGTCGCTCGAAATTCGCCTTTCAACCAGGCTCCCCGCGACTGCACCCAACCGCTGGTTAGCGTCGCATCCCACCAACTCGCCCCGGCATAATACAGAGGCAAACCCACTCGAACCCCATCTCGTGCATCATATCGAGTCACAGGAGAGAGCAGTCCCGATGAACGTCGACCCAACGGTAGACTCCACCACGGTAGAACAAGCACAGGTACACTTCGAACTCTCAGCGTCGGCCAGTTCAGAATCACTCGATTCTGAGCCCCTAAAATATCGACCCGCTTGGCGGCAAAACTCCAAGGGGGCGTTTCGCATCGACACACGGTCAGATTCACCTCCCTTAAAGATTTGTTTGTTCCCTCCTGGAGCACTGTTGCTGCCTTCGCCTGCACAAGCCGATTTCCGATCTCATCCCGAATCGACAGGTCGACATCCTTGGCTTCGATCCGCCCCGATTTGAGGTCTAAGCGAGCGCACTGAAGCACCGCACCGGACTCTTCGGTGTTGACGCCGCCAACAAGGATAATGCGTTTTTTCTTTCGGTCCAAACGAGCTTCATTGGCTCGAAAGACACGCCCACGCCATCGGATGACGACGTCTCCTTGTGCAAAGAGCGTCCCCTCTTTGTCGAGTCTTAGATCTTTGGCCTGAACATCGATCGTAGAGGCGAGAAGAAGAAAAAACCCGAGAAAGACGCTCATCGAACCCGGACTTCGAGGCGCCCTTTCTTATGCACAGACTTCAATCGAAGCCCCGATTCGTGGGTGATCCGAACACGGACCCGTCCCTGTTTATAGCGCGAAGAAATACGATGGATGCGCCCGCCAAACCGCCTCGTGTTGAGAGAGCCATTCGTCTTCACACTCCGTGCTCCCCGAATTTCGAGAAGGGTCGTTGTCTCCGAGATTTGCTTCAGCTTTGCTTTGGGCTTGCCTTGAACGTGGATGACCACGCGCTCTGGCCCAACGGGTCGATAGCCCACTCGTTTCACCAGCGTCTGTCTGTCAGACTTCTTCGCCCCCTCGACCTTATGCTTCGCAACGCGCTCCGAAGTGATCGCCCCCTGGGCCCCACCAAACCCATTGGAATGGAACCGCTCTTTACGGGTCTCCTTGACCGACGCCTTGCGTTTTAACTGGCGCTTAGGATTAAGTTCTTGTGTCCGGTCTAACTGGGATGACTGGCGTCTTTTGAGGCTGGCTAAATCGGCATTCAAACGACCGACCTCAGCTTTTGTTTTCACCAAATCTCTGCGGGTCACCGCCACGTTCTTCTGGCGGTTATCGATTCGTTTCTGGGTGGCTTTGAGTGCCGCCTTCAGCCGCTGCTTTTCTCTTTTGAGTTTCGCAAGATTCACCTTGGCTGCCTTTGCTCCCGGCGCAACTTTTGATAACCCCGCTTGTTGCTTCGCCAGGCGCTCGCGTAATGCTTGCACAACTTTTCGCTGGGCAGCGAGCTTGGTTTCAAATTCAGATAGCCGTCCCTTTGCCTTTGAGGAAAGGGCTTCTAATCTTGCAAATTCTTGGCTCAAAGCAGCAGCGCGCTGTTCCGTAGAAGCGACCGCTTTCCGAGCTCGTGCGAGCTGCACACCGGCTCGTTGAGCATCATTTCGCGCCGAGGCGACGGAAGCGGTCAACTTTTTAATACGAGCCCGCTGCTTGCCGAGTCGTCGATTTGCCTGACCGTGCTGAGCCTCACGGTCTGCGGTGTCCCGAACCAACTTCGCAATTCGTGCCCGTAGAGCGACCGCTCGATTTTCGAAGTCTGCCTCTTTGTTCTGGGCTTTCCCCAGACCCTTCTGAGCTTTTTCATATCGAGCGATTGCGACACCGAGCTCCCTGTCGAGGACATCAAGCTTCCCCCGAAGTTGCTCGAGTTCCTTATCTTTCGCCTGGACCCCTTTATCGATCTTGGCGTGACGCTGATCGAGTTCTTTGATCCTGCGACGATAGCGAGCCTGTTCAGCCTTTAACCCCTCAGCCTCCTGCTCCCGAGATTTCAAAACATTGGCTCGTTTGGCGGCTTTTGCGGTGAGTTTCTTCTGCTTTTTTGCGAGCGATTTGACAGACAGTTGCAGCTTCGCCATCCGCGCCAGGTAGGCCGTATCGCCCTGTTCAAGGTCCATTTCCTCACGGACTAAACGGGTAATCTCTGCCCGATGAGCCAACTCGACCAATTCCAACCGGTTCAGTTCAGCACCCCGGTCTTTAGAAGAGCCTTTGACCTGATCCAGGCGTCGCTTTGCATCGGCTTCTGCGGCTTGAAGTTTGACGATTTCTTGACGCCGAAGGCGTATCTTCTTCTCGACTTCACTCAGCGACTTCCCTGCTGCTTTCAGCTCTTCCTTTCGACGTTTGGATTGAGCCCGACGCTCACTTAAACTTTCGTCAAGGGACCGGAGTTCGGCAGCTCGCTCTCCCGAGTGTCGACGAAAACTTCCGATTAGTTGACGCAGTCGATTCGTTTCCTGGCGCTCCTTCTTCAGCGCAAGCTCCAACCCCTTCACGTTTGAGTCATCAACAGGGCTGCTGCTCGGGGCTTCAACCTTTGACGATGGAGGCTCAACAAGGCGGCTCCCACTGGCTTGAAAGACCCGTAATCCCTTACTCCCTTGACGGACTTCGAGCCGGATCCCACCGCGTAATGCCCGAGCTGAACTCGAAACCCCCTTGGCTGTGTGCAACTCCAATCGTAAAAGGCGTGTCCGACTGCCGACATGTTCGACGAGTCGAAGGTGTGCGTCCCCATGCAGGGGAATTCGTTCAGGGAAGCCAGCAGGACGCTTCCCGCCCACAACATCCACCACCAACAAACCTTCGGCTTGAGACTGGAATGCCTGAAATGTAGGACGACCGCTGAAGCTCAGGTCAATGTGGGTGGCTTGGGACCGACCCTCCACGTGAACCTGCTGCAAGCCAGGATCGGCAACGAACATGAAGAGTAGACTAATGATCATGCATCGACTCCCATCAGGGCATCTCGTAACGGCCCCAGTCCGTAGATTGAACCAAACGCAACCAAAGACAGTTTGTCTTTACCGACCGCCTCAGCCATCAAAGCCAGTGCCTCGTCTCGGCTCACCAACGCCACCTCAGCGCCCAGCCCCTGCAGAACATCACTAATCAATGTTCCCGGTACCGCTTTCGGGTGGTCGGCTTCGAGCACATACACGCGCCGAACCACGGGCAAAATGGGGGCAAGGACACGAGGATGCCGACTGCACAGACTGACGAGTGCATCCACAGAATGGCTTATCTCACCAGCCAAAGCAGTCACAGCAGCCTCGTTGTGTGCGGCGTCCATCAAGAGGCCACCAACCCGCTCCCCCCGCATTGGGTGACGCAGACGATCAAGCCCCTGCTGGACAGCATCTTGCTCATGAAGTCCCAAACAGGTCGATGCCGCCACCCCCGTTGCGACAGCGTCCCAGAGCATATCCAACTGAATCGTCTCTGGACGTTGTGCAATCACGGAGACACTCCTCACGCTCGTTCGATCGACGCTCCAGTCCTTTCCGTTTAGCCAAAGATTTGCACCAGTCGCTTCAGCTTGGTTTCGATAGGCCTCCATCCTCGGCCCGAGAACGAGCGGCCTCGATCGTCGAGCGACAGCCAGTTTTTCCCCTGCGATTTGTTCCAAGGTCTCCCCAAGGTATTCCTGATGATCTAGGGCGACGCTGGTCACGACCGAGACCTCAGGGTCACTGTGATTGACCGCATCCCATCGCCCGCCCATGCCCACCTCAAGCACGGCCAAATCAACACGCTCCCGGGCAAAGAGGTCAAATGCAAGCGCCGTGCTCAATTCGAAAAATGTCGCTCGGCCATCGTCGACACGCTGGATCGACCGTTCGAGCAAATCATCGCTCACTTCCAAACCATCGATTCGAAAACGTTGATTCAGTCGGCTCAGATGAGGTGATGTGAATAATCCGGTGCGAAGCCCATGCGCTCGGGCGATCGCCTCGATGGTTCGGGCACATGTCCCCTTACCATTCGTACCAGCGACGACCACCGTTCGAAGTTGACGAGAAGGAAAGCCCAGCGCTTTGTCTAAGTGGGCAATCCCGGTTAAATCTCGGCGAATTTTCCCCCGCTGTCGATCATAGATCGCCTGAATCCGCTCAACCAGACTCTCTGTGGTCACGCCTGAACGGGTCGGGTACGCTCGATGAGTTCTGCGACGAGCCCAGGTAACAAGTCTCGGGGAACCACGCGATCGATGAGACCATGCTCGAGAAGAAACTCCGAACGCTGGAATCCCTCAGGAAGTTTCTGCCGGATCGTTTGCTCAATCACGCGAGGGCCCGCAAAGCCGATGAGGGCTTTGGGCTCGGCGATAATGAAGTCACCAAGCATGGCAAACGACGCCGCAACCCCGCCGGTCGTCGGGTCCGTCAGAATCGAGATAAAAGGAAAGGAGGCTTGGCTTCGATAGCGATGCAACAGTCCAGAAATCCGAGCCATTTGCATCAGAGAAAGAATCCCCTCTTGCATTCGAGCACCGCCACTGGCGCTGATGATCACCAATGCTTCATTCGCTTCCGTCGCCCGCTCGATCTGGCGACAGATCAGTTCGCCCACAGCCGAGCCCATGGACCCCCCCATGAAACCAAAGTCAAAGCTTCCGGCTTGTGCCGGGAACCCACCGATCTGTCCGGCCCCTGCGAGGTACGCTGCTTGATGACCGGTCTTCTTTCGGTAGCGGTCCAAACGCTGAGGGTAGGCTTGGGTGTCGGTGAACTCCAGAGGATCTCCGCTCGTGACATCTTCGTCGTGGCGAGACCAGTCACCATCGAAAAGTAGATCTAATCGCTGAGCAGCCGAGAGACGATGATGATGACCACAGCGGCTACAAACCCACAGATTTTCATCCAACTCGTGTGTCAGCATGAGGGCTTTGCAGCCCAAACAGTGACGATACAAGCCAGAGGGTACTTGAACTTTCTTTTCGACCTCGGTCGCCTCGGTCATGAGATGTTCTCCCTGGTAACGACGCGATGACACACGGGGTACCCAGCGGGCAAGCAAAGCCTGTAAGCGACTTACTGTCCTACCGGGAGCGGTATACTAAAACTACCGTCGGCACCGGCGATCCCTTCGCCTAACAAGACGGCACGGTTCGCGAAGCGCAGATCACGGGAGAAAACCTGGATCAAGGTATTGCCTCCCCCCGCATCACCGGACACCTCACCGCTAAACAACGTGCCCTCCGAGATGGGCAACTCGACACTCAATTCGTCACGTATCGATAAGAGGCGGAGCAGACGAGGATGGGGCGCCGATGGCACCACAAACAGGGCCATCTCACCGGGGGGTAGGGAGAGTTCGAAGCGACCGTTTTCATCGGTTTGATGCTCAAAAACCCAATCCTGGTAGGCCCAAGGGCTTAAATCAGCCTCACGACCTGTACCCATCACTTGCTGGAAGATCAGCCGTGCGCCCAATGCTGGCTGACCATTGGGAAGCAAGACAACGCCTGTCATACGAACCCGGTTCGCCAGATTCACCACGACCTCCTGGCGGCCTCGATGGGCAATATCCACCTCCAGGCCAATCACCGGAGCGAGGTCATCACGGTCTCTCGGGTGAACGTCGATCCACCAACGTCCTTGAACCAACTCCAGCAACGTTGGGATACCTGCCACCGTTTCCAACCGGTGCCGAATTAGCCCCCCCGCTGCCACCGGTCGAAGCAGTATATCGCACGCCAAAGGCGTGGAGTCCTGCCCAGACCGGACCGTAAAAGCCACGGGTATGGCGGGACCGTCAAAGGGAACGTTGATATCACCCCACTCACCGTTTCCAACCCCTCGAGGTTCCATCAGTCGGGCTGCCAGCGAAGGATCGTCACTATCGATCAGTAACTGCACTTCATTGATGCCTGCCCGTAGGGTCAACTCAAAGCGCCCCTCTTCATCGCTGCGACTACTGCCACTGACGCGCCTGCCGTCCGTATCCTGCAGACGAACCGCTCGACTCGCTAAAGCAGAGCCATCTTCAGCCAGCAGCCGGCCAGTGACATTGACGGCCGAATCAGCGAGCTGGAATCGAACACTTTGCTCCTCTAAACTCGACTGAGGCGCTAGGCTTTGGGGATCACTGGGCGGAAAATTCTTCGCTTCCGGAAAAAACCGAAGTTGCCACTCTGTGCCTTCAGTCAACAAAAGGGTGCCAGATCCCTCATTGCCGAGAATCGCCTGCCGATGAACAGGACTTCCGGGGATACTGTGCTGCCGGCTTGCAACAACTCGCCCAGTCAATGGCGACCCATCAGCCGATTCGGCTGTCAATCGAACTGGGATTTCAGCCAGCAGGTTGAGATCAAGTCGGGCACTGTTACTCAAATCGACATCCAAGAGTTGCTGACTTCGCTGCTCCCGATGGAGATTAAGGGCGACCCGCTCAAAGGGCTCTTGCGGATCAAAACAACGATTAAAGATACATTGTTTTGATGTGTCTCGACACGGCGTTTCCACATCGCAAAAGGGCTGTTCCGGCTCCTCGCCGAGTTGCAGCAAATCGGCAACGCAGCCTGCACTGGAGAGCAGGAAAACCGCCAGGATCGACCTCATGGACTCATCGCCTCCGGACAATCCTCGTCGTCGGAAAACACCAACAGCCACCAGACATGATCATAGCGACCATCTTCCGGGATTGCTCGATTGATGGGCATCATACCACTCACAAAGTCTCGGTCACTCACGACGGCCTCGAGTTGATGCGCGTTGTTGGCTCCAGTCCGTAGCCCATTTGGAAAGTGGCGGGGCGAGTTAAACTGGAGGCGAAAAGACGTTCCGACTCGCCGAGTGGTCACCTGCTCCCGAGGCAACAGACTGTCCTGAGCAATGGCTGTATTTGTTTCACCGTCGTAGTCCACAAACCATCGTACATAGAGCACATCATTCAGGTCCATCTCGTCAACGGCACCAAGTCGGAATTCCTGATCCGAACAGTTGGCATTTAGTTGCACAATGCCCTCCGAAGGTGTCGTCTGCTCCGGAGCGATCGCCGGAGCTCGGTTGATGGGTGCGCCACCCGCATCGGCAACAGGTGCGTCGACAGGGGCTAAGCAACCCACCAGAGACAGGAGCGAAAGCAGGGCCAAAACCAGCAGTGTCGCCGTTCTTTCAGTGACTTGAAGTTTTACTGTCGTCTGAACCCAAGACATCGGTGTCATGCCTCCTGCCCAGAATCGTCGCGGCTGATGTACCGAAAGATCGTCCGAGGATCGACGTCCAGTTGTCGGGCTGCCTCCGTCCGGTTACCGCCACATTTAGCGACGGTCTCGAGTACCAATCGGGTTCGGAAGCGCTCCACAGCCTCTTGAAGCGATCGACCGGTTTCTGGCGGGGCAACAACATCCAAGCCCAGATCTTTCGGAGCGATCTCCCGACGATCACTATCGCTCAACAACACGGCTCTCTGAATGCGGTTCTGCAACTCTCGAACATTGCCGGGCCAACGATGAGCGAGAAGGGCTGAGATGGCTTCTTGTCCCAAGCTCCAATCCATGTCCACATCGCTGAGGAATGCTCTCGCCAACAAAAGGATATCTTCGCCCCGTTCCCGCAAGGGGGGCAGATGCACATCAACCTGCCAAAGGCGATAGAATAGATCCTCCCGAAAACTTCCCTCCTCGACAGCCTGATCCAACGCGACATGGGTGGCGGATAGCACTCGCAGATCAACAGGGACCTGCTTGTTAGAACCCACGGGTGTGACGAGACCCTCCTCCAAGACCCGAAGAAGCTTAACCTGTAAAGGCAGAGGCATTTCGCCGATTTCATCGAGCAATAAGGTACCGCCGTCGGCCTCCATAAAGCGCCCCTTCCGATCTCGACTCGCGCCGGTGAAAGCCCCCTTCTTGTGACCGAAGAGTTCGGCTTCGAGCAGTTCACTGGGGATTGCGCCACAGTTGATGGCGACAAAGGGCTGCGATCGCCGATAACTTCGATCGTGAATTTCACGAGCCACCAGTTCTTTACCCGTGCCCGTCTCACCAAGAATCATAACTGCGGCATCCGAACGAGCGATCCGTTCGACTCGCTCAAAGACTGCATTCATCCCTTCACAGGCACCGATCAGACGACCCATCCGCACCGCCTGAAGTCGAGATCGCAGAATGGCTCGCTCTTTCTGTAGAACTTCGACTTGTTCCGCCAACTCCACCAAGATGCAGGCCTGGGCAGAAAAGACTTCAAGAACTCGGAGGGTGGAAGGATCGAAGCGGTTCACAGCCCGCCCACTCCCTAAATGGATCAATCCACGAAGTTGGTCGCCTCGCATCAGGGGTAATCCGATGGCGGCTCGCAGCCGTAAATCGATGACGGACTGAGCTCCAGCCAATGCAGGATCACTCATGATATCGGCGACCATCAATGGCTGCCGGCGCCCTCGGACTTGATCCAGTAAGGTATCGCTAAGTAAAACGGGTTCCGATTTGGACTCCGCTTGACCACTCCGGGCGACGACTGTCGCTCCACCATCCTCCAAGAGGACCACATAACCACTGTCTGCTTCTGCGAGGGCGACACAATACTCAAGAAGCTGCTGGATCAGTTGATCCGGAGGTGTACCACTCTGAACCCGGCGAGCGAAAGAGGTCAGCGCGGTCAACCCCTCCTCTCCCAACGCGAGGTCAGCCGTGGCTTGTTCAAGGTGAATTCGGTACACCAGTTGATAGGGACCGAGATCAATCCGGTCACCATCCTCCAGCATAATCTCGCGAACCTTTGCGCCGTTGACCTGAGTTTGAGCCCTGGCGAGCAAACGGTGCCCTTCTCCATCTTGGAGCAGTTGAAAGTGACCGGGTTCGACACCTTCTGCTTCCGGAAGCTGAAGGTCACAACCAGCACCAGTACCCACAACACTCAGCGGTCGGTACAGTTCCAAACTGTCGCCGTCCTCAGCGCGAACGAGGTAAGGCATCCACCCGCTCCTCTCGTGCCAACCACAGATCACCCACCAATGCCGTCCCCGCGATCAGAGCACCTAAAAATTGAACTGCAGTCCAACCTTGCATCGCAGCGGCCCGATCCAAGGGGACCAGTCCATCGGTGCCCACCTGTTCCCGTGCCATCCAGTAGCCAAAGATGTTCATAGTCAAACCGAGTCCTTCAGCCACCGCAAATCCAGCCCCACGGCCGTAGTCTCCAAAGCGCCAATGACAATAGCCCAACGGGACAAAACATCGCTGGCGACGTTCAGTGGCTGTCACGGTCACCACCCGCTCAACAACCTGGGGTTTCGGTGGCGGTACCTCTTTGACGAGTGTTTCAAACCACACCCGCTCTTTCGGGGGCGATAAAAAGGGATCAAGCCCTGTCACCGGCGCTAAGCGAAGAGAGGCTCTCGCTTGGGTATTAGCCAAGGACTTTTGCCCCAATCGGAAATAACAAATTGCCGACAAACGGTAGATCTCGCCTCGACCTGTACGACTTCGGCTCGCAAGCAGGGCAGCTTGCTGCTGTTCGATGACCTTCTTGCAATCAGAAAGCTCAAAGGCAGCGCGGACGGCCTCAAGGTCGCCTGTAGCGAAAAGCATTAAGGAGAGGAGCAGTCCACCCGCCACGTCCGTTGTCCACCGGCCTCAAGGACCGTCTCCATGGCCATTTGGCAGCCAACAGCTTCATAGACCAGTTCGGTGCTTTTGCGAAAGCTCCCAGATGGCATAGGGATCTCGACCTCATTTAAGCCTTTGTTTAAACGATACTCTCGACCCATGGCCTGCAGGACACCGACCTTTGGACTCTGGACCATCAGACGACTGGGATGAAAGTCACGGATGCGAATAGTCAGGTTCTGCGACCCATCCGGTCCTTTACCCGGCAGCTTGATGCGACGCTGGATCGCCTTGGCACGGTCGTGCCGTAGGGTGATGGTGTGTTCACCGGCCGGCAATCGAAGCCGGTGCGTCCGTGCACCTTCTCGGGCGGGCTTCCCTTCCATGTGAAGTTCAGCCCAAGGAAACACCTTCACGATCAAATCGTGCTGCGGCTTACCAACAACCTTTGATATCCTCGACGGTGGGGATTGCTCTCGGTCCTGCCTTTGATTTGGGACAGCCTCAGGTGTCGGTAGAACCTTCTCTCGATAGGCCATCGGTTTCGGCATCACTCTTTTGGCGGGAGTTGCAACCTCCGGATTCCCCACCAGCCACTGGGAACTTGCAGTCAGAGCCAACGCAGCAAGGATGAACGCTACGATCATCGGTCGCCCCCAACGTTTCATTCCACTCGCGGCAACAGTCGTCAGTAGTTCCTGCCTCGATGGGTCAAGAGCAACGATTCGATTCGCGAGCCCGACAGCTTCAGGCCAACGATGCGCCGCTTGTGCATCAAGTAACTGCTGATCCAGTTGAGCAATCTGCTGGGTTCGCCAAGAGGAAGCAGCGACGGCCGGACTGTTCAGCATGGCAGCCAACTCTGCATTTCCTTCCCCCAGCCAACTTGGGCGAAGAGGCTCGATCTCTCGAAGAAACGCTTCGAGATCCTCAAACCGGTCCTCCCGACGCAACGCCATCATTCGCCGAATCGCCGCCACAAGTCTTTCGTCCATGGCTGGCGCCAGCCGCTCTAAAGGCGTATAATCCCCTTCTGCCAGCGCCCGGAAGGTCGCTGCTGGGTTGTCTCGAGAAAACGGCGACTGCCCTGTCGCCAGCTGGTAGAGGACCGTCCCTAACGCAAACTGGTCACTTCTGGCATCGGCTCGTTCACCGGCGACGATCTCGGGAGCCATATGAGCTGGTGAACCCACCAACGCTCCCGTAATCGTGAGTTGACCAGCACTCTGATCGAGGCGTGCAATCCCAAAATCCATGAGCTTTACCCGGCCATCGGTAAGCACCATGATGTTGGCGGGCTTGACATCCCGGTGAACAACGCCTCTCCGATGAGCATGAAGCAGCGCTTGGGCCATCGGGACGGCAACCAACAAGACCGTTTCCGGGGGGGAAAAGTCGGCATCAACCATGAGCTGATCCAGAGGTTGACCGACGAGGCGCTCCATCACCAAAAACTGGATCGCCTCATCCTCTTCACTCCACTGATACACTTGAACGATACCAGGATGACGCAAACGACCGACTGCCTTGGCTTCGGCACGAAACCGGGCTTTACCCTCTTTGCTGCTTACCAAAACCGGGTGAAGAACCTTAATCGCTACAGACCGATCTAACTCGTCATCATGGGCAGCGTAGACGATGCCCATACCGCCCTCACCGATCGGCTTCTCGATGCGAAATTTACCGATACGCTCCGGGGCCATCACCTATCCAAGGCAAATTCCCAGCGACTGAGCAGTTTGCATCAAAGGATGATCGTCGGGGACCATCCTTACCTTTCCCGCAACTTGGTCCAGCGGTACGTAGTGAACCTGGCTGTCGTTCATACCCACGAGAACATCCCAACGATTTTCGAGAACGCAGTGCGCTGCGGCACAGCCGAAGGTCGTGGCGAGCACCCGATCGCCGGGACTCGGGCTTCCCCCTCGTTGGAGGTGACCAAGTATCGTGGCCCGTGTTTCAATACCGGCGAGTTGTTCAATTTGACGAGCGACCACCGCGCCAACGCCGCCAAGACGTCTGTGCTTCGGGTCTCGATAGATTGGGCCCTTCCCTTCCTCAGCTGCGCCTTCTGCGACCACAACCAAGTTGTAGGATAGCCCTCGAACACGTTCTTCAAGAATCTTAGCGACGACACGGTCATAGCTAAAAGGAACCTCCGGCAGTAGGATCACATCGGCTCCGCCCGCAATCCCGGAGGCAAGAGCAATCCAGCCTGCATCTCGCCCCATGGTCTCGAGCACCATCACACGACGATGGCTTTCACCCGTTGTCTGAAGCCGATCCAAAGCCTCGGTGGCACAATGTACAGCCGAGTCAAAACCAAAGGTGACGTCTGTTCCATGCACGTCATTGTCGATGGTCTTTGGCACACAAATTACGGGCAAGCCACGTTGCTGGAGTTCTGCTGCGATCGCTGTGGATCCATCCCCACCGATACTCACCAACCCCCCTACCCCAAGGGCTTTTAAACGCTTGAGCACAAAGTCACCGCGATCTTCGCCGTCATTCCAAGAGAAAGGGTCACCTGAATTCGATGTTCCGAGAATGGTTCCACCTTCAACCAGAATGCCGTCGACCGTCTTGCCATCCAAATGCATCACCCTCGGCGGATCTTCGAGCAAGCCATGATAGGCATCGCAGAGCCCCACGACCTCCGGTCCACCGGCACCCTCCAGAGTCAACACGAGACTCCTGAGAACAGCATTTAACCCTGGACAGTCACCGCCGCCCGTCAAGACTGCAATCTTCTTCATCAATTCTCTCCCAAGCTGAGACCAGTTCCACCTGCATTGTGCCTGGCATCAGGTCGATGGGTTCAATAGCGAGGCAGCGATACCCGTTTTCGGACAGGAGGTGAAGTTCTCGTTGAGCTGCTTTCAAACCACAATGAATCAACACCACTCGACAGGGTTTTGCAGCCAACAAACGATCACACCATTCTTTGCCCATACCGGCCCGGGGTGGGTCGCAAATTACCAGCGGAGGCTCCGAAGGCCATACAAAAGAGCCTGCGTCCTGCGCGTAAAAATCAATTCCGTCTGGGAGCCACTGCCAAGCAGGTGGAAGACCAGGTCCGGCGTCAACGGCGATGACTCTCCAACCTCGCTTCACAAGGCTCCGGGCAAATAAACCGGTCCCACATCCAGCATCCAAAGCCCAACTGGGTTTACTTGGAACATATTCGAGAACTTTATTGAGAAGATTGCGACGCCCTTCTGGATGCACCTGTACGAATGCGAACGGCGGCGTGGGCAGCACAGTACCACCAACCATCACTCCAACACATTCGGGTCCTGAATAAGAAACCGGCGCCTTCAGCCCACCAAAGTGTGAGCGACTCGAATCATTGGCTTCAAGCCATGAGACCGCATCACCCTCCTGACCCACCGGAGGGCGATCATCGGGAAGTGGCTCTTGGGCCCGCAACCCGATGCCCGCAGGTGCAAGCCCAGGCAACTGACTGGACCCCAGGGTCAGCACAATGCTCGTCACGGATTTTAACGCCGGTGCTTGAAGTTGGCTCCGAAGCCTCTGCAAACGTTTCTGAAGGGGCTCAGGGACGATTGGACAGTCGTCAATCTCCAGTGAAACCTCCTTCTCACGTGTCGGCACCACAAATTGGATGCGGGCTTGATCTCGACGAACAAAGACCCTGTGGCGCGTTCGCCACCGGCCACGAGGACTTGGACCGGACCCACCGTTTAACTTGTCGCCCAAGGGACCGAGTCGCTCTTTCGTGTAACGCCACTTTTCTGCCCAAAGCGCATCCGGGGCGACCTCCCAAGAGACACAACCCCCGCAAGCGGGCCGATAAGGACATGGATCTTCGTAATGGGAACTCCCAGGGACATGATCGAGCCAACGACCGACGAGTCGATGAGGACTTGTGTGGACGATCTCAACGTGGCCCGAATCACCTGGTGCAGACGCTGGCATGCGAACCGGGCGCCGGTCGCCTGCAACACGGGCTTCTCCATGACCTCGATGGTCCAGCCGATCGACCACAAGAAAACATCGACTGCCAAGATGAAGAGTCGACCCACTCATGGTCGAGGAGAAACCCATTCTGATCCATCGGGCCCTGTCTCCTTCTTCCAGATTGGGCAATCCGCCTTCAGTCGATCCAAATACCAAGCGCATGCAGCAAAAGCTTCGGCTCGGTGAGGCGAAGCGACAGCAATGACAACAGCAATCTCCCCAACCCGAAGCAGACCCACGCGGTGGTGACAGCCAAAAGAGACCTCAGGCCATCGGTCGCGCCCTTCCTCCTCGATTCGTTGAAGTACTTCGAGGGCCATCGCTTCGTAAGCACTGTATTCGAGGTGAGTGACTTTCCGACCGAGATGATGGTTTCGAACCGTACCGACAAAACTAGCGACAGCACCACAGTCGGGACGAGTCACCAACTCCATCAGTGGTGTGAGACTTAACGCCTCGCTGGTGATGCGAAATTTCATCCGCCGGCGACCGGGGGAATCACCGCCAACTCATCGGTTCGCATCACCAGAGAATCCAGAGATACAAAGCGATGATTTTGTGCCCAACGACAACTGTCCAGAAGGCTGGATAGATCGGGGCGCAACTGGTGCAACTGAGCATGCAAGTCAGCACAACGCATACCCTCTACATAATCCATCCGAAGACATTCGGCACCGAATGATTCAGCCAATGGACCGAATAGAAGCACTTCGATACCCATTAGTCGGCTGTCAGAAGATAGGGTTTGAAATGGGGTTTGGACACCAAACCCTCCTTCGACCAAGCAAGATCACCACGGGCTATCGCTGCGACGGTGGCAGGCAAAATTCGATGCTCCATGGCATGCATACGATCTCGAAAGTCATCGAGGCGATCCTCCGAAAAGATGGGCACTAACCCCTGCATGAGTATGGGTCCGTCATCGACGGTTTCGGTAACAAAGTGAGTCGTGCAACCGCTCAGGCGAACCCCCGCACGAAAGGCCTCCTCAATCCCATGTAACCCAGGAAATGCAGGGAGCAATGCCGGGTGAAGATTCACCACAGGAACCCGAATCTCCCGCAGAAAATGATCGGATAAAATGCGCATAAAACCAGCCAGCACAATGAGTTCCGCTTCGGACGCTTTGAGATGCTCGCACAGCATCGCTTCGAAAGCAGCCTTGCTGTCAAACTCTTGGTGATCGACCAAGAAGCTCGGTACGCCAAGCTTTTGGGCTCGTTGGTAAGCCCCACATCCGGGGCGATTGACGCCAAGGGTAACGACGGTGGCGCCAGCGGTTTCCCCTCGTCGTTGGGCTTGGATCAGAGCCTCGAAGTTGCTTCCCCGACCCGAAGCAAGACACGCGACTCTCAAGGGCGCCGCTCCCAAAAACTGACACCATCCCCCTCAACCACTTCGCCGATGACCCTGGCTTCAGCACTTTTAGCGGCAATCACAGCCTCATCGACTCGATCTTTCGGGACCGCTAAAATCATTCCTAAGCCCATGTTGAAGGTGCGGTCGAGTTCCTCGTTTGCAACCCGACGCAACCCACGAATCCAATCGAAAACCGCAGGCTCGCTCCACGTGCTGCGATCCAATCGGGCGCCACAGCCTTCCGGCAAAGCTCGGGGCAGATTCTCGATCAAACCACCTCCAGTGATGTGCGCCGCACTGTCGAAAAGATCCAAATCGGCAAGGTTTGCGAGCAGCGGTGCATAGAGTTGAGTCGGTGCCAGCAGTGCCTCGATGAACGGAACACCTGCAAGTTGCTCGGGTCGCTCCTCCACCTCGGCCAACAAACGTCTAACGAGGGAAAATCCATTGCTGTGAATTCCGCTGCTGGGCAATCCAATCAGTTGATGACCAGGTCGTACCGCTTGTCTTTGCCGTAAACGGTCACGCTCCACGACGCCCACAGCAAAGCCGGCGAGATCATAATCTCCCACTTTGTAAAAGTCGGGCATTTCTGCGGTCTCACCACCGATCAGCGAACACTCACACAGTTCACAGGCTCGAGCGATTCCACGAACCACACGCTCCGCTACCGCAACATCCAAACGCCCAGTCGCAAAGTAATCGAGGAAGAACAGAGGCCGAGCGCCGGTTACCACGATGTCATTGATGCACATCGCAACCAAGTCCTGTCCGACATGGTCATGACGGTCGTGTTCGATAGCGAGTGCCAATTTGGTCCCGACACCATCGGTTCCACTCACCAATACGGGATCTTTGTAGTCCCCTGAACCACGAAGATGGAAGAGGCCACCAAAACCACCGATCCCTTCCAACACGCCGGGCCGATGAGTTCGGGAAACAGCCTCACCGATGGATTGAACCAGCTGATTTCCCGCTTGGATATCAACACCTGCGTCAGCGTAACTGATCGGATCGCTCAAAGAAGCCTCCACGACTTGTGTTCCGCCCTTAAGTCAGCCGGGCTCGCTCCGCAACGGCCTGTGAAACACAGTGGTTTTTGCCGGGATCCTTCATCTGTGCGATATCCCGACAAAGTCGCAATGAGGCGCCCTGTTGGTTGTCAAACCCTGCCAGCTCATTTTATTTCTTGAGGAACCCCGTTTCTCTCGACCCGGTTCTGGTTTGGCTGGCCGCCTCACACCCAGTCGCGCAGAGGCGTATTTCGACGCAATGAGTGGTGATTTACTGGGTTTGGCCACCGCCTGGTGCCGTCGAGGGCCGGGACGAAGCGTTCGGGTCAATCTTGCGCCAGGTCCTGAAACGGCGGAGATTCAACGAACCATCAAGCGGCTGGGATTCGAGTGCGTCGTCGATGCGGAACGTAGTGAAATAGAGCATCTTAAATTGTACACAAACGAAGTGCGCACAGAGAGTTGTCCTGTGATCTTTTTACGTCCGAGAGCGCCCGACCTTCCTGTCGAGTTACTCGAAAAGATGATGACTTCTCCATCCCATGTCACTTTTCTTCCAACCACCGATGGAGGCTGGCACGCGCTCCACGCGTGCTTGCCCCAAACCGGATTGTTTGAAGAGGTCGCTTTTGAAACAGCGAAAGAAGCAAGGGACACCGCAGAACGAATCGAAGAACGGGGCCTTTCGATCGAGTCCGTGCGACCGTGGCCTGTGGTTCAAACCCTCAGTGATCTCGAAGCCCTTTGGCATCGATTACGAAAGGACCCCGCCCGCGCACCACGATGTCATTCCCTGCTGGAAGCTTGGTAACCTCCCACAGGGAACATTGACCAAAGTCCAGACACACCGCAAGTTGACAAAGACGAGGGAGTGAATACGCCGGGTGAAGTTGAGACTGAGCTACATTGCGATCTCGCTGGTTGTCGCATTCAGTTTTGGTGCGGTTCACTACCTAAAGGATGCCCGAAACTGGGGACAGACCAGTAATCTGGTGGCCACCTTTGATGGGCTGGAGACGGCCTTTCTCGACCACAAGTTTCGGCAACGGGGAAAGGTGGGAGTCAATCCCAGCGTGGTCATTGCCGCGGTCGATGAGAAAGCCATCCGAGACCTCGGCGTTTGGGGTTCTTGGGAACGTTCAGTCTACGCCACAATGACCAAAAATCTGGTGCACGCAGGTGCCAGTGTCGTCGCTTACGATATGGTGTGGGCTGATGAGAGCAAGTCCGCCACTCGTGCTGCAGCGAACCGAATGGTGAAAGCATTAAATACCCTGGGTCTGGCACCTTCCCATCTCCTTCCAAAGCCCGCTTCCGAGGGTGATGATGAAGAAGACTGGGAAGAAGAGGAAGAAGAGGAAGAAGAGGAAGAAGAGGAAGAAGAGGAAGAAGAGGAAGAAGAGGA
>NZRT01000027.1 GCA_002696345.1 Myxococcales bacterium
CGCCTGCCGCTTCATGTCTTCTTGCATGTCGATCGGCGGCACAATGTCGTTGATCTCGTAGCGTTTCACCAGCACGCCCCAGGGCTGGGCTGCCTCGTTGACCTCGTCCACCACCGTGTTGTTAATGGCATCTCGGCGGCTGAGGGTCTCGTCCAAATCCATGCGACCGATCTGGGCTCGCATCGTCGTCTGCGCCAACTCGACCACGGCCCGGTACGGGTTATCCGAACCGTAAGATGCTCGCTTGGCATCGGTGATCTGGAGGTAGAGCACGCCATCGATCTCGACCCGGATGTTGTCCTTCGTCGTTGCCGATTGGGCCGGGACATCACGGGCGGTCTCACGCATATCCCAACGCTCTTGTACCGAATCGATGTACGGAACGAGAATGTTCAGTCCACCCATGATGAGTTTGTGAAACTTACCGAATCGTTCCACGACCCAGGTTTCGTTTTGGGGCACCACTCGAAGGCCCTTTGCCAGGGTCAACACAAAGAACCCAAAGATCACCAAACCAAGAAAGACACCGTAGTCCATGGCTGTACTCCGTATTTTCAAATAATCAGCGAGATCGGAACTAACGCCTCACCCCAGGGATGAAAAGATGCCCGAGGTGGCTAAAATCGGCGCTGCAGTCCCACCTTCAGGCGCCCATCCCATCGACGGGCCTCGGTGACGGGCAAATCGGTCACAAGATTTAGCCCCCAATGGGATGCCGTCCACCCCATGGCCACTTGCATTTGCAGCAGCAGTCGCTGAGCATCCACCAACTCTTGAACGCCATCCAGGCCGAGACCCAACCGCCATTGGCCGTGCTTCGAGGGCGTCAGCAGGCTTAGCGACGTGCGAAACAACAACTCGCTGCTGCTGTGGGGATTCACCGCCGGCAAACTTTGATCCCCGTGATGGGGCTCGCCATGATCCTCATGACCGTGGTGGTGATGATGGTGATGATGTCCACCACTGAGACTTTGACCCCAACCCAGTTGGCTGCGTAGATCCCAACGAGCCTTCACGTAAGCCAATCGCCCATAGGGCATCAGTAAGAAGTGCCCGTCACCCAGCGCGTCATCCTGAGAGGTCGGCATCTCCAATTGCAAACCAAGGGCGCCATGGAAGCCAAGTCCTACCTTCTTGCCCGAAATCGGTTGCCACTCTCCGTAAGCCACCAGATTGCCGAGGCCAGTCATGGACTCGCTGCCCTGAGCATTGTGGACGATCGGTGTGATCAGCCCCAGAGCATCGATCGGACCGAGACGACGCTGAAGCCCCACAAACTGCTCCAGATACCATGCATCCTTCTGCACCGCAGTGTAGCGAGTGGTTGCCGACACCGCCCAAACCCCCGGTGCTTGTCCGTCCCCCGGCACTGGGCATTGATCTAAACCACAACTGGCTCGTACGGGACTGCCGGTCAAAAGGCAGGCTCCAAACACCAGCCCGATCATCCCGAACCCGCGTGCCATCCTCAGCCCTCACACCGTAAATCGGTAGGTTGCCAGGCCCTGATTGACCGCAACGCTTCGAGCGGCATCGTACCAAGCGTCACTTTCGTTATAGGGATCATCGTCAAAGTAAATCTGTGTTGTGAGTTTTCGTTCATTGCCCACCCACACCTTGAGGTGGAGATGGGCAGGCCGGTAGGTGGGGCCGTTCAGATAACGTCCCGGCATCAACGTGGTGAACGAGAAGGCACCCTCGGCGTCGGTGGCCACTTGCCCGTAGTAACGCTTCTCGGAGCTACTGGTGTCGTAATCCCCTTGAGGGTTCGCCTGCCAGAGTTCGACCACGGCGTTGGCGATAGGCACACAGGCGAGATCTGTGACGGTACCTGCAAAAGTGAGCGGCTCGCCGACATCCCCGTGAATGTTCAGATTGCTGCGCACGGGAATACCTTCCCGATAGTAAGGTCCTTCGATGTCCGGCTCGGTTCGGCTGCATCGGGTACCACCGCCATCCACTTCCCTCGGATTTCCGCCATCCTCGATGGGCCTATTCTGACCTGCATCGACCATGGAACGGGGCGGATTTTGGGTATCGGTGGCCCCGCCGCTGTCTAGAGCCCCGCGGACAGGAGCCCGACAGGCCACAGCCAAAGCGATCGTGCCTAAACCAGCCTGGCAGACAAATTCCCGGCGCTTCACAAACACCCCATCTTCACGAAGGCGCTCCCACTGAGGCGACAGCCTCCAAGGGAACCCCCAGTTCTCGACGCACCACATTGCACAGGGTGGCTTCGCCATGGATGGCATTCCCATCCGCCTGGGCGACCGCCATCAGGTCTTTGACCACCTGAACCCGGACGGTTTCATTCAACGCACCTCGCAGCAGTTCACACGCGTGTCCGAGGCTTGCATCCAAGCTGTCGAAGACCTGATAGCCTTTCACTTGAGCGAAGGCTCGGCGAAGGGCAGCGGGATCCTCGACTCCCCACGCAGCCAGTCGTGTTCCGGCCGCCTTCAGTTCACTGCTCTCGACGTCGCCATCGATGGAGGCGAGCGTGATGTAGAGGTAGAGCAATGCGGTTGCCGGCTCATTCATCCCTGGACCCAGTTGCGCTGTCATTCCGCCTCCAACCGAAACAATCGGGCCGCATTCCGGCCTGTCTGCTGACGAAACACCTCCGGATCCGTGCCCCGTAGGCCGGCGACTCGATCCGCCGTATGCACCACGTAAGCCGGCTCATTCCGCCGCCCCCGCTTGGGCACGGGGGCCAGATAGGGACAGTCCGTCTCAACAAGGATTCGATCATCGGGAACCAGGGCTGCCACTTCGGGTAATTCACCGGCTTTTTTAAAGGTCACGATGCCGCTTAGGCTGACGTAAAGCCCCCGATCCAAGCCCCCCTTGGCTTCGGCGACGGTCCCCGTAAAGCAATGCAGAACCCCGCCGGCTTGCGGCAAACCCACCTCATCGACGATGGGAAAGAAACGCTCGTAGGCGTCCCGCACATGAAAGACGATGGGTTGGTTCAGCTCTTGCGCCAACTCTAAGAACTGCGCCAGCGCGCGGCACTGAGCCTCTCGAGGGGCGTGGTCGTAGTAGAAATCTAAGCCTGTCTCGCCCACCCCGACCACTTTGGGGTGCACGGCGAGGCGACGAATCTCCTCGATCACCTCCGTCGCATCAAAGCCTTCACCCACATCATGGGGATGAACCCCCAGGGTGCAATAGACCTCTGGGTAGGTGTCGACCAGCGTGATCGCTTCGTGGCAGTCATCCAAGCCACCACCGGCGCCGATGTGAATCAGGTGACTCAAGCCGGCCTCCCGAGCTCGCTGAACGATCTCCGGGGTCTCCTCGCCAAAATTACGGGGGCCGATGTGACAATGACTATCGATGAACATGGTCCGGTTTAGTGGGCTTATCCCTCGGGTTCAAGCCCGGGCGAACCAGCCGCTGAACCAACCGGTCTTCGGTTTCGCCTTTTTCGGGGCGCCGCCGACCGCAAAGAGTCGGTCGTCTCGGTGCAACAAAGCCATCCCGGCCAGGGCATCACCGCTTTCGTCGGCGAGCATGCTGCCTAAGCCTGCAACGGGGCGGCGGCGGGCCCGACGGGTTTCGACCCCAAGATACGATTCGGTGAAATCCGCCAAGCCCACCAGGCGACTGCCACCACCACAGAGGACGAGACCGCAGTCTAAATCCTCGGCGAGACCGGTCTTTGTCACTTCGTGTGCGACCCATTGGAGCATGCCTTCCAAGGGTTCTTGAATCGCTTGAGCAAGGAAGCGCCGATTGAGGATTCGAGGTGGACGCAATCCAAGGGTCTGCATCTCCACCGACTCGTCGGCTAAAGCTTCCACCACGGCACCGGCTTGTTCTCGTTTCAAGCGTTCGGCCTCAGCCAGGGGCACCATGAGTCCACGAGCGATGGCCAATGACAGCGCCCAACTTCCCTCGGCGCGACAGGCAACATGGTGAAGTTCCTCACCCACCCAGATGCTCAGGGTTGTGGTTTGATGCCCCAGGTCGAGCAGGGCTGAACCCAAGCGTCGTTGCCGTTCTTCCAAGGCGCCGTAACCGGCGGCATAGGCAGAGGAGACCACCGCTTCCACCGGCAAGCCAATGTCCTCAACCACAGACACCAGATTGGTCACAGCACTACGACTCATGTTGAGCCCCATCAGGTTCGCTTGCAGACGTCGTCCGCCACCGAGCTGTTCCGGGTGCCGGATCCGCTGCCGACCATCAAAGACGTAATGATTGATCACTTCGTGGAGCCGTTGCTGCCGCGGACGCTGACTCAAAGCATCACGGGCAACCAGCAATGCCCGCTCGGTGTCGGTGGCGGTGACTTTCTCACCGGCGAGCCCCACCGTCCCCGAGCTCGTCTCCGGACTCAAACTGGGGCCGTTCACCAACAAGGTCACCCGGTTCGGCGCCACATCGGCCATCTGAGCAGCGGCGTCCATCGCTTCGTACAAGGCGCGCCCGGCGGCATCCCGATCCACCACGCCGCCGTTCCGAATGCCTGCGGAAGGGACCGCCCGTAAGCCGATGACTTCGGGCGGGCTGTCCGGGTCACTGAAGTCGAAGATCGCCACGCGTAGACGATGGCTTCCAAGGTCGACGACAACCAGTTGATCGTCCCGTTGTGCTGCCATCCCGTTGGCTTCGAACACCTTGCCCTCCTTGGCCGGTAAAGAGATGTTCGGCCCCGCCGGCCAAAGAGTGCAACCCCCCTGTTTGAATTTTTTTGGGAAAGATATTTAAACGAGCAAGTTCAATAGATTAAAACCAGCCATATTAACCCATATTCAGGTTAAAGTGACGGATTAGATGTCGCAGCTGTTTATTTGTTCAGTACCCGAAAGGGCTGGCTTAAAGCCCTAAATCGGCACGGATGAGGGGAAGCTTTAGGGATTTTATTCCCGAATCTGCCCCGTTCCGTGAATTCGATATTTGTAGGTGCACAGTTCCGCCAAACCCATGGGACCTCGAGCGTGGAGCCGATTGGTGCTGATCCCAACCTCCGCACCCAGCCCAAACATGGCGCCATCGGTAAAACGCGTCGATGCGTTGTGATAAACGGCGGCGGAATCCACCTGGCGAAGGAACTGCTCGGCGGCACGGGGATCTTCCGTGACGATCGCATCGGAGTGCTGAGAGCCATGGGTGTCGATGAAATCGATGGCTTGTTCCAGATCGCCCACCACTTTTACCGCCAGGATTAAATCGAGGTACTCCGTCTGCCACTCGTCAGCCCCTGCCAAACGAGCGCCGGGCATCAAGGCTTGGGTCTGTACTTCGGTACGCAATTCCACCCCTGCCTTGGTCATAGCTTGGCTCAAGCGGGGCAGAAAATCGGCCGCCAGGTCTTCATGGACCAACAGGTTCTCAATGGCATTGCAGACCCCAGGACGCTGCACCTTCCCGTTCAGCGCGATGTCGAGAGCCATGTCGAGATTGGCGTCGTGGTGCACATAGAGCGTGCACACCCCCTTATCATGTTTGATCACGGGGACCCGGCTGGTCTCCACCACCGCCCGAATCAAACCATGCCCCCCCCGGGGCACCACCAAATCCAATTCGCCCTCTCGCTCCAGGAGCAGGGGCACCAAAGCCCGACTTTGCTCTCGAACCAGTTGCACCATGTCAGCCTGGAAGCCCGCTGTCTCCAGTCCCCTCCGGATGGCAGTCACCAAGGCTGCGCTGGAGTGCATGGCTTCTTTACCACCCCTCAAAATCACAGCGTTTCCGCTGCGAATCGCAAGGCCTGCTGCGTCGACCGTCACGTTGGGTCGACTCTCGTAAATGACCGCCAGGGTGCCGATGGGGACGGCGACTTTCTGCAGCTTGAGTCCCTGCCGCAGGCTGCGTTCCTCCAACACGGCGCCCGCCGGATCGGGTAACTGACCCACAGCCCGCAGATCGGCGATAACACCATCGAGTCGTCCCCCCTCAAGGCTGAGGCGATCCATGAGCGCGGCGCTGAGCCCACTGGCTTCACCGATCTCGATGTCCCGACGGTTGGCGGCGAGGATAACGTCTCGATCGGCCTCAAGAGCCTGAGCCGCGGCTTCGATGGCCTGGGCTTTGTCCTTCGAGCTCAGCCGAGCGGCGGCTTGGGCGGCGGGGCGAGCCCTGGTCAGCAAGTCATTCACATGGGCTTCGATGGCTTGTTGTTGCGCCAAGGCGCCGGGTGCGGGCTCGGGCTCACGGAGTGCGCGGCTCCGATCGGCGGCGGCTTTTAAGACGCCTTTGAACAACGCATCCGGATCCGCCTGCTCCAGGCGCAGCAGACCGGCTTCGGTGGTGCCGGCTGGACTGGTGACCTTTTGGCGCAAGGTCCCCGGTGCGTCTTCGGAATCCTCCAGCAGAGCCAGCGCCCCACGCAGGGTTTGCCGAACCAACAAACGACCGTCCGCCCCCGTAAAGCCCTGGCTGGCGACAGCCTCATCCAGCGCCTCGACCAGGCGAAAGACGTAGGCTGGTCCCGAACCGCTCATGGCTGTGAGGCCGTCCATTTGGTCTTCGCTGACGAGTTGGACCACCTGACCCACTGCGCCAAAGAAGGCGGTCACTGCGCTTCGCTCATCGTCTGTGACATGATCGGGGGCATAGAGCCCCGTCAGTCCCTCGCCCACAGCCACTGGCGTGTTGGGCATGGCTCGAATGACCCGGGCGCCGCCGGCCTGTTCACTGAGGAACTGGCAATCCAAGCCGGCAGCGATGCTGAGCAGCAGGCGCCTGGCACCACCTTCGGCGTCGATGGCTTGAAGCACAGGGCCAGAGAGCTGCGGTTTCACAGCCAAAACCAAGATCTCACAGCCATCGATGAGCGCTGCCAAGCTGCCCATGCGCTCGACGCCGGCCGCGTCGAGCAACTCATGTTGGCGCCCAGGCAGTTCCAAATAAGCCAGACGATCCGGCGACCATCCGGCGGCGAGGACCCCTTGCATGAGGGCTCCGCCCATGTTGCCAGCGCCGATGAATCCAAAGCGTGGGAGGCTCATGTTCTGCTCCTTGGACAGGGGGCTGCACCAGTCGGCGCCCCTTGGCAAGCACACAACCTTTGCGCCAAGGTGCCGAGAACAAGCTCGCACGTGAGGAGCGCGCCCATGACTCGACCCATCAAAGTCCTTGCCGATGCCCGGGCCTTGCTTGCGGATGTGGAGCGCCGCACGGCCCCCGAAGCCCGAGATGCACTCAAGACAGCGCTGGCAGAGGTAGCCAGCACCGATGGAGACCGAGTCCTCGACGGCTTCGAGGCCGAAGCCTTGCGGGACAGTTTCAACGCCGTCCTCGGCGCCAACCAGACCCTCGGTGCAGACCAAGTGGATGCCCTACGGGATGCCCTGAGCCTCAAGGTCAGCGAGTTAAAGGCTGGTCGCATTCAAGACACGGAGGTGATGTTTACCAGTGAGGGCCGAGCCCTGGATCGCTTCCGCGGTAAAATCCTTGAAACCATGGACGCCACCATCGCCAAGGCCAACGGCAAGCCTGTGGACGTGAACATGATGGTCTTCGCCTTTACTGACGAACAGTTAGCCGATGGGATTTTAGAGCGAGCCCGCAATCACCCCAACGTGAACTTCCGACTCATCACCGATTGGACCCAGTTGAGTTTAAGCGGCAACAAACAACCCCGGCGTATCGGTCAGGTCGCCCGGGAAGAAGGGCTCGACAATATCCAGATCAAATACAAGCGGGACAATCCCTACATTTGGGATCGGGAGCGCAAACGCCCCCGCTTTTATCACCCGGCGAGCAAAGGCTTAAATCATCACAAAGGCTTTGTGACTCTGATCGATGGGCGACCTGAGAAAATGTCCTTTGGTTCCTTCAATTGGTCGAAGGGCGCCATGCGCTCCAACTACGAAAACATGATGATTCTGGATCGCCACGATCCCGACCACCGGCGCATTATGAAGGGCTATGAGTCGGAGTTCGAAGCTTTTTGGAACAATGACTCCGTGGCGCTCACCGAGCGGGAAGCACTGACCGAGAAGGACCGTCTGTTCCGGGAGCTTCATGAGGCGAACGGTGAATCCTACACCGCTCGTCGCATCGACAGCCCCGAGGAAGTTGATCCCCTGTACGTCGCGGAGGACCGCCACGGTGGGTTCGACATCAACAGTGTGGCCGACGAGGACCACAGCGCCCTCGTAAGCGTGGTGGGCAAAACCACCGCAAAACGCATCCAAAAAGAGATTCGAGATTATGGGCGCATCGACACCTATCCCGAGTTGCTGGCTCGGGTGCCCGATCTGGCCCGCAAGCCCACCTGGGTTCGGGAACAGTTGCGGGAGCATGGGGAGTTTGGCGAGGGCGGTCTGTCCATCAACACCGCCGGCGTCAGTGAGTTGGATCGGGCGGGCATGAGCCGGCGCCAGGCTGAGCGGGTGGTGGCTCGCCGGGAGGCCCACGGCACCTTTGAGACCTTGTCGGAGTTGGGGCTGATTCGGGGCATTGGGCCAAAGACGGTGGAGCGGATTGCCCCCAATCTAAGCGATGACGCCTCGAGCGGTTACTACTCGGCTCGCATTCCGGAGGAGGTTGCGACCACGGGTTTTGCCGCCGAGCATCGGGGCGAAGTGGCTGTCCGTAGTCGGGAGAGTGCTGGCGCCAGCAACGCCGAAGCCCCGAGCCTGGAGCGTATGGATCGCAACTTGGCAGCGCCGGTGACGGACTTGCTGCGCCGCACGCCGGAGGGGCAGACCTTCCGCCTGGCGATGTACGGCATGAGCACCCGCTCGCCGGAGTATCGAGAGATGGTCGCGGCGCTGGAGCGTGGCGTACCGGTGCGGGTGGTGCTTTATGGCAAGTATGGCGCCAGCACCATCGAGGCCATGAAGGCGCTACGGGATCGGGGGCTCGACTTGGATTTCCGGGTCTTCAAATCCCGGGTCATGCACGAGAAGTTCGGTGTGAGCGGTGACGATCTCTTTAACGGCAGCGCCAACTGGTCCACCAGTTCCATGCTCAAGCACAGCGAAGATCGCTTCGTCTTCCACAACGAGCCCGAGTTGGCCCAGCGCTTTGTGGAAGAGTTTGAGCGTCTCTGGGAGCGGGGTAGCCAATAGCCTTTCGCAAGCATGGGAATTCGGGCAGCAGGCAGCGGAATAAGAGCTCAAAGCTCACCCCGACGAGACGCTAACGAACCCACAGCCGGTAACTCGATTGCCCGCCACGACCGGTGTAGCCTTCGCCACCGGGGCCGTTCATTCCACCACAGGCCCAATGACCACCTGCGTGAGACAAGATAACAACCGAGGTTTCACCCCCACCGCTTGCAAGGCCATACCATTGCCCACCTGACTGATCTGCAACAAAGCGCTCCCCTGTTTGACCATAGCCAGCCCAGGAATAGTCGAGACGCGTCAAGGTACTCCAACGAAATCGATCAACACCGTGCCAATATCGAGTGTAGTTATTGGCGCTCTCGAAACAGTTGACTCGATACTCTCCATTTACAGCCAGTAAGTTGATTAGATCCGCACCCAAATGCCAATGCTCGGTCAGACTTCCCACATGTTGAGGATTAATTTCGGCATCACTGGTCCAGTCTCCACCGTGCTGCCCAAAACGAGCGACAGCCACCAAGCTCCATCCCCCGTCATCCTCGTCATTATCACAATATAACTCAGCCGGCTGTCCACCCCTGAGTGTCCCCGGAAACTCATAGAGCCCGGAGGGGGAGTCAGCCAGATCAGCGCAGGATCGAGCCACTCTGCAATCGGCCGGGCAATCGTCGTCGTCATTCACATTACCGTCATCGCAGGTCTCGTCACTTTGTTGGATACCATCACCACAGACAGGCGGGCGACGAATAAAGATTTCAACACGGCTCCAGTTTGCGTCGCGACCGTTACCTCGGACACCATCCATCGGATCGCCAAGGCCATTCAAATTCCGAGCCCTGTTATTGTCGCCCGTGATCGTAAAGGAGTAACCATTGATCTGACTTGCACACAGTGGAACGTTACCCTCTGGGTAGTGCGAGATAACCCAATTGTAGCTTCCATTATGATGATTGAGTTCGTGAGAGCATCGAGTCCAAGGTCCACCAAAGCTCGCTGCGAACTCAAACCCATCTGGGGCAAAGGAGCCTCCAAAGTCTGGATCCCATGCACTGCGATGGACCGACCGAAAAGTTCGCTCATAAAACACGCCGCCATCGACACGGAACATGTACTCTAGATCCAGGCCATCCGGATGATCTGAGAAATCCTGTAGAGGGCCCGCTCGCTCCCCCTCAACGCCGCCAGGGCGCCGAGTTGTCCAAGCGTTCCACAACAATTCATCCTTGGTAACAACGATCGCCCGCGTCCAACCGCCACCGTTTGTCTCTTGTTCACAATAGACACTGTAAGGCTCGTCATCACCTCCAGCATCCGGGTCAATTTCGTAGACCCCATTCTCTAGTTCACCACGCCTTAGATGGCTTCCACAATCCCGTGCCAGCCATTGGCAATCGTTGGTGCACCCATCAAGGTTGTTGAGATTTCCGTCATCACATTCTTCCCCCTCAGTGATTACGCCATTACCGCACGACGTGGCGGTGCAGTTGCTGTCACAGCCATCACCGTCAGTCGGGTTGCCGTCGTCACATTCTTCCTGCCCGGTTTGGGGGAAACCATCGCCACAGGTGGCCAGGATGCAGCCACTGACGC
>NZRT01000028.1 GCA_002696345.1 Myxococcales bacterium
CAAACTCGCCACCGCCGAGTCCGTGGTGAATCGCCACATTGGGATAGCCAGCGCTGACGATTCCCGAGTCGGTTCGGCCCGGCATCACCAGATCCAAGTGCCCGTCTCCGTTGAGATCCGCTAAGCGACACGCGTCCCCAGCCCGCAAGTTTGAGCCGGCACCCAGATTTCGTCCGTCAAACAGGTGGCTACGCTGAGCGACCACAGGTTCATCGGGCAGACTACCGTCGGGATCCAGGTGCACGACGGCAAAGACTTTACCTCGATTGTCCTGGCCACACACCACCATTTCCAAGGCCTCATCCTCATCGAGTTGAATCCGGTGCCCTCCCCGAATCGCAATCGTCCGATTGGCTTCACCATCCACTGGACCCAGTATTTGCACCTGTCCCCCGGTACCCCCTGGACCGGGTCCCACCCAGTCAAACGGTGGCTGTGCAAAAAAGGGCACCGGCTCACTCCATCGAAGCGCCTCGCCTTCTACCCGGTTGGCCACAAGACGGAGTCCAAGCCAACCGCCGGCGCCCATCGATGTATGGGGAACTTCCACCTCAAAATAATGATCCTCACCATCCTGGAAGAGACGCAACGGAATTTCATCGCTCAACACCCGAACCACAGGCCGAACCCCCGCCTCGTTCGCAGATCCCAACTCAACGATTTGGGCGCTGGAACACCGGGAGAAGTCTTCGCAGGCTTCCCCATTGGGCAAACGGGCATCACCCACCGCATTGATCTCATCCAATCGCCAAACCTGGGCCTCACCACGAGCCATGATGAAGCCAATGGGGTCCTCCATCAGCCCGAAAAGTTGGGGTGCATCGTAACCTGCACTTGAAAGGTTGAGGACCGGCGCCTCATAGCCGGCCAAGGGATTGCCGTAGCGGGCCGTCAGGGTGCAGGGCAGGTCTGGGTCCGTCCCCGTGGTGGCGTAGAGTTCCGCCTCGCCGTCGCCATCGAGTGTGAAGACTCGCCCACTGACCCAGCAGTTCTGCACCTCGACCCACATCCGTAGATCCACCGCCGGATTGCCGTTGGCGTCTCGAGCCGCCAGCCGGATCCGTGCGGCCGTCGTGTCATCCCAGATCGCAGGTGCCAGGGCTCGGTTGGCCAGGGGAGGCTGGAGCCCGCCCACAACGGTGAGACTGGCGTCGTCATCATCGGCGGGCAATCCTGCAATCTGCACGACGCGCACGAGGGCGCTGGCTTGGGCATTGCCATGATGGACTCGGTACAGGCACCTGGCGAGCCGCGGACCAGCCTGTAGATCTCGCTGCCCCTCGTTGGGACCATAGGTGATGCGGCCGTCCTCACCGCTTGTTCCGGCCGCTTCCCAGAGGGCACAGTCGGCTTCGGCGCCCTCCACCAAGTCGATCGAAAGCCCTAAGCCAGGCACACCTCCACCGACCTCATTCTCAAGACGAAAGGTGAGTGAACTTTGCAAAACCGTTCCAGCCCGCAAGGTCAGTTGGTGGGCTTGCTGTTCATCCGCCTCACCTCCCAGGGCGACCGGAGCGTCGCCCTGCAAGACACGAAGGAACAAAGACTGACCCACCGTCCCCTCCACAATCAGTCGCTGCTCTGCAGTCCATTCGCCGAGCCGAGCCGAGGCCACCACCTCATGATCCCCCACCCGATCCACCAAGAGGATCTGACTGGTGAAGCGACCAAAGGCGTCTGTCCGTCCCAGAAGCCGATCCACTTGCAACTCGGCTGGCACGGTGAGTTCAACGGGCACATTGGGAACCCCGTTCGCGGTCAAAGGATCGGGACCGTCGAGGACCCGGACCGTCAGGGCACCGCCCGTTCCTCCCACAAGAGCCTGGAGTCGCCCAGCCGGTGCGATGGCGAGGGCAGCTGGCTCGCCCGCATAAACCCGAATGGGATGGGTGCCCTCCACTTCGCCATCCAAGGTCCGTACAGCCAAAAGAATCGGACCGGCCGGCGTGGCTTGACTCCGCACGGTGAGATCGAGGTCAAGAGCGCCGGATGCATCGACAGACAACACCTGGCCGCCCAGCGCTTCATCACCGGGCAGACGAAGCGTGCCGGCGTGCCCTTCACTGGCGAGCGTCAGGCGAAGTTGCAGTGCGCCGTTGCCCCCCGTGGGATGCAAGACCGGCACATCACTGGCATCGTAGGCGACCACCGTGAAGCGAAGACCAGCTCCCGTACGAACCGGATTCGGATTGCTGGCATCAGGCGTGATCTCAAGACGGGCGACGCTGTCGGCCCGTACCTCGATGGCGACTTCCGTTGGCTCCAAAGGCGGACTCTCCACTCGAGCGATGATTTTTCCCCCCGGCAGCAAACGAGCCGGACAAGCCGCCTGAACAGAAACGACGCCATCATTATCGGTCAGCCCCAGTTGACGGCTCAGCCCATCGAGCCCGCCGGCTGCATCGAACAGCACCCGAATCCCCGGGACGCCTTCGCCTTGGTCGTTTTCAACCGCAAAGCGAACGCTTGGGCTAAATCGGCCAGGCTGACAAAGGACAGGCGTCGATGCCACCAAGGGGACGATCCGAGCAGGCTGACCTGCCACCGTTCTTCCCCTCAATTGAAAGGCCCGTTGTCCATGGGGTTCCAAAGGCTCCTCGATGAGGGAGTTCACAGTGAGTTGAAGCCGCCATTCGCCTCGGTCTGCCCCTGCTTCGAGGCAAAACCGAACACTCCCCGTCCCGTCGGTCACTGCGGTCCCTGGACGGTCCGGCGCTCGGGTTTGGGAGCAATCCACTCCATCGCTGGTCAAGATCAGGACACGCCGGGCGGTATTGGGACTCGGCTGTGCCCCCGCATCACTGCCGGTAGCGGCATCGGCGTCAGCGACGGGCGCCACGTCGGCCCTTGGTGTCGCATCTCGCTCCACATCACTCGGTACCCTCGATGCATCGAGGGTACCGGCGTCGGCCGCGACTCCGGCGTCGGCGGTCGAGGAGTCACTTTCTTCCGACGCCAACTTAAGACGCAGTTCCCGCCCGACCAGCGGATTACCAAAAGAATCGGTGAGATGGACCTCAACCCGTCGAGCCTCGGATGCATCCGCGCTGAGCACCATGGGGTTGAGGGCTGCCAAAGGATCGCTACGCTCACCGGCCCATTCTGCGCCCCCGAGCCCACCGAGGGTGAAGCGAATCCGCCCATCGTCGTCGCCCGAAACCACGGCGGCTTCGTAACGCTCCACGAACGGATTCGCACCGGCGACCTGGGCGCTCAAAGTCACCGGCCCGGCGAGTCCGGTGGATTTCAGGACCAAACTGCACAAGCCCTCACTGTCGCTGAAACAGGCATCACCCCGGGGAAAAGTGAGTCGTTCCTCAAAGTCATTCGACTCGGCAATCACCCGGACAGAGGCACCGAAACTGGGCGCCCCGGTGGCGGTGGAGACCTTGAGTTGGAGGCGAGCCACGACCCCTGCGGGGATCGCCGAGCGATCGAGGAACTGCCCACCATCCCAGGTTGCGAGGCTCACCCATTCCAGTCTCGCAGGGCCATCGTCGGCGCCAGTGGGCAAGGACGGCAGTTCGGGACTGCAAGCGAGGCACAACAGTACGATCGTAACTGCAGACCTTCTCACGGCGACACCCCCTCGGCACCGCTAACTAAAACATGGCGTTAGTCATGGAAAGGCCGTGATGAATATGGCTGTTCGTTGTCCTGACTATTGCCGACGAAAAACCCGTGTGCCCCGCAAGGTCACCTTGTTCGTTTTCGTTAACTCGAGTCGCTCTTCGAACCGATTGTTACCGACCAGCACCCGATGCACCTTCAGTATTTTACCGGAAGGAAATCGGTCTTCCGTGACCCAATGTCCTGGTCGGGGTTTATGAGTACGCTGACGAGTCACACCACCCTTCACCTCACGACCGGGTCGCCATACTCCGTCCGCATGCAACTCAACGGTGTCCTGCCCAAACAGAGTTTCAATGCGGGATTTGAAGTAACTTGGCTCGGTTTGGATGACCTGCTTTACGCTCAGGGATGCAAAGATCTTTCGAGTCACCCATCCGTAGCCAAGCTCTTTCAGAATGCCGTCGACGGGCTGGGAGGCTTGGGCATCAAGTACCCAAGCCCCCTTAAACCCACGGTCAGGAGGGGAACCTGTAAGCAGGGGTAGGGACAGCAGATGGAGTGACATGAGAGTCGCCAACGCAGCCGCCGTTCCCTGCCCAGGTTACCGATCGCCTACTCGACGATGAACTTGCCCTTCATAATGGCATAGTGCCCCGGGAAGCTGCACAGGTACTCGTACGTTCCAGCGGCTGGCGCATCGAAGATCACCGTGTCGGACTCTCCGCCGCCGATCAACTTGGTGGCGACGATCACTGACTCTGCTTGACTCTTCGGAACGTAGTCTTCGGCGGCTGCACTGGTGGCAGCCGTGACGAACGTCATGACGTCCGCACCTGCAGCCAAAATGACGAGGTTATGCCCCATCGCTGACTTCGGCAGCTTGCCGGTGTGGTTCAGGGTGAGTGCCACTTTCGCACCCGCCTTCACCCGGATTTCCTTCACGTCATACTGCATTGAGTCACTGCTGTTCACGGTCACGACAGTTGCACCTTCGGGAATAGCAATCCCGGGCTTCGCAGCGGCGGTACCGTCAGCGGCAGGCTTGGCTTCTTCTTTTGGCGCCTCTGCGGCTTTTTGCGCCACCGGGGCAGCAGCAGCCTTTTTGGGTTCAGCAGCCTTCGTCGCCGACTTTTCTGCCTTGGTCGACGAAGGAGCCTTGGAAGAATCTCCCCCACCACTGCAAGCGGTCAGGGAAATCAGAGAGAATGTAAGAAGCGACAGGCGCATGGTGTTTCCAATCGTGGGCATTTAGAAGCCGAGGGTCCATTGTCTTAGCTTCCCGCTTAACGCAAGTGCTTGGACCCTATTCCCTATACAACGGTGACAAAGTAATGATCGTACTGAAAGCCCTTCTCCAACGGTAGGATGGGCTTGGTCAGCCCCCGATTGAAGACCAGTTTAACGGACGTAGATCGTAAACTGACGATCCTCGGAGCACGAGGGCGTGTAGGCTCTCCCTCGAGAGCCAGAGCAACCATCCCGTTCGCCGTTGGCAAAGTTGTCGTAGGTCGGTGTATCGAAGGAGGCGTCGATACAGATCATGCCTCGGTTTCCACCAGCCCAGTTGGTCTGACACCAGTCATGGAAATCGTTGTAGCCGAAGCGGACCTGAGCGCTATCGTCAGCTTCACCACCTTCCACAGCTTGGCGAATGCTGATGTTGTTGGCTCCTCTTGCAAAGCGCATCGGGCTCTGACCTCGCCAGTCGCCAGGAATATCGAAAATGACGCCGGGGACCCCTACCGAGTTACCGTTGCGGTCACGGTATGCGAACAGTACCTCCTCGACGGATTCCATCAGATTTTCATCTTGATAAGTGTACGATAGGTTGGGCGAGTTTTCAGTGCTCGACCGAGGGAGATAGACCGCGGTCCAGCCCCCACCGTCGGTGGTCTGGTCACAATGCGTCGGCCCCTGCACGAGATCATAGGTACCGCTGCCCTGTTCCCGCAGCGTCGGTATGTTGCAGGAAGCAAAGCGACACGAATTGCAGCCCTCCTCCTCTTCGCATTGCTCACCAGGCTCGATCAGATCATTGCCACAGGTCGGTGCCTCACGAACAGCAAACCAAATCGAGCCGGTGTCGTACTGACTGCACTGGATATTGAGCCCGCCAGCCGCGAAATCAGCCCCTCCTTGATCGTCCCAAGCGACACTGGTGCAGAAGTCGGTCGCAACGCCTTCCAAGTCCCCCACCAGCCAGTGTCCCATTTCAAAGGAGCGACTTCGGCGCAGCACATTGTTGTCCCCATTCGTGTACTCGCAGCCCCACTGGCTGTGGGTCCAATAGCCGTCAGCGCAGACATCATCGGTATCGAACCCCGTGTTGAAGCGATGTAAATCGGTCTCCCAAATCACGAAGCCCGTGGGATGCTCCACGAATGCATTGCCCTCAAAGGACCAACCCATCATCACCTGCTGTCGATCCATGAGCACACCAATGTAAGGCAGCGCGTGCAACACATCGCCGGGACTTCCTTGGGCACTTGCAGATTTCCCCATGCTGTTCCGGTTGGCCATGAAATGATTGTTGCTGTAGTTGGCGCCGCTACCCCACCGCTTTACGATGGTCCAACCCCCGCCATCGCTCGTCATGTCGCAGTTGGCTTGGAAGGGCGCGACGCCACCGTCGCCGTCGGGATCGATCCAGTACAACCCATCGGCGGCGTCCGGCACATTTCGAGCGAGCGCCGAACAGTCCGCAACCGCCCGTTCTGCCGATTGGCCATCTCGGCCCAATCGACAATCATTGGCACAACCATTGTTGTCGTTTGCATCACCATCATCGCAAGCCTCACCACTGTCCACCACACCATCGCCGCAGCGAGGAAGCACGCAGTCCTCACGACAAGCATCTGCGATGTCATTGGCGTTCTGATCGCCATCATCGCAAGCTTCGCCCATCAATTCGTCATCGGGCCACTTTACAAAACCATCACCACAACGAGCTAGCCGACAGCCTTCGACACAATCGTCTTCGTTCGACTCGTTGCCATCGTCGCAATCCTCGTACCCCGCCTCATAGTCACCCTGCTCAATCCCCTCACTCCAACCCACACCATCGCCGCAGCGTGCGTTCAAACACAGGATCGTACAGGCATCGTTGTTCGACAGATTGGCATCATCACATTCCTCACCGCCAGAAACGACCCCATCACCACAACGGGGTAGCCGGACCACCACCGGCTCTTGATCACCACAGCGAATCGTCAGCGTCCCATCACCATTGTCCTCGGCGCTGCAGTCATCGCCATCGCTACCATCGGCGCCATCATCACCGTCGTCACCGTTCTCGCCATTTTGACCGTTTTGCCCGTTCTGCCCGTTGCTTCCATCGGCACCATCACGAACAGTGACCGGGTCACTGTCGGGGCAGGTGATGGTGTAGCTGCCATCGTCATTGGACTGAGCGGAGCATGATTCCCCATTGCTGCCGGCAACACCATCCCGAATGGTCACAGGGTCGCTGTCAGGACAGGTGATGGTATAGCTGCCATCATTGTTGGCCTCGGCCTGACAGGACACACCTGCAGGACCGGTCGCCCCCGTCTCTCCAGTGGCACCATCCCGAATGGTCACAGGGTCACTGTCGGGACAACTGATCGTGTAGCTGCCATCTTCATTGCTCACGGCAGTACACGGAGCACCGGCAGCTCCATCGCTGCCCGCCGGCCCGGGTGCTCCGCTACAAGCAACAAGAAATAGAGTTCCGAATCCGAAAGAACGCATCAATCAAGTTCTCCACGTTCGAAGGTCAGCATACGAACGCCTACTTAGTTCTAATTTCTGGACCATTTCGCCACGAAGTTCAATTGTCCTCACAGGCGTAGGGGTAGCCCGTGCCACACGTTTCGCGGAACCAGGTTCCATTAGGGCAGCAGGGATCTTCATTGGCCACGATTAAGTAGGCACATTGCCGACCTTGCTCGTCATCTTGCGGCCCACCAGCTGCCCAATTCGTCCATTCAACAGGGTGTCGGGATTGCCACTGCCAGTCATTTCCCTCTTGCCGATTTAAACTCATCCAAAGATGAC
>NZRT01000029.1 GCA_002696345.1 Myxococcales bacterium
TCGCAGCTCAAATCCCCACCGCGGTCGGTGATCACTTGTACGTCCCGATCATGAACGGTATGGTCTATGTAATCGATTGGAATGCGACTGTCCTTGACGAGAAAGCTCTTGTCTCGATCAACGATCTCGGACCAATCGGGGAGGCCTGGACGCGGAGCAATATAACCTACTCTAACGGAGAGCTTTTCGCCCAAACGATTAAAGAGATCGTTTGTATCCAGGAATAGAGGGCTAAGACCCTGTTTTCAGGGTAGGGAGGACCGGCTCGGTCCTCCATGAATTGGTTGAACTGGAAACAGGAGGACCGAGACGTTCCTCCCTACCTAATTCGACGCAGGCTGGAAGCCTGCGCTAACTCTCTAATTCAGCTACCCGGCTTAGGACCCACGAGCTCGACAAAATTGCCATCCGGGTCACGCACAATCGTTAAGGCCATTTCCGGATTCAGGTTAGCCGGCAGAGCCTTGGGACTGTTGGCTATGGGCTTAACGCCTGCCTTCTCCAATCGAGCCATTGCTTCATCTGTGCTCTTAACGAAAATGGTGATATAACTAAAGCCTAGCGAAGTAGTAATATGATCATTTTTGACCTTCCGGCTACGGCCTCCCGCTTCCATAAATTTCAACCTAGTTGCTTCCTCTCCCTCGCCCAGCGTCAGCACTTTAATGTCGAGCGCTTTCCCATCGGTTAATCCGACCTCTTTCGCATAGTCGCCATCTACCTGGAATCCACCCGCTTCCTGAAAACCAATCGCCTCAGTATAAAACTCCACCGCTGCATCGAGATCGCTAACAACACAGCCCAGATCGATTGTCGGCTCAGAAAAGGGGCTCCCGTGGTGATCTCCATGAGCAGCAGCAACAACTGAGAGAAGGAAGGAAATTAAGACAGAATGGAAGGCATTGGTTTTCATAGGATTCGCACCGTAGCAGTGCACAATCAAACCGTAAATGATATACTTGCCATTTGGCTGGCAACTTCCGAGCAGACATGCCCCGAGAATCGTTTCCAAAACAAATACCCAGGCAGGGCTGCTTAACCCTGAGAGTCAGAAGCCAATCTGTGGCTCGGACGAAACTGCGATTGTGGGAACCGGCACCTAGTTGATGTTGAATCTCGCGTGGAGAGTAGCTACGTTTCGCGCTCCCGATTGTAAGATAAGAGATATGTGTCCCCGCCGCTTTGACCTTATCCAAATATCATCGCTCTTACGCTTTTAGTTCTCTACTGTGCTTTCTCTTTCTGTATGACCCTACACGCGCCCAATGAAAGTTGCCCTAACTTGCCTTGCCTTTCTCCTTTCCTCTTCGCTCTTCGCCGCTGAGCCAACCAACTCAGTCCCCGATACTCCCGAGTTTAAAATTGAAGAAACCATCGTTACCTACCGGGAAAAGCTGGCCAATGACTATGTCGCATTCCCAGCAGTTCTCCGAACAGGAGAGAACGAGATTCTATTGTCCTACAAACGCGGTTACAGTCATGCCAGAGATCCAGGAGCGACTCTAGAAATCGGCCGCTACGATTTGGATAGAGGAGTTTTTATTCAAGAGCCCATTCAAATCGGCATGCCCAATCGTGTAATGCAAATGGGAGAATGGATACGGTTTCCCAATGGTACTTTGGGCACGTTTATCGACGCCCATTTAATCAATGAGGAAAACCAGCATATCCGAATTGGCCTGCGCTATGCCCTCAGCAAGGACAATGGCAAGACGTTTGGACCTCTACAACGACTTGGTGTCGTGGACGGCGTGGAGTATGGCTACCTATTTGACACCGTAACCATCGGCCAACGACTGTATGCCTTGATCATGACCTTCGAGTACCTGGCTGGAGGTAGGCGAACAGTCGACGCGGTATACACGGATGACAATGGTGAAAATTGGCATTTCATTCGAAATTTAAGCGAAGAGTTTGGCGATATTCCCATCAACGAAAGCGGCCTCATTCCTTATCGGGATGGATTCATAGTGGTCACGCGCGGTTATGACTCGATGGCTAGGCTTCACCGAGTCGACAAGGAGTTCAATCTTATCAAGGAGACGAACCTGACGGAGATTACACCATCTATTTCTAGCTACATCGGAAGACCCCGGCTTTTTGAATACAGGGGAGCATACTTTCTCATTGGCCGCAATTGGCGAGCGCCCGATCGAGCGCTACCCATGGAGCTAGGGCTCCTGCGAATCGATCCAGACGATCTAACGGTTGAAAAGCAGTTCGTCCTCGACAATCTGGCCAAAGGCAAGGTTACCGACGGCTACTATCCGTTCCCCATGCTTATCGAAACGGACGAGGAAACCTTGCTCAATGTCATCGACTATCGGGCTATATTCGGCAATTCGCCCGACATTGTCCGTTTCCAATTTCGGGCCGACGAGTTTCTAGACTAGTCGACATGGAACCTCTCACGCCCGACACGCTGCAGGGAACCTGGAGCACCCTACTGCTGCCGCTAGACGATTCGGAAAATATTCGCTGGGACGGTATCGAAAGTCAGCTAGATGCTTTAGCTCGAGCCCAGATTGATGGTATCTATTTCAATGGTACAGCCGGAGAATTCTTTAGTCAGACTGATGAGGAGTTTATCAGGCTAGCCACAATGGTCGCAAATTTTTGCCACAACAGAAATATGCCATTCCAAATTGGCGCCACTAATCCCCAAGCCATCGATACATTGAAACGAATCAAGGAAAGTCGCCATCTATCGCCCGGCGCTTTTCAGATTATTTTGCCCGAATGGACACCGCTAAACTGGGAAGAGCTTAACCGCTTTCTGGAACGGGTCATTGCCGCGGCTCATCCCATTCCAATCGTCCTCTACAATCCACCGTATGCCCAAAAAATCCTTAAGCCCGAGGAATGGAGCGAAATCTCAGCTAGATTCCCAGCTCTCATCGGAATCAAAGTGGCGGGGGGTGATGCTACCTGGCATGAGGAAATGCGGCCAGCCTCCAACTCACTATCTGTATTCGTCGCCGGCACACAGCTGGCATCCGGGTTAGTTCACGGCTGCGCCAGCGGAAGCTACTCCAATGTTGCCTGCCTTTCACCAAAAGGCGCTTGTGAATGGGAACAACGGATGCGATCCGATCCTGAAATCGCTTTGCAGCAAGAGGCCCAGATTCAAAACGTGTTCGCCGACGCTCTGTCCCCATTTCGCCAACGCTACTCGAATACTGCTTTGGACAAAGCTCTCGCAACCTCTGGAGGATGGGCCGAAGGCCTAACGACAAATGTCCGCTGGCCTCTGTCCAAAATTCCAACCGACGAAATCGAGAGTTTGGCTACTCAATTTCGAGCGGGCTTGCCCTTTTTATTCGAGTAGAATTGGTACGCCAGAAACGGAATAGACACATGCCAAAACCCGGAATGGCGACGCCCAAAAAAGGAACGAGAGTCGCGCGATGCTTTGGCTCGCGTAATCTAAGCCTGATCAGGATCCACGGGCACGAGCTAAAGCGTCGGGCTACAGTTCAATCGAACCCGCTATCCAATCTAGTCAACCATTGACTATCTCAATGCTTGTCAATTCGAACACTTCATTGTTTGTTAACGCTTCGCGTTATCTAATCCGGGGGGGAGGTCTACTCGAAAATTTTGGAGTAGCCGAGCTTACGGACTGACCAAAATTGCCACTTTCGAAGTAATCATTTGTAACATGACCCATCAACCCAAAGAACTGAATGCTCAATCGGTAGACAGACGCCATTTTTTGCGATCCGCAGCGGCCATGATTGCCCTGCCTGCCTTGGAATCCCTACCTGTAGTTGGAGCCATCGGCACCGCGAGCGCAGCCCCGAAAGCTAAGAACCTGGTATCTATTGGGGCATACCTAGGATGGCATCAGAAAGCGTTTTATCCGAAAGAAGTCGGCCGAGGCTACACGTTGCCTACCACGCTTTCACCGCTAGCCGATCACCAAGACGATTTCACCGTATTCTCCGGTCTCGACCACCGGGCCCCCAACGGCCACGGGGCTTGGAGCAATTTCCTCTGCGGCAATACGCCGAACGCGTACTCGATGGACCAAATTGTCGCCGATCAAATCGGCCAAAAGTCCCGCTTCCCGTCTGTGCAGCTTACCGCCGGAACGGGCGAAGGCAGCAAAGCCATGAGCTTCACTAAGCAAGGAATCGGCCTTCCGATGATCCAGCGACCCAGTGTGTTCTACAAACGGCTCTTCATGTCGGAAGCCGACAAAGCCCGCATGGAGTACATGCTTCGCAGCGGACGAAGCTCGATCGACCTCGTGCTAGACGACGCTCTACGTCTACAAAAATCGGTTACCTCATCCGATCGCGACAAACTCGACGAATATTTTGATTCCATGCGCTCTGTCGAAAAGCGGATGGAACGGCAGATTTCTCAAATCAATGATCCGCTGCCCACAACGGATTACAAGCTTCCCGAAACGGATCCCATCACGCCGAATCTACTAATGGAAGCGGAGGTCTTGATGTACGACCTAATGGCACTGGCGATCGACACCGATTCCAGCCGCGTATTGTCGTTCTTCATCGATGGATTGGGCCAGGTATTCTCATTCGATGGCGTTCCGCTCCGTTCTGGCTACCATGGTCTTTCTCACCATGGCAATGACCCCGAGATGATCCGGGACCTGGTTTCCATCGAAACCGCTCACATGCATTGCTTGAGCGGTTTCCTGAATCAACTGAAGGAAAAGAAACGTCCCGATGGGACATCACTGCTTGATGAAACGATCGTCCTGGTCGGAACGGGAATGGGAGATGCTAGCCGTCACTCCAACGCTGACCTGCCTACACTTGTCGCGGGAGGTGGATTCGATCACGGTAAACACATCGCTATCGATGCCTCCAAGCCAGAGGCTCCGCTGCTCGGCGATCTCTACATTACCTTGATGCAACAGCTCGGCGTTGAGACAAACGAGTTCTCCAACGCCAACCGAAATTTGAACCAACTCTTTAGCTGAGCTATCTAAGGTAGCGGGCGATCTCTAAGCGTCCACAAACAACATGGCAAAATTCGTTTCTGAAACCCGCCACATGCGTAGTACCCTTCTTCTTCCAATCGTCGTCATCGCATTCACGCTTTCAATACAGGCGAATACCGAGATCCCCATTCCCGAGAAGCCGTTGCAGGTAATCGAGGAGTATTGCCTCGATTGCCACGACGAATTTGAGCAGAAGGGCGACATCAATCTTGAACACCTGGCCATCAATTGGGCGGATAAGGGCGAGCGGCATCTTTGGGAATCCGTGTACGATATGGCTGGCGAAGGAATGATGCCTCCTTCGGATGAACGCCAACCATCCCCCGAGGAGCGCGAGGCGCTACTGGCTTGGCTCGATTCGTCGCTGTTGGAGCACACTCCAATTGGTGGGACCTTGCCTCGCCGCCTGAGCGCCGAGGAATATCGATCCACCATTCGTCATCTTTTCGATTTGCCCGACTACAAGCTGCCCCTTGGATTCCCCAAGGATTCCGAGTATCATGGTTTTAATAATGTGGGTAAGGGCTTGGTTCTATCGCCCCCCTTGATGGAGGCTTATGCTAACGTGGCCGAGCAAATCGCCGACACCATTTACCCTCCCAAAAGAACGACTCCACCATCCACCACCAGAACAGCCGGTCCCAATGATATGGTTCTCAGCTTTTCCGCCGGTAAGGTGGTGGACGATGCCTTACTCCTCGTTTCACGCGGACATGAAATATTTCGAAGTTGTTCCTGGCCTAGTCGTATGGAGATCATGTCTTCCGGGACTTACCGGATCACCGTCAGCGCAGCCAAGCACAAGCCAACATGGGGAGGCCCGATGAAGTTGGAAATCCGTGCTCGCGAGCTTACGGCTAGCGACCGTTCTCGGGCAGATATCTTTCGCCTGCTCAAGGTCATGGATGTCCAATCAACAGAACCCACGACTATTACCTTCGAGGCAGACCTCTACGAAGGTCAGACGTTACTCTTCCGTTGGATGAATGCGGACATGGCTCACGACTATTCCAAGTTCGCCAATCACATGCGTGAATGGTTTGAGAGAGATAAGCGTTGGTTGGCAGCCTGGCAACGCACCGTATTCCCAGATGGCGATTTTAGCAAGATTCGCACCTCGGTTATTCGAGGTCGTAGTGGGTGGGAATACCTTTCCGAAGCGCTTGCCGACCCGGACCTCGACATGAGTCGGGCTACTATGGATGACCCACTCACGGTCAAATTCCTGGAAATCGCCGACTCAAACACCGGCATGTTCAATTTGGCCGACATACTCTGCCATTACTATTTCACCAACGGTCCCGCCTTAGAATTTCATGAAGCGACCATCGAAGGACCTCTCAAGCTGGTCGATGGACCCAGGGAAATGCTGGCCAAGGAACTGCAGCAGCGATTTACGGGCACCCGTCAGCCCAAACAGTCGGAAATCGCATTCGCCCGGGAAACTCTGGAAACATTCCTGCCCAAAGCATTCAGGCGACCCGTAGACGAGCGAACCATCGACACCTACTTAGGGATCGCCGAGCGGCATTTAGCGGCAGGCAATTCCCTAGATGCCACCATGCATCTGCTCGTTCGAAATATTCTCATCTCGCCACGCTTTATCTACAGGCAAATCAGCCCAGGCGAGCTAGACGAATACGACCTGGCCAATCGCCTTTCCTATTTCCTTACCCAAGCCCCGCCAGATCAGCGTCTGATTGATCTGGCCCAAAAAAGGAAGCTTTCCGATCCTAAAACTTTGCGAGAACAAGCGATCCGTCTGATGCCCCGTAAGCCAACAGACGCCATGGTGCAGAGCTTCACCGGCCAATGGCTAGACACCAATCTCCTTCCAGAGATCATGCCCGATCCGAAACTTAAATTTTCTGAAGCGGAGATCGCCCTCGCTAAGCAAGAGGTGGAGCACTTTTTTACCGAAATCCTCACCCAGAATCGGCCCATGACCGATTTCATTGATCCAGATTTCCACTACACGTCGCCCCAATTTGCCAAAGACAATTATCAATATCCAGTCGATCTATCCAAAGGCAGCGACTACGAAGAAACCCGTTCCGACATTCAAAAGCTTCCTCTCGACCGCGGCGGTCGCTTCGGAGGGCTGCTTACCCAATCCGCCATTATGACAGCCACCGCCAATGGAGTGGACACCCAGCCCGTGCTGCGCGGAGTGTGGATGTTGGAGAATATTCTCGGCATGCCACCTCCTGAGCCGCCCAAAAACGTGCCCGCTCTAACTCCAGATACGCGTGGGGCGACAACCCCTCGCGATCTGCTATCCAAGCACACCTCGGACAAAGCTTGCTACGCCTGCCATCAGCGCATCGACCCAGTTGGTTTCGTATTCGAGAATTTCGATCCTGTGGGTAATTGGCGCGAGGAATGGCCCAAGATCGATACGCGTATCGATCCGACGGGCACACTGCCCGACGGCACGCCAATCAAGGATATTACGGATTTCAAGGCCTGGTTGATAGACAATATTGATCACTTTTCGCAATGCTTGTCAGAGAAACTGATGACCTACGCGACAGGACGCGTGCCGAACTATTCGGAGCGCAAGGAAATCGAGGCCATCGTGGAAGCCAATCATGAACATGGAAATGGGTTCCAGGACCTGTTGCTTGGGCTGATTGCCAGTGATACCTTCCGCGCGAAATAGCTCACCAAAAACCTGTGGTTTGAAAGAACCTTATTGAGCAGTCTCCACGACCTCGTTCATCCAATGCCAGGCTTTGGTTCTATAGTCGCTCGGCAGCAAAGACCACATATCAGTGTGGGCCGACTTAGCCAAGGGATGGGGAAACTCGCCAAATATTTCGATCGTCCGAACTTCAATGAAGGTGAAATTCTGCACTGATTCTAGCCGCTCGCGAACGAAGGTCTCCGTTCCATATTTGTCTCCGTTCTGGCAAACCAAGTAGGGTCGGCCACGGACTCGGTTCAGCCGAACAGTCGCTTTCTTTTGGTATTCGCTTAATGGTGCCCCCCACTCCGTCTGCTTCCACTCTCTAATACCGTCAAAGTGATCATGGGTGATTAATGCGGTCCATAGCTTAGCGACCTCGTCGTCATGAAGTCCCAGATAGTTGACGCCGATAGCGCCTCTAGAGAATCCGCATAAAAAGACTGCATCGGGATTCGCATTGTACTCCTGAATGATTCGCGGGACGTTGACTTTAGCGTATTCCACCGTCGCTTTCTCGTCCCCCCACCAGGTTACTTGGTTCTCTCTCAGGTTTCCGTGCACGTAAGGCAGTGACACCCAAATGTATTTCCCGCCAGACAAACCGTACCCGAGCCCAGCATCCTTAACTTCGCCCGTCGAACCCGACTTGGGAAAGTAATTTCCCGTGTATTCAAAAATCACGGGGAGCTTTGGCCCTTCCGCCTCCCAATGTTCAGGGAGAAAGATCGTGTGGTAAACTTCAGTATCCGAATACTCGATGGGCGTAACCATGACTCGTCCTCCAGCAAACGGTTCTCCTGTCGATAGATCTGGGATCGTTAACGCTGCCTCTGATGCTACATCAAGATGATGATGATGCTTATCCGTAGCGCATGCCGATAAAAGGCAAGATATCACCGCTAGATTCAGTTTAGCTTTCAGCATCCAGACTATCAACTCAATCGCACCTTAGCTATAATCGATCTCTCGGGAAGCATTATTCCTCCTTCGATCGTTCGGCGCTTGTCATGACAACTTCAACAACGCAAAACCTAGTGTTCTCAAGACTCGTTAGACGCCCATCTACCATGAAGTTCCTACCACTCTCTATTCTCTCTATCGCCATCGCGGCCAGCCTTGAGGCGGGCATCGAATTCGAAATTCCCAATGCCGGAAATAATGACAAGCATCTACTGGAGTTTCACTGGAAGAACGAACCTCCAGCCAACCGGAAGATAGATCCTAAATTGGAGCACCTGTCTTTCTTTTCCGAATCCAATCAAGCGAATGTAGGCTTCTACCTGTATACACCCGATGGATATTACGACGCTAGCAATCGCCAAAAACGATACCCGGTTGTTTATCACCTCCATGGCGGGCGGCCGGGAGCTGAATTCAAAGGAACCTCCCATTTTCCACTACTCTACCAATCCATCCAAAACGGAGTTCGCCCGCAAAGCTTCATCGTATTCGTCAATGGAGGAAAAGTCAGCCACTACAATTGGAAGGGATACAATGGCGAGACGGCATTCCTCGAATTAGTCGAACACATCGACAAATCCTACCGAACCATAGCCGATCGCAAAGCCCGCTTCTTGCAAGGCACCTCGCAAGGCGGGCGAGGAGTGACCCGCTATGCTCTAAAACACCCCCATCTCTTTAGCGCCGCTCTAGCCATGGCGGCCGGTCACCAAAGTGAATTTCAAATCAGCCAAAACAATGGCGTCGAAGGCACGTTTATCACTATGGACGATCCAAAGAACAACACTTGGGATCTTGCTCGCGCCTACGCCGCCAATCCATCCAATCCCAAAGTCGAGATCATGCTCGCCGTTGGCGATAAAGACGCCAACTACAAAAGCAATCTACTTTATCACGTCTTCCTCAACGATCTCGGAATCGAGA
>NZRT01000030.1 GCA_002696345.1 Myxococcales bacterium
AAGACTGCGATTACCAACGATCTGAAGCGGTTGATTCGTACTTGGAAAGCGATTCAGAAAGAGGGCAAGGCGAGCAAAATCCCCACCCTCTTGTACCGAGAAACAGATCCCGTGATTCAGGTGGTTCGTGACTTGTTGGGGCTGCCCCTTGACGAGGTGGTGGTGGACGACCCGAGTACCCATGACAAATTGAAGCAGTACCTAGGTCAGGTTCAAGGCCGGAAGAAGACGAATCTTCGCCTCCATCGGGGTCGTAACCCCCTGTTTGAGGAAACGGGGGCCGAGAGTCAGATCAGTCAACTGAGCGATCGTCAGGTGGAATTGCCCGGCGGTGGCTCGATTGTCATCGACCGAACCGAGGCATTGATCGCCATCGACGTGAACAGTGGACGAACCAAGGGAGGGCAAGCGGAAGAGGTTCGACTAAAAACCAACCTGAAAGCCGCAGAAGCCATCGCTCGCCAGGTGATCCTGAGGGACCTAGGCGGTATCATCGTCGTCGACTTTATCGATTTGTTGAAAACGGGCGACCGCCGCAAAGTCGAGAAGCAACTGAAGGCGTCCATGCGACTGGATCGATCCCAACATCGTATTCAGAGCATCGGCCCCAATGGCACCCTGGAGATGACGCGTAAACGTCAACGGAGTGTAGCAGGGCAACTCGACTTAGTGCCCTGCCCCACCTGTGGTGGTCGGGGCACCGTCGTGGCTTCCCGAACGGTCGCTGCCGATGTTCGACGCCGCCTGGAAGCCCGGCTTCGACAGGGCATGGGCTGGGTTCAAGAGATTCGTATTTCTGTCCCACCCCATGTGGCCAACGACCTAAACAACAGGTTTAGGAGTTCGCTCTCAAGCCTCGAGGAATACTATCGCTCAAGACTGATTATATTGGCAGATCCTCGCAGTGTCGAAGTGGGTGAATTCGAAGTCATACAGCGGCAGTCTCAGGCGGAAATCGCCTCGGAGCCCCGAGTCCAACCGGCGACCTCAGAGGCGGTGTCTTTGGAAACCTCGAGCCCGGAAACAGCGACTTCACCGGACGAAAAGAAAGAAAGCTCAAGCCAGAAGCGTCGGCGACGCCGGAAGCGCAAAAGAAAGCCGGGAGGCAGTCCGAACGAGAGCACACGGCTGTTCCTTGCACGCATGGACGAGCATGGGGGTGAGGGGACCCTCATGGATGAACTCAGCCAAGGACTCAGCCTTGCAGAGTCCGGCGGTGAACCCACCGCCTTTACCCCGCCCAGTAGCGACGAGGAGGGTGCCGCCTAACCATGTCTCGTTTCGTCCTCCTTGGAATCTTGTCGGCCGGACTGGTCGCCTGTGATTCGGATGCACCTTGTGCCGGAAACAAGGATTGCGAAGGGGGAAAGGTCTGCATGGTGGGACGCTGTCAGCAGCCCTGCAATACCGATTGTGAATGCCCCGAAGCGTTCACCTGTGGACCGACGGGCTTCTGTGTCTCGGGGGGGCAAAAAGATTGTCGAGACGGTCAAGCCCCCACCTGTGACGGTGCCGATCTGACCAGCGATCCACTAAATTGTGGACTTTGCGGCCGGCAATGCGCCTTCGGCGGTGGCGTCGGTCGATGCGTTGTTGGACAATGTGAACTCGATCGTTGTCTTCCAGGATTTTACAACCTCGACGGTGAGTCCGGTAATGGCTGCGAATACTTGTGCCAAATCGATCTGAATGCGCCCCAGGAAGTTTGCGATAACCGAGACAATGACTGTGACGGCGAGGTTGACGAGGGCATGCTCCGCCCCTGGTACCGAGACAGCGACTCCGACGGCACGGGGGTTGCCGGTCAGGTGGTCCTGGCATGCATGCGACCGGACGGCTATGCAGACAATGATCGGGATTGTGACGACCAAGCGCCGGCTCGAAACCTGGACGCCATCGAGGTCTGTGATGGTCTAGACAACGATTGTGACGACGCGATCGATGAGGATCTCACCCGAACCTTTTGGCCCGATGGAGACGGTGACGGCATCGGCAGCGGTACGGGAATCAGCGCATGTTTTGGTCCCCCCGGCTACGTGGATCAAGGGAATGATTGTGACGACAATGACAGCAGCAACTTCCCGGGCAACACGGAGATCTGTGATAACCGAGACAATGATTGCGACTTTGTCGCTGATAATGGTGCAACCACCGCCTATTACTTGGACGGTGATGGCGATGGGCATGGACGGGCCATCAGTCGAAGGGAGGGTTGCTCGCCTTTGGCTGGGGAGGTCGAACGAGCCGGTGACTGTGACGACGAAGATGCGGAAGTCCATGAGAACCATGTGGAGATCTGTGACGGCAAGGACAACAACTGTGTCAATGGCACCGACGATGAGCCGCTCATCACCTTTTATAGGGATCAAGATGGTGATCAATTTGGCCGAGTCGAAGTCACCATCCAAGCCTGTGAGCGGCCCGCTGGATACGCCTTCGAAGCCAATGACTGTGACGATGCGGATGCCAGCAAGAACCCCGCTGCGTCGGAGCGTTGTGATGCCGTGGATAACAACTGCAACGAACTCATCGACGAAAATCTAGAGTTGGTGGAACAGTTTGTGGACGCCGACGGAGATGGGTTTGGCGACGGTCTCTTGGCACAAGATTCAGCATGTGTTGGACATCCTCAGTTCGCCCAAGTGGCCGGCGATTGTGACGACAGCAGTCCTTCTCGTTATCCGGGGGCGCCAGAATACTGCGATCAACTGGATCAAGACTGCGATCTGGTGCCTGACAATGACATTGTGATCAGTGCCTCGGATCCCCAAGTCCTGACGCAACTTGAAGGTCCACTGCAGTCGATCGAAGACTCCTTTCAATGGCTCAGTTGGATCCAACTCCCCGCTGGGGAGCAAGACGTACGTACTTTTAGTTTGTCGCTCCCCGTTCCCTTACCGGAAGACCCGAGCGATCCTGTGATCGAGGACCAAAGCCTCGACAACCAAACGATCCATCTTCCAGATCTCGGCGATGGTACCCGATACGTGTCCGACCGGTCAGGCGACTGTTTGTTCCGTCGACCGGGGCAGGATTGGTCCAGCCTTCCCGGCTCAGGCAACTGCCGGGTTCTGGCGTACTGCGGTGAGGACCGGGGCGACTGGGTCATCTTGGTGGCTGATTCAACCGGAGCGGGAGATGAGCAAGCGATCACGCTTCGACTCAGCCCCGATGACCAAGTGGAAGTCCACCAAATCATGGCAACGGGCGCCAGCGTACTCAACGGCCGTTGCAGTCGTTCGGATCGAGCCCTCATCGGGATTCTGGAAAACGGCAAAGAACGAGTGCTGTTGACGGGAGCGGGAACCCAGACGGTGGCTCTCTACGACAATCCAGTCCTCGATCTCTCCATCATCGACATCAATGAGGTCGGCGACAGTATGATTGCGATTCTCCTCGCCGATGGCTCCATCGACAGTTTGGGCGTGGATGCTCAAGAGGCAATGGCGGTCGTTCAACGGATTCTAGCCCCTCCGTCAGCCGCTGGCGGTATCGACTTGGTACCGACGCCCAGCGGTGGCATCCTGATCTACAGCCGACTCGAACCGGCCTTTGAACAAGGGATTTGGGCGCTTCCGTTGTCCATGTTCGGTACGCCAGCGGGCCGCAGCTATCGAATTCACGATATCATCCCAAGTGGACCGCTCACGGCGGCGGGGAAGGCGATCCCCGGACAAGGCGTGAGTTATTACGGTTCCGCTGGGTCGCTTCAGGGGGTGGCGTTCAGTTGTACCGCACCGTGAAGAAGAAAGTCATAATCTTGCCAACTCGCCAGCGCTTGGTAGCTTTTGCTGCAAAGGACACTTGCGAGGCACTGTGGAAGTAGAATTCTGGGGTGTTCGAGGCTCGATTGCCTCGGCTGGCAGCCGCACCTCCCGCTACGGCGGGAACACGACATGTTTGGAAGTCAACACGCCTGATGGGCTCTTCATTGTCGACGCAGGTACCGGTATTCGGGCTCTTGGTAACCGCCTGATGGCCGACGGTTCAGATTGCGTTCACATTTTGTTTACTCATTGTCATTGGGATCACATTCAGGGCGTCCCCTTCTTCTCCCCGTTTTACGACCCAAAGATGCGAGTCAACTTGGTCGCCGCAGCTCCGACGATGGGCGCGGGAAGTTTAGAACGCATCCTTGCGGCTCAAATGCAGCCACCGACCTTTCCCGTTCCATGGGACGTCATGCCGAGTCAGCGAATCTTCCACGACCTCGGAGAGAACGAGAGTTATCAGATCGGGGAGACAACCGTCTCGTGGGTTGCACTTACCCACCCCAATGAAGTGGTCGCCTATCGTTTTGACCGTGGGGAAACTTCAATGATTTTCTGCACGGATACCGAGCACCCGCCTGGCGGGCCTGATCCACGACTTGTGGACTTTGCCCGGGGCGCCGATATGTTGATTTACGACGCCCAATACACCCCCGAAGAATACGAAGAGCGCAAAGGCTTCGGGCACAGTACATGGCCCATCGGTATTGCGGCTGCTGATTCGGCGGGTGTCGAGAGCCTTGTGCTCACCCATCACGATCCTGACCACGATGATCGATTTTTAGATCAGCTCGCCAAGGTGGTCGGCAAAGAGCGGCCGGGGACGATTCTCGCTCGAGAAGGTCTGCGGCTTACAGTAGGAGGAAATGGGTCATGAACCTCGAATATGATGCGATGGCCAAGCGGGTCGCTGCTTTAGAGCGGCTCCTGCAGGTGAGTATTCAACTGACCACGGAAACCAAGCTAAGTAATCTCCTGAAGACGGTCGTCCACGAGGGTCGTGTTCTGCTCGAAGCCGATGGCGCGACTCTCTACCTGGTGGAGCCCGATGGCTTGCGATTCCACGTCAGTGAGAATGAAACCTTAAAGAAGCAACTCGGCGCCAAGGAGTGGCGACGTCTCTCGGCGCCTTATGTGGTTCCCATGACCAGCGAGTCGATGGTGGGGCACGTCGCATTGACGGGGGAGTGCATGAATGTGGAAAATGTGTACTCCATGCCCGAGGACAACGCCCACCTTGTTGCAGGAGCCCAAGCCTTCGACAAACTGACAGGCTACACGACCCAAAGTTTGTTGACCGTCCCCCTTCAGGTCGCAGAAGGAGCTGTGGTGGGCGTTCTGCAGCTCATCAACAGCCAGAACGGAAGCTTTTCTGCCGCCGACGAACCCGTTGCTCAAGGCTTAGCGGCAACAGCCAGCGCGGCGATCACAAAGGCGATGCTCACCGAGCAAATCAAAGACGCACGCCAAGAGACCATTATCCGGCTCGCTCGCGCAGCGGAGTTTCGAGACAAAGAGACCAGCGCGCACATTCAGCGGATGAGTCACATTTCTGCCATCCTTGCCCGTCGCATGGGGCTGAGTGAAAAATTCTGCGAAGATCTCCTGGTTGCGGCTCCGATGCATGACGTGGGTAAAATCGGCATTCCAGACAGCATCTTGCAGAAGCCTGGCAAACTGAACGCGGAAGAATGGGAAATCATGAAAACCCATGCCGCGATCGGTGGCCGTATTCTTGCGGGCTCCAATGACCCCATTCTTCAGTTGTCAGCCGAGGTTGCACTGGCTCACCATGAAAAATGGGATGGTAGTGGGTATCCAGAAGGTCTGTCCGGTGAAAACATCCCGCTCTCGGGACGAATTGTGGCGCTTGCCGATGTCTTCGACGCCCTCTGCTCAAAGCGCTGCTACAAGGAGGCGATGACCCTCGATGAAGTCACGTCGATTATCCAAGCCGGACGAGGAGCACACTTTCAACCGGAAGTTGTGGACCGTCTCTTCGAAGACCTCGATGAGATCCTTGAACTTTACGAACTGTTCAAAAACGACGACCCGGATGAGTTTAAAATACTGACAGACCTGGCGATGCGCCGGGCAACCCACGCTCGCTGAACTGGGGTCGGCTGACCGAAGAGCGCCGAGTTAACTACAGGTGCTCGACGACGAGCCAGTTTTTGCCGGAAGCCTGATCTCGAGTCAGGTGCAGTATGACATTTGTCGGCGCCACACGGTAAGTGAACGTGTATTCGATCCTGACGTTCATTTCTCCGGTGGCTACCCCAGCCCGGAAAGCGCCGTAGATTAAGCTGTTGTTACAGCATGGGGCGATCTCCGTGAAGAAGTTCATGCCGACCGCGTCCGCCGGATCGAGCCCCGAGAACTGACTCTCGCGCTCGTTGTAACTGGTGACAACGCCCGTGTCATCCAGTCCGATCACACCTTTGTGCAGCATGTTAAGTTCGGTGGGAGTCAGGGCGTCTTGTTCCGTGTGGCTGAGCCCGTTTTCCCGAAACCGAGCCACTTCCGACGCCAGGAATCTGCGGTGCCCGCCGGCGGTCCGCTCGCAGACAAGGAGGCCCTCATCCGCCCAACGTTTCACGCTGGACGCTGTGACGCCTAAGAGTTCAGCCACTCGAGTGCTGGTCATTTTATGCTCTGACACGCCAAGGTCTCCCGCAGGTTGCCTGTATGGGACAAGCCCCATCACAACACCGGTTTAACCGATAAAGACCCAGGAGAACAGATGTTTTTCGACCAAATCGCTCAGAGCTTCTTTGAGCGCTCCAGTTCAGCGTAGAGATCAACGAGCTGTGCTTCCATACTCCGCACCATATGAATCAGGTCTTTCGCCTCGCTCACATTCAGTTCCCGGTGGAGCAACTCCCGATCCGCATAAAGGCTCTCAAGTTGCTGAATTAAGCTACTTGTCATCGCATCCATGGTTCTACTCTACTTGCGTTTTCTAACCTGTTTTACACGGCTCTCCACCTCTGGAAAACCTTCCACTTCCCCCCCTTCGCCAAGGGATCCGAGACCGGATTTACCCTGGCCGGCCCCCCGCCTCTCCGACCTTGACAAAACGCTCAAATCGAACATAACTACCCCAGGATGTCCCGTGTTGCTACTCCCCCTTCAACTTAGCATTTTCCTCTTAAACGCAGGGGAGTCTCCAGCGCCGGTAACGCCTACGCAGCCGTCTGAGTCTGCGTCCGAGACGGAAGGGACTTCCTGGAAGCCGACATGGGATGTGGGGTTGTCAGCCAATGAGGCTCACCCGCTTAGTGTCGAGCGAGCGAATAAGGTGATCAAACGATTCATGCCTCGGTTTCCAGGGGCACGTCTGATCACCCCACCAGCGTCTAACCTGAAGGACTTCAGGACCTCCGTTCGGACCGCAAAAGTACGTTACGCTTTGTTCATGGATCGCAGCGAGCCTGAAAGACTGCTCATTATCGTTCTCGATGAAGAAACATTAGCGGTGGTGGCTCGGGTCAACTTAGAGTGCGAGGATTGTGACGAAAAGGGCTGGGCTCAGCGCCTGGCTGACGGTCTTCAAGCGCTTGCCGATGCTGTGGTTCCCAAAAGCAACGAAGAAGAAGAGGAGGCGGAGGAAAAGGCTCAAGGAGCCATCGCTCTTGTCTTCCAACAGTTGGGAAGCGGACTGAAGATTCCAGGCGTACAAGTCTCTTTACGGCCTAAAGTGGATGACGATGATGAGGCTGAAACGGTCTGTCTGGACAGCAGTGACGCCAAAGGCAGAGTGCGCTGCACGAACCTGAAACCCGGAACTTATCTCTTGAAGGCAAGTCTGACCGGCTACCGCACGCTCACCCGAAGCTTCCCTCTCACCGAAGGCGAGCAGGTCAGCCAACGTTTGGATCTAGAGCCGACTCGCTTCGACCCTTTTCAAGTGACGGTTCGACGCAAGCGAGCGGCTCGGGAGGTCACTCGCGTGCGGTTGAGCCGCGAAGAGCTTGAGAACATACCGGGAACCGGCGGGGATGTGGTTCGAGCGGTTCAATCGTTGCCGGGCGTTGCTCGCCCCCCCGGATTGTCCCCTCTTATCATCATCCGGGGCTCGGAACCTGATGACAGTTTGTTCATGATCGACGGCTTTCGGACGGGACTGTTGTACCACCTGACGGGTCAGGGGGTGCTTGCCAACGAGACGGTCGAGACCCTGGACTTTGTCCCCAGTAACTTCAGTGCACGGTATGGGCGCTCCCATGGCGGTGTCGTGGAGATCACGACTCGGGAGGAGCATAAGGAGAACTGGCAGCGTCGCATTCAGACCGACGTCTATGCAGGTAGTGTTTTCGGTTCCGGCCCGGTGGGCGACAAGGGGATGCTCTGGCTGGGCTTCCGCCGAAGTTGGATCGACGCCGTGCTCCCACTCGTTGCTGACGTTTTACCCCTCGAGTTCACCGTAGCGCCACGCTTCTATGATTACTTCGCCAAATATGACCGAAAGATCCCCGGGTTTGGCAACGCTGGCTTCGTGTATCAAGGGGCTCTTGATCGGGTGAAATTTGCCATCGATCAACCTCCGGATTTCGACCCCTCGGTGCGTGGGGATGTGAGCACCTTAACCATGTTCCACCGCATTCGCCCCTACGTGGCGTTCAAGACCGGCGGGTGGCGTCATCGCAGCAGCGTGAATGCTCAACTCGAAGCATTTAACGTGAACTTAGCCGATGTCTTTAAACTAACGGTGGAGAACCGAGCCTTAGTTTGGCGTCATGAGAGCAATCTAAAATTAAGTCAGGGGCTCACCCTCCGCCTCGGTTTGGACTCTCTGTACAACCAATACACGGTCAATGGTAAAGCTTCAGGACGTCCTCAAGAGGGATCACAGCCGCCTTCCTTCGCCCGTGCCGAAACCCAAGAGTTTGAAGAGAACGGAGAAAATACCCGTCCCGGACTGTACAGCGAGTTCGACATCACACGGGGCCCTTGGCAGTTTTTAATCGGTCTGCGGGCGGACACCGATGACGCTAACTGGCCTGCCTATGTGCAGCCACGCTTGCTGGTACGCCATACGCTACCGGATCCCCGCTGGGAGTTGCGGGCGGGTTACGGCGCCTACAGTCAGCCCCCGCGGCCTGACGAAACGATCCCTCCTTTTGGCAACAAAGGGCTGTTTTGGGAGCATGCGGCTCACGGGCAAGCGGGCTTTGGCTTTGATGACCCGTCCGGCTTCACCTGGGAAACATCGATCTTCGCCAAACGGGTGCTCGATGCGGTGGGGAATGACCAGGATCTCAGCGAGGTTCAGGGCACAGCCAATGCCACTCAACTGGCAAACGTGGGCAAGGGACGGACCTATGGCATGGAGTTGTTACTCCGAAAGCGCCGCAGCGTAACGCCTTTCGACGGCTTCATCGCCTACACATTAACTCGGGCGGAGCGGCAGGATCGCAGCGGCAGCATTTGGCGACTGTTCAGCTTTGACCAGACCCATGTCGCAACGGTGGTGGGCACCTACCGGTGGACCTATCGCTTCTCCACAGGCTTTCGCTTCCGCTACGCCACCGCCAATCCGGAAACGCCTTACTTGGGCAGTCTCTTCGACAGCAACTCCGGGACTTATATCGGCATTCCAGGAGAGCCCAATTCCAGTCGCCCACCCCCCTTCTGGCAGGTGGATGTCCGAGCCGATTACAAGATCCTGAGGCCGGGCTGGCGAGTGGAACTTTACCTCGATCTGCAGAATGCCACGAACCGTCAAAACATCGAAGGCACCTCAAACAACACCGACTTTACGGAACAGGAGTTTACCTATGGGCTTCCGCTCATCCCAAGCTTCGGCATCAAAGCGGTCTTTTAGGGCGGCTGGACTCGTCCTGCTGAGCCTCACTGGGGTGCTCGGCGCCTGTGGCGAAGGTCTCAAACCCTTCACGGTCGTGGATCGCCTGCGCATTGCTGCGGTGGCGACGGAGCCCGTTTTACATCGACCAGGAGAAAACCTTACGGTGAAACTGCTCACCTTGCGAGAGGCTGACGACACCTCCCCCCTCTCGGTCCTCATCAGCGGCTGCGTGCTCACAGGTCCGGTGCAAAGCTGTGGTCCGGGCACCCTCCCCCTGCCCGCTGCTCTTCCTCCGACCTTCGAACCTGAAACCCACGATGACGAAAACACAGGAGCTCGAACGGACACCTGGGTTTTTGCCGTACCCGAAGAAGCTCGAGGCCCCATCTTGTTGGACGTGGTGGTCGTCAACTGTGACGTGGGCGATCTTCCCGATCCGGAGGTTGTCGGCTCGGGACTGGACACCTTGCTGACAGACGGTGAAGTGAAAGCGCCAGCGGAATGGACCTGTGCCGAGGACCCATTGCGCATGAGTCGATCCATTTGGGTCGCCCGTCACTTGGTCTCTCCCGCTGTCCCCGGTGAAGACGCTGTGGTGAACCTTGTTCCGGCGGCCCCTCGCCTCACCCGGATGGAAGACCAGACTGAGTTGGACCCGGGACTGATCCGAACTGAGATCGAGGCAACCACCGAGGGGCTTGTGCTGGAAGACGAACCTCGCTGGTTCTGGTTCAGCACATCACCCAATGGGGTCGTTATGCGGGTTTCTGCTTCCGAGGGCGGCAAGACCAAAGCCCTGGTCCTGGAAGAGCGAGAACGATTGTTTAGTTATTGGGCCATCGTTCGAGACAACGCCGGCCGGGTGGGCTGGAGCAGTCTCCACTTGCCACCGGATCAAGAGATCCCCTGATGGCGAGCCTGTATTGGTCGTACGGCTTGGGCGTCGTGTTGCTTTGCGTCAGCCTCCTTTGGTTGGTGAGCTACCGGCTTCAGGATGTCAGTATCGTGGACATCTGGTGGGCGCCGGGTTTTTTCATCTTCTTCGCAACGCTCATCTACTTCGAGGGCGAGTTGTATCCGCGCAGTACCCTCGCCGCCGCCTTACTTGGATTGTGGGGACTCCGCCTGGGTGGCTACCTCGCGGCTCGAAACTCAGGTCATGGGGAGGACTCTCGCTACCAAGCGATGCGTGCTCGGGACCCCTCCTTCGCCTGGACCAGTTTCGTGAAGGTCTTTTGGCTCCAAGGGGGGCTCCAAGCCCTGATTAGCCTGCCCCTTTACTGGGTCGTCACCTCCCAAGGCGCTCTCGGCCCATGGGATCTTGTTGGTGCCGTCGTGACCGTCACCGGCATCGCCATCGAGGCGGTCGCGGATCGCCAGATGACCGTCTTCAAAGCCCGAGCCGACAGCGCCGGGCGCGTGATGGATCAGGGCCTGTGGGGCTGGAGCCGACACCCCAACTACTTCGGCAATGCCTGTATTTGGCTGGGGGTCGGCTTGCTCGGTACCGGGGCGCAAGCGCCTCTATGGGCATGGCTCGGGCCGGGGCTCATGCTCTTTCTGCTGCTGCGGGTGAGCGGCGTGTCCATGTTGGAATCCACCATCACGGACCGACGCCCCGCCTACGTGGAGTACCAGAAGCGAGTCTCGGCATTCATCCCCTGGCCCCCCGGACCAGTCGTGGAGCCCCCGAAAGACTAAAAGAGGTCGTCGGCTCGATCGACGATTTGATCACACGAAGTTCCCGCTTCCACACGACTCAGCACGAAGTAGCTGGCGGCGTCGTCTGGATTCCGGCGACTGACCACCCGACTCCGCAAAAGTCGGTTCGACGCGTCGAGGACGATTTGAGCTCCTTCAGAGTTCAGCAAGCCTTCAACTCGGTCTTCGCTCCGAACCCGGCCCCGCATGGTGATGATGTTGCGCTGCACCACATAAACTTCGCCCGACACCGTCCCGCTGACTTCCACCGTCACGCCCGGGTTCCCATCCCGATCCGCATCCACTTCACCGGCTTCACCGGCGCTCTCGGGCAGCGGGTCCGTGAGTGGGTTGTCCAGTTCAGCGCCGACCACGGTTGCGAAAGGCCCTGCATGAAAGTCCCCCGAATCCTGGAAACGCCCTGTCCGCTGAAAGACAGGGAAGTGGGTCACGAAAGCTGCTGGGTAATTGGTTTCGGTCGAGATGGCGCCGTAACGAACCGGACTGGTCTCCATGTGACAAAGCACCTCTTCCCAATCGAAGCCTTCACCGGTTCGGCTGACCTGAGCCCGTAAATAGGAGGTCGTCCGAATTTCCTTTTCGTCGTTGCCAAAGGGACTGGGGTTGGTCTGAAGCACCGAGGTGACGGTCTTCATGGCCCAAACCTCTTCGATCACGACAGGCTCTGG
>NZRT01000031.1 GCA_002696345.1 Myxococcales bacterium
CGGCTTCAAGCCAGCATCGAGAAACGTTTGCGAGCAGCCTTCGAGAAATAAGCCTATGGCATCCATCGCCAGGAAGGCTTGCCCATGGCTCGCCCCCCTCTAATTCTCAGTTTCGACATCGAGATTAGCGACGTTGATCTAGGCTATTACGAGTCCGTGGGTTTTCGGGTGGCTCAGCACCCCTCCGAAACGGATCGCCGACTCATCATGCGCGTCATCGCCTGGTGTCTCCATGCGAGTGAGGGCATCCAAATGGCAAAGGGTGGACTGTCGAACGGCGAGCAACCCGCTCTTCACAAGGAAGACCCCAGTGGCAAAATGATCACTTGGATCGATGTCGGTATGCCGGAGGGAGCTCGGCTCCACAGGGCGAGCAAACATGCGGATCAGGTGGTCGTTTACAGTTATGGGCGAACGGGTCCGTGGCTGTCGAAACTACGTAAAGAACGTATCCACAACGCAGAAATGATCAAGGTCTTCACCGTTCCTCAGGAGGCCTTAGACACGCTCGCCGAATTGCTGGAGCGTCGGAATCAGTGGAGCCTACTTCGGCAGGATGATGAACTGTTGGTCACGCTGACGAACCAGAATGTTTCCTTCCCGGTGACAGCTTTAGCATTGGTGACTTCGTAGGCTTTCTTCGGGGCGTCCCAGTCAATAATTGAACCCACAGCGAGAACTGGGAAGAGGCTTGATCCTCGGCAACGAACCCGGCGCCCATGAACAACTCGGGTGGGGAGATCGTTACTTTGCGGTTGTCGGCTTCTTCGATGAACCCATTGTGCATGGGCTGGGTTGCAGCCGTTCCCGTCTTCGGCCAGAGTCCAGAAGCCGGTTGGATCCGGTCCTCAGAGCGCCTCCTGCTGCCGGAGATTTGGACGTGATTTTAGAGCCTCTCGCTGCCGTTCTTCTTTTGATGAATACCGGTGGCGATGTTGCCCAACCGAGTTTGGCCATGAAGCCCATCGATTGTTTTCCCGCAGCCCTTTGCACGGGCAATGTGGGCAGTCCCGGTCGTCGTGTGGAATCGTGGGTCGAGTCAGCCATCTTGCGGCAAAGTCGAGGTCGACTCGCGGTCACGACCCCTTCCAACGTGCTCGCGCTCCTCAAAGAATCGGGCATGTCTGCCACGGAAGCTCGGCAAAGTTGCCAAGATGATGAGTGCGTTCAAGAGATCATGGGTGCCCTCGACATTAATTATCTTCTCGGTACCGAGTTTTACACGGTTGGCAGCGGTTTTGAGGTGAGCCTTAAACTGTGGAGTGGGGAACGAAGTCTTGCGACGGAAATGGTGTCTGCGGATCGCCTCGAGGATCTTCGAGACGGTTTGGCTCCGGTGGTAAAAACGGTGCTTAGCTCGATCTTTGTTCCTGACCGCCCGGTCACGATGTTTGTTCCCGAGACAGCAAAGGCCGATGCCGAATCGAAGCGTCGTTTGCTCGCTGCCGAAGCTGAGAGACAGGAACGTTTGGCGCAGGCAGCCGAGAAGGCGCAACAAGTCGAAGAAGCCAATCGTCGTCGAGCGTTGGCAGCAGCGGCTCAAAAGAAAGAGCGAGAAGAAGCCAAGGAACGGAAACGGCTCGCAGCAGAGGCGGCGCGTCGAAGTGCGACGGAGGGGCTACCGGGCGTGGGCTTCGGCCATCTATGGACCAACAACTTCGACCGGAAGGTCAGCCTGCAACCAGACGATGCTTGGATCCAACTCAAGGCGGCTCGCTATCTCAAGGAGAAGAACGCGAGCATCTCCGTTGGACTGTGGGTTGAAATCGGTGCCGGTAAGACCCCTTTCACCTACACTCTCGATCAGTTCGTTCTTCTAGATCAGAACCTGAAGCGAAAACGCCCCCGATTTTTCCCCGCTTTGACCCAATTGCCTGCATCCAATCCTGATGTGCTGCAGTCGGCTACAATCGGTCCCGGCCAATCACGACGGGGTTGGCTCGTCTTCGTCGGTCTTGATCGGCGGGCAAAGGATCTAGCGCTCGCTATCGAACGCGGTGGTCAACAGGAGCGGATCATCGGCATTGCGGATGATCTGACCCCTGAGAAGCAAGTCGGTGGTCAAGACGTTGCAACATCCCTCGATCGTCGCAAAGCTCGTCGAGCCGCAAGACAGGAACGGCAGGCGGCTAGGCGGGCGAAAAGACAACGTATTCTGACGGCATGGCGTGCCTATCAACGAAGTCAACGAGGCAAGGCGAAGCAACAAAAAGCGAAGAAACTCAAAGATGGAGATCGAGCCCAAAAGACGCAAGTTCCCCCAGTAAGTAAGCAGCAGAAAAAGCGCGCAAAAAGAAAGGCTAAACGGGAAAATAAACGAGAAAAAAGGCGCCAGCAAGCGGCAAGGAAAGGGGCCTCCTCCAACGCCACCGCAGGTCATCGAAAGGACAAGCAGCGCAAAAGGGAAAGACACCGCAAAGGGTCTCGTTCCAAGTCAGACACTAAGAAATTACCTTGGACCGTCTTGTTTCCCTTCGCCCCGAGGCACGATTATGTGGGCCTGACCCTTGGTGGCTTCTCGCTCACAACGATGGAGGTGGGTGATCGGGAAGGTCAACGTTGGGCGACCGATCTCAATGGTGTCTTGCTGCCCTCGATGACCCTGCAGGCAAAGTCGCCAACGATCGGTCAACATATTTATGGGCGACTGGGGGGTGAGTTGGTCGGCGGGCTGGTCTTCCGGCGGCCTCTTGCAGAACTCGCCTTCGAACTCGGTTGGGCCTTTCCACTGGGCGGACCGATCCAAGGATTCTCAAAGGCAATCCTGAGTACAGATATCTGGCGCTTTCCCAAATCCGTTCTACGCTGCGGTGTCCACAGTCGGGCACAAGTCAGCATCTTTCAGGATCGACACATCAGCACCTTTCGTCAGGCACCGACCGACGTGCTTGAGCGACATCGCGACAACGAGAATGCTGTCCTTAGCGGACAGGTCGGGGGTGTTGGTGGTGGTGCAAGTTGTACGCTCTTCTCTGGATCGTGGGGGATTCAAATCGAGGGGTTTCAAATCAATGGACAAGCGGAAATCGAAGCCAACGACTGGATGGGCAGCGATGTTCAACGGCAGAATTCGGGAGTCCATCGTGCAGTCCTGTTCCGTTTCTCATTGATGGGACATGATGGCTTTCTTTAGTCTGATGCAGACGGCGCCGCGAACCGGACCTCCTTTGGCCAATACACCATGGCTAAACTGATCCAGACGGCGACACTAAAATAGAGTGTCATCCAGACCATGGCATATTGCCAGTCTTCCGCCCGACCGGTCACCACCACCCGTTGAAGGTCTTGGAGTCCCTCGCTAAAGGCTAAATAGCGTTTGCCTGATGCCTCATCGGCCATCCAAGCACGCACGTAACTGGGAACATCTACCGTCACCATGTAGGTGACATAGCCAAAGCCAAGGGTGAGCCCGGCGATGATCGGTCGCTGAAATGCCGGCGGAGCCTGGCGCCGACACATCAAAAGACCAAGCATCATCAAGCCAGCAGTGAGCGCCCAGAGGGATTCTTCAAAAATACTCCCAGCGTAGTTTGTCGTGACGACTGCATACCATGAGCCAACTTCTGCCAGCAGGATCAATGGAACGAGCACAAGAGCGTAAGACCGTGCCTTTCGAGAATGACTCACGCGGGCAAAAAGTGTCAGTAAAACAGCCCATTGGGCGACAAATGCAAGTTCCGCAAAGGTCGCAATGGTCCGACCCACGCCCACGCTCGCAAACCAGGAGTCGATCAGTGCAAATCGTTTAATATCACTGCGCAAGACAAAGCATCGAGAGGCGCAACCGAGGACGTAAACCCCAGAAAGCACCCATTGCAGTCGCCAATAACGAGCCCAGTGAGGATCATCGGAGACTCGGCGCCAATGTCGATAGCCCAGCGCGGACCACAGGAGAATATTGAACACACCGATGCCGGACATGATCAGCCACCAGCGGTAAACGATGGGTTCGATGGCTTCCGTCATACTCAGCCCAGTCCATCACCGGTTGCAGTGTGTCCATGGGTTTCAGGTGTTTGTCTTGTCTGGAATTGTGCTTCAGCCGCAGCCCGCCAGAGTTCCCCATGGTCGAAAGCCAGTTGCATCTCCCGAGCCTGATTCAACGTAAACCAGCGTGCATCCTGGGCGTCGTCGCCAGCTTTGACACGGGAAAGAGCCTCGGTCTCGCACGTGCCGGCGTACAGAACCGTCACGATCCGCCAGCGCTCATCGCGATCGGGATTTCCAAAGGCCGCCACCTGACTCAATTCTAGATCCTGTGGCTGCAATCCGGTCTCCTCGGCCAACTCTCGATGCGCGGCGCTGAGCAGATCTTCACCTTTGTTCAAAAGTCCATCGCCCACATCCACATAACCCCCAGGCAATGCCCATTTTCCCTTATCCGGTTCTGCACCTCGAAGAATGAGCAGCAAGTAGACCGCATCATCGGTCCGGTGAAAGACGGCGATATCGACGGTCAACGCGGGACGGGCGTAAGGATATGTGTATGCCATACGAAACTCCACCGCCCGTCTTTCTCGTTTTCTACCGCCCCCGTGCAAGTGCCGCTGGGGATGCGATGCCATCTCAAGATCCAGGTCATGGATTGTGGTTGAAGCCCTTAAAATAACGCCTGCCTGAGAACCAATGACTGGGCTGGTCGTCGATTACAAGTTTGCCTCGAAGCGGCGACAGGACTAGGTTCGCCAGGTACCTCGACTTCGTCGTTATCTGGACAAAATAGACGTGGATCCCCAGCTGCTTCTTATTCCCCTCATCAGTGGCCTCATCGGCTGGGGAACCAATGCTCTGGCGATTAAGATGCTCTTTGCTCCCCTGGAGCGGAGGGGGCATGGTTTCTTCTCCTGGCAAGGGGTTTTGCCTGCCCACGCCCAACGTATGGCAACGATCTGCGTGGACTTAATGACGTCACGTCTGCTCGATCTGTCCCATTTGTTTCAGCGCATCGAGTCCAACCAAGTTGCGGATTTGTTGGCTCCTGGGATCGAGGAACATGCGGAAGCAGTGGTCGAAGAAGTTCTCCAGCGGCGATATCCTCGGCTATGGAAGGCGATGCCAGAAGGTCTTAAGGAAAAGGCTCGAGAACGTTTAAAATCCGAGATTCCATTGGTGGTGGACAAGTTCATGAAGGATCTGCGCAACGACCTCGAGTCGTTCGTCGATATCAAGAGTTTGGTGGTCGGTGCCTTTGTCCGTAATCGAGGATTGCTCAATGAGTTCTTTTGGCGCTGCGGGGCCACTGAATTTCAATTTATCGCTCGGAGTGGGCTTGGCTTCGGGATCGTGTTCGGCACACCTGTGGCGATTCTTTGGATGATCTTTCAACCGGGGTGGATCCTTCCGGTGACCGGCTTAGTGGTCGGTTGGGCAACCAATTGGCTTGCCTTGAAAATGGTCTTTGAGCCCCTTGAGCCGAAGCAAATAGGTCCGTTCCGTTGGCAGGGCTTGTTTCTTAAACGACAGGCGGAAGTGAGCGCGGCTTATGGTGCGTTTTTTGCCGAACGAATCCTCCATCCAGAAGCTCTGATGAATGCAGTGGTTACGGGTCCTGCGTCCGATCGAGTGATCGAACTTCTTCAGCGCTACGTGGGTGAGGCGGTGGATGAAGCGTCGGGGCCTGCCCGTCACATTCTCACGTTAGCGATGGGCAGCGACGAGTGGGATGAGATCAGAGCTTCGGTGGCTGTCGGTCTCAGCGCCCGCATTCCGAGCGAACTCGGCCGCGTGCAAGACTACGCCGGTGAAGCGCTTCAACTGGATCAAGAGTTGGAAAAGAACCTCGCCAAGTTACCACCGGCAGAATTCGAAGAGGTGCTCCGCCCGGTTTTCCGAGAGGATGAAGCCACCTTAATCGCCGTGGGCGCAGTTTTGGGTGGTGTCGCTGGCTTGCTCCAATTGTTCGCGTTGGGGGCGGTTTAAAAAAACTGAGCGCCCGAGTCGAGAACCATGTTTCCGGTCTCAGATCATTGGCTTGGGAACAATCGGTTCAAAGTCTCCCGACGATACCGAAAGATACGATCGAGGTCGTTCACCACAAACAAACGGCGAATCAAAGCGCCTCCGAGAACCTTGTAGGTCACCTCATCTTCACACAACGTGCCTCCAGGGATTTCGTAAAAACGGTGGAGGTGGTGCCACTTTTGATAGGGCCCTTTGAGTTGTTGATCCACAAATGCGTGAGGAGGGTCCCAATCGATAATCTCACTACGCCACCCCATGGGAAAGCCATGCAGACGGAGCCGATAATCGATTAAGGTACCTTCCTCGATGGCAATCGGGTCGGGCGTTAGGACCTTAAACTTTAGGAAATCAGGGGTCAGAGTCTCTAGGTTCCGGGCTTCTTTAAAAAAATCAAAGACCTCGTCCCGTGGGCGAGGCAGGACAAAAACGTCCCGCAATGACCACAAGCCAGAGGTGAGACGTGCATGCTGAGGCTCAGTCGTAATTTCAGGTAACGTTGTCATGGCCACGATCAGCCACAAACAAATCGTTGAAGTCAAGAGTACGCCTCCCACGAAAGGTCTTACTTTCGCCGACTCTCCGAGCCTGCTATCCCCCCGGCACATCATGCATTGAGGGACTTACTATCGTGCGACGTTTAACGCTCCTTTTTACGGCTTTGTCGTTTCTTTTGCCGGCGGAAATGGTGATGGCCGCTGGGCCTCACCAATGTTTAGCCATGGGGCCTTCCGTCCTAACGGCTCGGAGACGGCGAAAGCGTCGGTTCCGGAAGAAGAAAAGAGCACCCAAGCCAAAGGTCACTCCCAAAAAGGCGGTCGCACCCGAACCATCGCCCCGCCCAACACCGACTGCTGAACCTGCGGCTGCCGCGCCCGCCCCACCGGCGCAAAGCGAGGAAGATCCCGCCAAGCGTTTTGGCGACAAACCCGGGGTCGCGATGATGGAAATTGCCGCCATGCATGGTGTTGAGCCGAGTCTCGCCGCGCTTTTAGGGGGCAATCTGAACACCGCTTTTCAAGATAGCGGTCGGTTTGGAGGGGTTATTTCAAGCGCCGATGTGCAGGCGATGCTTAGTCATGAGCAACAGGCTCAAGCGTTGGGCTGCGATGACACCTCATGCATCGCTGCCCTCGGTGGAGCCTTGGGTGTCCCGCTGCTGGTGGTGCCCAGCCTGGGGCGGGCCGGTGGTCGCTTTATCCTCAACTTGAAGGTGATCGCAGTGGAAGAGGCGGAAACGGTCGCTCGGTTGACCCGACTCTACAAAAATGAAGCAAGTCTTGTGTCGGAGATGGAGAGTGTTGGCTCAGGACTCGCCTCCATGATCTTCGGTGAAAAAAGCAATCTACCGGCGCTGCCACCATTGATTCAGGACGAGGTGAAGTCCCAAATGCCCCAATACCTTGGCGCTGGCATGGCATTGGTGGGGACTGTTTCCTTTGTGAGTAGCTATTTCATCGCCAATGCCAGTCAAAGTAC
>NZRT01000032.1 GCA_002696345.1 Myxococcales bacterium
CTACCAGCTGGCCGACGAGAACTCCAAGGAGCTACTTAAACGTGTTGTGGAGGGTATTCGTCCCGAATTAGCCCACCAACTCGTTGTTCTCTTATTTGAGGAACTACCTCACGGCAGCGAGACGGGTGATGTGGGCTTCTTACTCGATGACGAGGGCGCTCGAGCGTTGATTTCAAACGCCAATGTCAAGATCGACCGAGAGCGGAACACCCGTCGGCTCCTTCGGCAATGGCAAGTCTCCGACAGTCCGCACGCGTATCGCTCGGGCTATATTGTCGAAGGCTTACGTACACTTCAGGACCTTAGCTTCCTTGAGCCTCATCGGAGTGGAGATGGCTCTCTGCAACTGAAACCTTACCTCGAAGACGATCACTTTGAACGAGCCCAGCCCCAGGCGGTGCGAGCGCGCTTCGAGGAGCAGTTCGCTGAGTTGAGCCTCGAACAGCAACATGTTCTGTTGTGTGGCTCCCTGTGTGGAGAGGTATTTTCGGTCAAAAATGTTGCCGAAGGGCTACACCAGTCACCGCTGGATGTTCTGCAGCTTCTTCGCAGTATCGAAGAAGACTATGGCTTGGTTGATGACGACGATGACGATACGACTTTTCGCTTCGTGAGCGCTCAGTTTCGTCGTCATCTGGAACATATTAAACTCAAGAAAGAACCCGGACTGGATGAGAGCGTCGATGGTGAAGGGCAACAGCGGTCAAAAGTTGCAAAGGAGAGACCTTGGCGGGAGTTGGCCAAGCAGATGCACTATAACATTGCGACAGCACTTCAGAAATCGCTGGAGGAGTTGAAGGAGAATGCGACCGGGCCGTTGCGTGAACCGGACTCGGCTACCTCATCACTCATTGCCTATCATGCACACCAGGCCGGCGAGCGGCTCTTTGGTTTGGCGAGTGTGCATCTGGCTTGGGGCGTGATCCAAGCGGCGGACCGGTCGGCATGGTCGATGGCGAAGCGCAAAGCGGAGCGATTCAGCCGTCGCCAGCAATGGGGGTTTATCGAAAGTCGTGATCAGACGCGCAATGAATGGGAAAAGGAACTGCATGATCGAGTGTGGCCTTCCGATTTATCGGGGGAAAGTAAGGCAGAACTTCGGTTTCGACTCGATCTCGCCATCGCCCAAGCCAACAGTCGCCATGAAGGCAATCGTCGTATCCTCGCTCGAGCGCTGTTGCGCCGCTTGATCCAAGTCATCCCGTCCGATCGAAGCCAGGGGATGATGCATCTGCGGCGTCGCGCGCTCATCCTCTATCTCCAGATTAGTTATGCTGAGCGGCAGGTGAGCGAACTCGAAGAGATTCGAGAGGATGCAAACCAGTGGCTTGGCGGGAGTCAGCTTACTGAATCTGAGACCGATGTCTCGATGCGGTCTTGGTTTGAAGGTGATGCGTTCGCAAACCAAGTTCTGAGGTTCTTCCAGATTCGCTCAGACGCATTTTTGGAGACGCGTCAGTGCGAATCAAGTCAGCGATCGGAGCGACTGGAGAAGAGTCTTGAGAGCTACGCTCAACTGAATTTCGAAGTACCGGAAGGCCGTGATGCCCTCGTCGGCCACGAGAGGCATCAGTGGCTCTGGTGTCAAGCAGAACTCCTCGTCGCAGAGGCCGAGACGGAGTTTAAACTAGGGCAACGGGAGACGCCTGGTGACTACAACTCCAAGCGTTTCGAGAATTTTGAAGCCAAGTTGAAAAGCGCACTCGAATGCCAGACGGAATCTGGAAACCTTGTGGACGCCGCACGCAACCATTTGAGTCGAGCCAATCTCTTGATCGAGAAGATGAGGTGCATCGACAGCGCCGGCAGCGAACCGGAAGATGACGATCGGGTTCAGGTGCAGGAAAGACGCCTTGAGTTGGATCAATGTCTCGATGCAGTCGATGAGCTGATTCGTAAGACCGGCGCCGAGAAACTACGCAGTCGCCTCGAGAACTTACATGCCTTAATTTTCTGGGACAAAGACTTGAGGCTCCAGGCCTTTGATGCGGCATTTAAAGCCTTTGACGCTGCCTGCGAAACCTACACGGCTCGAGACATATTTTACGCAGGCGGCAATCTCCTTCGCTTTGCCAATGCGCCCGGTGAAGAGAGACCGGATGGACTCCTTGAGAAGCTTGAGCAGCGGATCGTGGATCAAGAAGAACAGGAGGCGAAGGAAGCGCAGAAGAAGCGGGAAGACAGACAAACTCAAGATGCTGCACGACGGAACAAAAGACAGGGACTCTTCATCATGTGTGAGTGGAGTGTGTGGCGGGAGCTTCCCGACGGTGATGACCTGCGCCAGAAGTTCCTGTGTATCGAGCCCCTGGACGGTGGTGGTTATCAGGTGAACGTTGCCGAGCCTGGATACCTATCTCTTGAAAACCTTGATCCGAACCGTCCCTACGCCAGGTTCTGTCGACGAGTTCTCGCCGCTCAGATCCGCGCGTATCGAGGGCGCGGCGGTCAGAAAAACCGTGAACGAATTCGGTATCTATCAAACTATCTCGTGGACAATACGTTGGGGAAAGCCAACGTGGCAGTGGATGAGTACATCTACGATGCCATCCGCGCGAACCTTTCGGAAACCTATGAAGAAAAGCAGGTTGATGAGCTTCTGGGAGTGCTCAACACCACCCAAGTCTGGCGCCAGTTTCTGATTGAACTCAAGCAACCGGACGCCATGAGTGATCTTTGCAGCGAGGTTGTGAAACTCTATGCGACCCTGGCCCTCAACTTTCTGCAGCGAGATGATGGGATCACCCCGGCAAGGCACCTCTATGGAAGACTACTGACCGTCGGAGAGGACCTCTTTGCGCAATGGCGAGCAAAGCGGTGGGGGACGTTCAGCGGAAAAGAAGCGGTGGCACCGCAAGTCAAAGCGACCAATCGCCGACATCGCCGCTTGTTATCCCGTGTGCTTCGGGAAGCGGTTCTGATTCTGGAGCGCCTTGATGGCGAGCAGGACGACTGGATGATTCAGGTGCGTAGTTGGCTTCAATCAGCCGTCGACAACCAGCACGTGTCAGCAGAGCGATTCGGTGAACTCAGCGAACTTCAGGCGGAAGGTCTTCGGAGCGGCCTTCTTCTCTATGCGGAGACGATCGCTAGAAGTGGTGCAGCACCCGTCGCTGTCGCTCAGATTGAGATTCAGCGTGCCGATCAAAAAATTTGGCAACTCCAGAAGCGACTTGAAAGCACAGTCGATGATCGGGAGCGTTCGATGAATGAGACGCGTGCCCTCATCGACGATGCGTATCGTGCTTATGAGCGGGCTGGAGATGTTCTCGAGCGGCATCGTTATGAGAGCTTTCGGTCGAAACTTCGAAACACTTTTGCGAACATTGATTGGCGAAAGGCCATGGCCCAGTCAGAACAGGATAAACTCGGTCGTTCCACAGAATTGCTTGCCGCTTATGACCGTGCCCAACGAGCCTATGAAATGGCTTCTGATTGGAACCGTGAACGCGATCTTGTGTATGCGGCGATTACCCTGCTTCGGTTTCGGCTCGATTATCTCAGTCATCAGAAACTTGTGAAAGAGGCTGACCGGCAGGAGTTTGACCAGAGATGGTTACACACTGTGCAGCGACTCCAAGAAGATGAGCGCTTAGGAGACCAAGAAGCGGCAGAAGACCGCCTCACTTTGGCGAGTCCATCGATTTGGGGAGAGGTGATGTCGAATGGAGACCAGTTGGGCAAGAAACTGAAATCTCAACTCGGGAAGCTTGAGAAGGATGACCATGTCGACACAACTTGGTGCCAAAAGATCCGAAGCGCCGTCGATAAAGGCAGTGATCTCGACGCAATGATCGAAACGTCACCTGGCGCAAGCGAAGCGATGGCGTTTTGGGACAAGGAACTCGTGTATGAATAGATCGCCATCTGCCTAGGGAACGATCGAGTTCCGATTGCCTTGGACCTTTTCGATCCGACGAATTCGTGTGCGCTCCCAGGCATCGACAGGATCGGCTTTCGCCCAGGCATCAAAGAGTTTGCGGCGTTTCGTGCCGATGATTCCCCGGCCGGGATAGACTGTGTCCATGTAGCGATAGGTGCGAGCGATATCGCCACGAATCGATGGCATCGGTTCGACCTTGCGCTCTCGAATCTCCACATCGCATTTTCCGTACTCTCGGTCTTCGCCTTCCAGTTCGGCCATCGAGTAGTTGGAACGGTCCGCATTCACTTCGCCGATCGCTGGCTGGAGATTAAAGAGGTCGGATTCCATGCGCCGGAATAGGGGCGAGACCTTTCGAGCACAGCGTCGCCCTTTGTAGGCCTTGCCTTTGGAGTTCACGCAACTCGGATGGCCCAATCGCCAGGACGGAAAAGACTGGCCAAAGGCATGAGCCGGCACCACATGCTCCCATTCGATGCGTCGAGCCCGTTTACTGTTGGCCCGAGGGACATAGCCACAGGACGCCCAGTCGACTCGCCCATCATCCTGAAATTGGCAGCCGCAGTAAAATGTTGTGCGCCGGTCTCGGAAGACTTTAACCATGGCTCTTTTCGCCTTTGCAAAGCCTTCGATCCGTTCATTGCCGCCAAGGCTGAGTTCAGCGGTCGGAGCGATCGCTTTCCCCCCTTTCTGGCGACCAACATTCCGGCGACGAGTCTTTTTCTTTTGCTTCTTTCGCCTCTTGTTTGCCTTTGAACGCTTTGATTTGGGCTGATTGGAAGGGAGCTTGGAGGGTTCGGAGGGGCTGCTGCAGCTTGCGAGAAAAGCAGCACAGAGAAACAGGCGAAGACAGGTCATCCTTTTAAGTCGCTCCAGACTCGCCAGCCAGCCATCGAACCAGCCAGATCAAAACCGGGGACGGGAGTGCCCCATTCGTGACTCCCCGTACCCGCCCTTGCGGGTCGTAGAGAAGCCCTCTTGATTGGTGCCAAGCCTCACCGGACTCCCCAGGAAAGATCACGCGGGTTTGTCCGCGCCATGAGCCCGCTCGAGGCGGGCTGAGTTGACCGATGACCGGGCGGCCGCCGCTGTACGCTTCACCCCAACAATCTTCCAAAAAGGTGACTTCGCTGTTCGGAATGGGTGTGGGACCAAACCAGAGTTTAAAGCATACACTCGCCTGATTCTTATCGAGCGTCAGTTCGGTTCGCAACGGATCATAACTCGCCAACAAATTCCCCTGAGGTGTCGTTAACTGAATCGCTGGCGTCGAGACGCCAAGGCTTGCAAGCACCTGGGGCAGCGACCAGTGACTCTCCATCATGGCGTCGGTTAAATCGATCAGTGATGCTCGTGTCGGCCGTCGGGATGGGTGGTCGAGCATTCCGACTTTTTGGGCTTGGCTGTAGGCAAGCAGTGTGCCGGTTTTTACCAGTTGTCGCTGGTCCGATTGGCCACAGTCGATGCAAAAACCATCGATCTGGTGCCGTCCGGAGAGTGGGCTGCCGGCTAAGCGCAACAGTCGAAACCGGCCGCCACATGCCTCACAGGTCGTGCTCATCCTGTTTTGTGACCAGGCATAGAGCAGATCCCCTAAGAAGAAGCTCTGTGCCCCTAGATAGGCCAGGACAATCCCCGCATCGCCGATTTTAACCTCGGCCCAGACCGGTGGCCTGGTGAAGGTCTGGTAGGTCTTCATGAGCAGCCCATAATGTTGCTGCAGCAGTCTGAAGTCTGCCCGATGTCCCGCCTCACCACGGCGCAACAGGGCCAACTGTGCTTCTTGATCCTGCGCCCGCTGCTTCGCGTCCTGATCTCGTAAGTTGAGAAGATCCATGATGGGTAGATCAAGGGCTCGACCCAACAGGACGATGCGCTCTTCTGGCGGGAGCTTGTCGCCCGCTTCCCACCGTTGGATTTGCTGGCCACCTCGGCTCAGGTTTTGGTAGCCCATTTGCTTGGCGAGATCGCCTCGACTGTAGCCGCTTTGTTGGCGTGCATAGGCGAGAGCTTCGGCCAGTTGAAAACCGGCGGAGCGCCTCGTTGATCCTTCGAAATCGTCCATGACGTCTCCCCTTTGCTCGTCTGTCGAGCCACATCATGACCCCGGAGGGCTGCATCTTTTGGGCACCTTGGCGGGCCAGGTTGCCGGGTGGTCGGCGGGGGATGCACCCCTCACACCCTCTGGATGTTACCGAAACCTTCAACGCTCAACTTTGGGTTTCATTCATTAAGAACTCTCCGCCGGGTCTCAGGTGACAGAGTCACTGGCTTTGGCTAGGAGGCAGCCATGAGACGCCCGGGATTCATTCAAGGCCGCGCGAGCCTCGCAAGTCGCTGCACCCTGGCCGTCGGTGGTGATGCGGATTACCTGGCGCGAGCAAGCAGTGTTGACCAGGCTCGGGATGCCTTGGAGTGGGCCCGAGTCCAAGGACACCCACTGACAATTCTCGGCGGCGGGAGTAACTGCCTGGTCGCTGATGAAGGCCTCGATGGGCTGGTGCTGCAATTCCTGCCAGCCCAGCGACGGACTTTGGAGCGTCACGGGGATCGTGTGCACATCGGGGTTGCCGCAGGTCACGATTGGGACCGCTTGGTGGATTGGTCTGTGAAACATGGGCTCTGTGGGCTCGAGTGCTTGTCGGGAATTCCGGGTCTGGTGGGTGCCGCACCTATGCAGAACATCGGCGCCTACGGTCAGCAATTAGACAATGTGCTTGAAGCAGTGACGGTTTTGGATGTGGCCACCGGTCAAGAAGAGCGCATTAATCGAGACGAGTTGGGCTTAGGCTATCGAACCAGTCATCTCAAAACCGAGTGGGCCGGGCGTTTCCTTGTTCTCGAGGTGGAGATGATCCTTCGAATGGGTGCCCCCGAGTCGCCACGGTATGGCCAACTGCAAGACGCTTTGTCTGGCGCACGGGAACCGGACCTCGCACAGGTACGAGATGCAGTGCTAAAGCTCCGTCGAAGCAAGTCCATGGTTTATGACCGCAAGGATCCGAACCACCGCAGTGCAGGGTCTTTCTTTATGAACCCCCGCTTGCTGGATGATGACCTCATCGCCTTGGAAGAGAAGTTGGTTGAACAGGGAATCGATTCGGAGGCTTTGCCGCGCTATCCGGATGGAGATCGTTGGAAAGTGCCTGCTGCCTGGCTGATCGAGGCCGCCGGTTTTAAAAAAGGTCTCGAGCGAGGCCCGGTCGGTTTGTCCAGTAACCACAGTTTGGCCCTCATCAATCGAGGGAGGGCTCAAGCTCAAGATCTTGTGAACCTCGCACGAGAGATTCACCAGGGGGTCGCCGAGCGCCTCGGGGTTCGACTTTGGCCTGAGCCGGTGTTCCTGGGTTTTTCGGACAGTGTGCGAGAATTGTTGGAGGCGAATAAATGAGTGAACTCCTCTCCTGTGTTGAGGTGGGTCCCAGTCCAGAAGAAGTCGCAGAAGGAAGCGTTATCTGGCTTCATGGCTTGGGAGCCAGTGGGCATGATTTTGAGCCTGTTGTGCCCCATTTGGGTCTGCCCAAAACCCGCTTTATTTTTCCCCACGCACCCCAGCGTCCTGTGACCATCAACATGGGCATGGTCATGCCCGCCTGGTACGATATCTTAAGTATGGCGGGCAGTGACGGGATTCGAGAGCCCATCGAGCATGTCCGGAGCTCTCAAGCCCAGGTCGAAGCGCTGATTCGACGAGAGTGTGACCGTGGTACGCCTCCCGAGCGAATCGTTGTGGCTGGATTTTCTCAAGGGGGAGCAATCGCCAACTGGGTCGGTCTTCGGTATCCCGATCGTCTGGCAGGTATTATGGTGCTCTCCGCTTATGAGTTATTTCCTGACACGCTGGCGGAGGAAGCCAGTCCAGCCAACGCCAAGACGCCGATGCTTTTTTGTCACGGCAGCCTCGACCCCATGGTAAAAATGGCTTGGGGGAGGGAAGGTTATGAGCGACGCGTTGGAGAGGACCGCCTTGTCGCTTGGCATGATTGGCCTATGGGTCATCAGGTGTGCCTTGAGGAAATCGAAGTCATTGGTGCTTGGCTAAGGGAGCGTTTGTCTGCTTAAGACAGGTGCCACACGGTTCGGGTGGCTGCTGGAGTGACCCATGCGTTGTCTTTGGATCGCAGTCTTGGCTTGGTCGTTGGCGGCTTGTGCAACCACTCCGTCCTCCGCATGCTGTGGTGCCTGTGCGACAAAGAAAGCGCAGAAGAAGAAGAGTTGTTGTGCCGGCAAAAATGGCACCGCAGGGTGTAAGGGCTGTGCGACCAAGTCGGCAGGACAGTCATCCCGTACGGGAGACGATGTCTCTGTGAACCCTTCAAAGGGCACCCAACAAGCTGTCCAAAGTCTTCTTCTCCATGGGTATTAAGACCTATTTGACACATTGTAGGCGAGCTTTTCCAAGATGTAGGAAAGCCTGAATCGACTCAGCGAATAAAATTGATGGTCGTTTTGTTCGAATTTTGCTTGTATTGCCGGGCGAATTCCGCCCCCTTTTGGGGCTTTATTCGTCCATAACGCTCTCGAGTGATGCAACGTGAAAGGGGCAACGCAGACCATGAGTCACCGACGAACCGGCGTTTTGCTCACACAACTCGGTACGCCAAAGGCGGCCACAAAGGCAGCCGTACGCCCCTTTCTGCGGGAGTTTTTGTCCGACCCTCGGGTCATCGATATTCCAGGTTTGGCTCGGGCGGCGCTGGTCAATCTTGTGATCGTCCCCTTCCGAACGCCGAAGTCGACGAAAATATACGAGGAACTTTGGGAAGTTGGCGGCGGTTTATCCCCTATTATGATGCATACGGAGGCGCTGACACAGGCGCTGAATGAGCGGCTTAAAGAGGACCACGTGACCGTTCACATGGCGATGCGCTATCAAGTTCCCTCGATGGACGATGTTTTGGAACAGATGCGCCTTCAAAACTACGACAAGATCATCATCTTACCGATGTTTCCCCACTATGCTTCGTCGAGTACGGGAACGGCGATTCAGAAGGCGATGGAGATCATCGCAAAATGGTGGGTGATCCCGGAAATTGAGGTGGTCAATCAGTTCTACGATGAGGCCTTCTACATCGACACGTTGGTGGAGCAAGCCCGCAAGCATGACTTGAGTACCTACGATCACATTGTCATCAGCTATCACGGGTTGCCCGACCGTCACGTCGACAAAGTTTATGATGGGCCGGACAACCTATGCAACGATCATCATTGTGATGAGCGACTCGATGGTGACAACAAGTTTTGTTACAAAGCGACCGCCTACGAGACGTCGAGACTGATCGCCGAAAAACTTAATCTCGAGCCGAGCGACTACACGACGGCATTCCAATCCCGCCTCGATGACAAGTGGCTGACACCGTTTAGCGATGAGGTGATCGAAGCGCTCGCCAAGAAGGGGATGAAGCGGGTGCTTGTTTTCTCCCCCGCATTTGTTGCAGATTGCTTGGAAACGTTGATTGAAGTGGGCTCCGAGTACCAAGAAATCTTCGAAGAACATGGCGGCGAACATGTTCAACTCGTTGAAAGCTGTAACACCGAGACGACTTGGGTTGAGGGACTCACTGATTTCATCCGCCAGCGTCGAGTTCGACAAGCCTAGTCGCATCCTTTTCATCGTGTGGTCGGGCGGTCGTCACCATGCCGCTCTGTGGAACCGATTAGCCGTCCAATGTTCGCCCTGAGCCGCACGACGGATTTTGGTGGAGAACGCTCCCTTGACCCATGTTGGTGGCATCTTGCGCCTCGTTGAAACGAGCGAAAGCAGTGCCTCGACTGCAACCGCTTGGACCCCTGCGGTTCGATCCGCTTTCACTCGTCCGAACGCCGGTGCGCTCCTGGGGAAGACGATGTTCAGACGATCGGTGAATCAGGGCTCGCAGTAGGGGCGTTCACATTGCCGTCCAGGACCGCAATGACGATCCTCCCGGCAGTAACTCACACATACGTTTGCGTTGGGGTGGCAGGCTTGCCCTCGTTCGCAATCCAACTCCCGTTCACAATAGCCGGGGGGAAGACAGCGACGGTACCGGTGATTGCAGTTTAAGTGGTCGGCGCAGTCGTGGTCGGTCGCGCATGCGCCGCTGCGCGGGATGCACTCTCCCGTTCCAACCTCACAGATTTGTGTCTCACCACAATCTCGATCGTCATCGCATGCGAGATTTGGATCGCAGAGTCCTGTCTCGTCATTACAACGGGTGCGGATCGGACAGGTTCCACCAGGCCCGCAGCGGATCCCTTCGTCCGCTGTGCCACAGAAAGCCCATCGAGCGATCTCTCGATGTCGCTTGCATTGAGTCCCCGAAGGGCAATCATCGTCTTCGATCTCACAGGGTTGCAGGCACACACCAGGATTGGCGCAACGCGTTCCACTGGGGCAATGATCATCGCCTTCACAGACGCTCAGGCAGATGCCGTTGTATTCGTCGCAATAAGCACCCTCGTGACAGTCCTCGTCCTGGCGACACCCGTACAGCCTTGGAACACATTCGTGTCCTTCACAGACAAGCCCTTCATCACAGTCATCCTCGTGATCGCAGCTGGGACCATGGGTTTTTTCCCGGGACATTGGGTCACCGGGCTGGTCACTTTCGCCACTGAGCTGCTCGGGTCCGGCATCGTTATTTACCGTTCCTGTGCCTGTGATGAGATCGGGCGCTTCGATCGTACCAGGAGCGCAACCGGCAAGCAGAGCGACCACGAAGAGCCTGTAAATGGTGGAGTTTTGACGCATCATGGTCGCACTATAGCGCAACTGATCTATTGCGTCCGGTTCTCGAATTCGCTTTCCTAACACGTCATGACTCGTTTTCTCATCATCAGTCTGCTCATCGGTTGCTCGCCAACTCCGACAGCCGACCCGCTCGATGGAGGCAGTCTCGCCGACAGTACCCTGTTTGATGGGGGCTCCATGCTGCAAGATGCAAGTCGAAGCGATACTTTTGGGGCAGAGGCCGCGGTGGCCGACGCAGGAAGGGAGCCACCAGATTGTGGGTGGGTTGAGGATTATCTGGGACTACGAGCCCAGGTTCTTGCCAACCCGAGACCCGGTCGCCGGCAACTGGATTCACCGATCATCCTTGCCCATGGAGCATTCGGTTTCGACCGGATCGGCGCGCTGCAGTATTGGTCTCGGATACCCAGCCATCTGAGGGGTTTAGGGTATGAGGTTTACGTCAC
>NZRT01000033.1 GCA_002696345.1 Myxococcales bacterium
ATGCAGATTACACCAAGCGTTTTTTGCGAGATGGAGCTCGAGAGATTGCGCCCGTACCGCTGGATCGCCTGCTTCAGCCTGAAGATCTGATTCAAAACAAAAAATAGACTACTGCCAGTGATTTCTGGCGCTGCTGAGAGCGGTTGTAAAAACAATTTCCTTACCGGTTTTCCCCTGGGGACTTTGGCGCTATCAGCCCCTCGCTTGGGGGGCTCATGAGTAAAGAACAGGTCGCAGTTAATACCATAAGAACGTTGGCTATGGATGCCATTCAGGCGGCGAACTCGGGGCACCCTGGGATGCCGATGGGGATGGCCGATGCCGCCGCTGTTTTGTGGGGAGACTACCTCGTCACCGACCCTACACATCCATCGTTTCCTGACCGCGACCGCTTCGTGCTCTCCGCAGGACATGGGAGCATGCTGCTGTACAGTTTACTCCATTTGTCCGGCCACGACTTGAGCCTGCAGGAGTTGAAGGATTTCCGGCAACTCCACTCTCAGACACCGGGGCACCCCGAGGTGGGGGAGACCGCTGGGGTCGAGACCACAACAGGGCCCTTGGGTCAGGGCGTTGCAAATGCCGTCGGCATGGCCATGGCCGAAGCGCGACTGGCCAATGTCTTCAATCGGGAGGGCTTTAATCTCGTCGACCACTTTACCTATGTGATCGCCGGTGACGGTTGTTTGATGGAAGGGGTCTGTGCCGAAGCTGCCAGCTTCGCCGGACATCAGGGCTTAGGGAAGTTGATCGTTCTGTGGGATGACAACTCCATCACCATCGACGGTGAGACGGATCTTGCGATCAGTGAGGATGAAGGGGCTCGATTTGCCGCCTATGGTTGGCAAGTCGTTTCCTGCGATGCCCACGATCGAGCGGATGTCCGCCGGGCATTGGATCTGGCTCGAGGTGATTTGGATCGGCCCACATTGATTTGTGCCAAAAGTCACATCGGCTTCGGTAGTCCCAATAAACAGGACACCGCCGGAGCCCATGGATCCCCCCTCGGTGAGCAGGAAATTCGTTTGGTAAAGGAGGGGATGGGCTGGGATCCAGACGCTCATTTTCTCGTCCCAGCGGAGGCTGTCGATTATTTTGACGGCTTGCGCCAGCGTGGGAGCGACAAGCGGCAGGCGTGGCTCTCGAATTTTGCCGACTACGAGAAAAGCCATCCGGAGTTGGCGACATCCTGGCGGCAACTTCATGACGGCGACGGGCTGCCTGAGAACCTCGATGCCTTGTTGCCGCGCTTTGAGGGCGTCGATAAGCAAGCCACGCGCGCCAGCAATGGTGATGTGATCAATGCTCTTGCACCGGCGATGCCGAATCTCTGGGGGGGGTCCGCCGATCTTGCGGGCTCGAACAAGACCATGGTGAAAGGCGAGTCGGCTTTTCAACGGCATGACCGGGGGGGGCGGAACCTTCACTATGGGATCCGTGAACACGGAATGGCCGCCATCATGAACGGCATGGCGCTCCATGGTGGTGTTATTCCTTACGGCGGGACGTTCCTCACGTTTACCGATTACATGCGTGGCTCGATGCGGCTCTCTGCTTTGATGAAGCAACGAGTGATCTACGTGCTGACCCATGACAGCATCTTTTTGGGCGAAGATGGCCCCACACATCAGAGTGTGGAACATGCGATGGCTTTGCGGATGATCCCCGACATGCAAGTGTTGCGGCCTGGGGACCCTCGAGAAACTGCAGCGTGCTGGGCTTTAGCCTTGAGAAGCACGGATCAACCCAGTTCACTCCTACTGACTCGCCAGTCCTTGCCCGCCCTTGAGGGCACCGACAATGCCTATGGGATGGCCAGATTTGGCGGCTACGTCCTCTCGGACAGTGAAGGCACTCCCGATCTGATCCTCATCGGTACTGGCAGCGAACTTCAGTTGTGTGCAGCGGCAGCAGATGTGCTCCGAGGCGAAGGGAAGCGGGTGCGCGTCGTTTCGATGCTGGGGGCGGATCGGTTCCTAAAACAGCCGAAGGCGTATCGTGACAGCGTCCTTCCTGTGGATTGTCACAGGCGCTTATCGGTGGAAGCTGGCGTGACATGGGGCTGGGAGCGCTTCGTTGGCTCCCAGGGGCGGAGCATCGGACTGGACCGATTCGGAGCCAGTGCGCCGGCGGAACATTTAGCCGAACACTTTGGCTTTACCGTCGACAATGTCTTGCGTCAGGCTCGGGAACTCCTCGCTTAACGCAAGACCGGGCAAGGTTCGGTGACGATCGCCAGGCAGCGTTGGAGCTTCGCCTGGTCTGCTTTCACCCGTACTCGGCGCATGAGACCAGATTTGAAAGCCTCGTATAACTGCTTGTCCGGGTAGCGGTTCTCCCGCATGCGCCGCAACACGGTTTGAGCAAGTTGAGTGGCAGAGCGACGATAAAGGCGGAACATCAACTCCCGGCCTGCAAGGCGTTGGAGGATGGGATCTTCGACCACTTCGAGCAGTTCACCATCGGCTCCGGACTGCATTCCTTTGATGGCACGGCGGACTCGGTGCGCCGCTTGCGCCCATTGCAAAACGGTTTGTTCGGGCAGTTCGACCCACTCTCGATTCTGCTCCTGGATCGTCCATCCCCTTTTCTGTTTACGAACGGTGATCAAACCAAATCGAGCCTGACTTGGAAGGCTGTGACCGTCGTTCTGAATCAAGCGACTGGGGACATTGCCTTTGAGGTGTAAGATAGGTCGGACATGCACCCCTTTTGAGTTGCTTTTGAGGACTTCAACAATGGCTGTGCTGTCCGCCTGTCTCAGCCGGTTCTGGAGCGGCCGATATGTGGGGAGGGTGTGGGCAAGGAGTAGACTACTCACGAGCCAACTCAAGGGTTGGATCCTTGATCGGGAAGGGGCCCGACACTGACAATCACTCGGCTTAAATGGGTCGCCGCAGTGAACTCTTTAAAGTCGGCGAGAATCTGAGCTTCTAGAACTTGCGCACGTCGCTTCCATGCACCATCCCTTGCTCGAAGATGGATGGATTGATGCCGCAGTCCGACAAAAACGACCTGATCGAGAAAGCGCTCACCATACAGTCGTTCAAAGAGTCGAGCACCCGCTTGAAAGGCGGCTGGATCAGGAAGACCTAAACCTCCGAGCAGGCTTCTCGCCAGCGAGCCCATCGCTGTCCGTTCTTTACGTCGTTTACTTGCCATATCCCTGTTATTCCTTGCCATTAAGAAGGCCTCAAGGGCTTATTCTCGATGACACGTCCTCCCACGTGAATGAAACCTTTAGATGAACCCCTCATACCGTCGTCTCGAGGCTCTTCTCGAGTGGTGATTTCGTCGTATGCAGCCAGCCATGCCAACTGGATGACAGGCCCTGTCACCAAAACACCGACGTAGAACGCCAGCAAGCCGACGAAGGTCAGCGCAGTACTGAGCATCAACAGCAAGAACAGCGGTACGAAATGGGGTGTTGCGAGAGTATAGCTGCGCTTGATGCATTCTAAGGGGGACTTATCGGATTCCATAGCGATCAAAAACGCGGGGAAGAGGACGATCGCCATGTAGATGCCTGGGAGGACACACAGCAAAATACCAAGGAAAACGATGGCTCCGTAGAGCAGGTGAACGGAGAGGAGTTGACCGTAGCGATGGAAGCCGGCGAAAATATCGCTTAGTTTCACGCCATCATCACCTCGAAGCAATCGAAGCATTGCGTGATCATAGCCGCCACGTATCGCGCCTGCGATCACGATGAGGATCAACGCATACCAGGGGCCGCCGGCGGCGAACACGGTTTCAAAACCATCCATTTCACGAGCATCACCGGACTCTAGGTAGGTGCCGCCATTGAAGCTGCCCGCCCAAGCATAGATGATCCAGGCAGCGATACTGAAGCCTGGCCTGCGCCGAAATGTTCGGTAGCCGCGCTTCAAAAGAGCGATGGGACGCAGAGAGGACGTTGCAAAGTTCATGGCATTTAAGATCCCAAGGCACTCCGGATGATAGACCCCGGGGAGGAATCAGGCTAGGTGCCACTACGGAGTAGAAAGCGGTGCAAACCAAGGCTGATAACAAGACCCTCTATCTCGTCGATGGATCGGGTTACATCTTCCGCGGATATTACGCGATCCGGCCCATGAACGCCCCCGACGGCACGCCGGTGAACGCTGTGTTTGGTTTTACGTCGATGTTACTGTCGTTGCTTCGTGACCATCAGCCCGAACACCTCGTGGTTGCTTTTGACTCCAAGGAGCGGGGTCTGCGTCGAGATCTGTATCCCCAGTACAAAGCCAACCGTCCACCGCCGCCAGAGGATTTGTTACCCCAGTTTCCGATCTTTCGGGAGGTCGTGAACGCCTTTGGGATCGCCCAATTGGATGCAGGGGGCTGGGAGGCTGATGATCTACTTGCTGCAGGAGCCGTAAAAGGGCTTGAGGCAGGTTATGACGTCGTCATCATCACGGCCGATAAGGATCTGATGCAACTGATCCGTCCAGGGGTACGCCTCTTTGACCCCATGAAATCCAACTGGATGGGCGAGCCGGAGGTGAAGGATAAATTCGGAGTCTCTCCAGATCGTGTCGTGGATGTGCAGTCGCTTGCTGGTGACTCGGTCGATAACGTGCCTGGTGTCCCGGGCATCGGTGTGAAGACAGCTGCTGAGTTGATCAATACCTATGGCGATCTCGAAGCGGTCTTGGCAGCGGCGGTTGCCACGGACGAGAAGGGCAAGCCACTGATTCGACAAAATAAGCGGCGTGAACGACTCGTGGAACATGCGGATGACGCCCGAGTCAGTCGCAAGCTAGTCCAGTTGTACGAGGAGGCGCCCTTCCCCCTTGGCGATGATGATTGGCGATGGGATGGCTTGGAACTCAAGGAAACCATGGCCCTTTTTGATCGCTTTGGATTCCGTCGCCTCCGAAAGCATCCCGTCGTTGAGACGATGCGCCGTAAGGAGAGCCAACAAGCGCAAGCAGAGAGCCACCTCGATCGCAGTAAGTATCGGCTGATTACCGAGGCGAAGGAACTGCTGCAGGTTTGCGATGCGATTCGAACCGCCGGCGCCTTCGCCTGGGACACTGAAACCACGGGATTGGATCACCAGGAGGCAGAGTTGGTGGGCATTTCCTTGGCTTGGGGGCCGGGAGAGGCGGTCTACATTCCCGTAGGGCACCGAGATCAAAGTGGTGCCTTGGTCTCGGGCCAACTCCCCATCCCCCAAGTCCGTGCCCTGTTGAGTCGGTTGTTGAGCGATGACCGCCTTCAGCGTTTTGCGCAAAACTGGAAGTTTGATGCTCGTGTTTTGGGGCGCTACGGTTTCCAGGTCGCGGGTCCGACCGGTGATCCCATGGTCGCAGCCTACCTCTTGGACCCGGTGCGCGGATCCTACAAACTCGATGATTTGGCGCAACGCTTACTCCAGCATCACATGATCGCCTATGCTGACATTGCCGAGGGACTGCATCATTTTGGCTACGTACCTCTTGAGAAGGCGGTCACCTACGCTGCCGAGGATGCCGATGCGACCCTCCGCTTGGCCATCCGACTGCGAGCCGAACTAGAGAGTGAAGGAATGCTCGCCCTCTACGATGAGTTGGAGCTTCCCCTCGCACCGGTCCTGGCTCGGATGGAGGATCGGGGCATCCTGCTCGATGGGCATGTCTTGGCGCGACTTTCCGAGGAGTTAAGTCAACGGATCGCCGACAGTGAGGTGAAATGTCACACGTTGGCCGGTGAGGAATTTAACTTAGGTAGTCCGAAGCAGTTGGGCGTGATTCTCTTCGACAAGATGGGGTTACCTCCGTCGAAAAAGACAAAAACGGGTTATTCCACCGACGTTACCGTTCTCGAAAAACTCAGTCTTCAGGGGCATGAGATTGCGCAAAGTCTGCTCGCATGGCGGCACGACAGTAAACTACGCAGTACCTACACGGACGTTTTGCCGACTCTGGCCTGGGACGATGGTCGGATTCATACCAACTTTCGGCAGACTCGGACGGCAACGGGTCGCCTCGCAAGCAACGAGCCCAACCTGCAAAACATCCCGATCCGGACCGAAGATGGGCGTCGAATCCGAGAGGCCTTTGTGGCGGCACCGGGTCATCGATTGATCAGTGCCGACTACAGTCAGGTCGAGTTGCGCTTACTCGCTCATCTCAGCGAAGACCCGATCTTGTTGGAGAGTTTCCAGGCGGGTGAGGACATTCATCGGCGGACAGCCAGTGAGATTTTTGATGTGCCTCCTTTGATGGTGAGTGCAGACCAGCGTCGGGCTGCTAAAGCCATTAACTTCGGCATCGTTTATGGCATGGGACAACTCCGTCTCGCCCGAGAGTTGTCGATCCCTCGAGCCGAAGCGAAAGAATATCTGGAGCGTTTTCGCGGCCGATATGAAGGGATCACTGCGTGGCAGGATGCGGTTCTTAAAGCGGCTCACGAGAATGGCTACGTCACGACGATGTTGGGACGCAGGCGCCCGATTCCTGAACTTAGGAGCCCATCGGCCCGCGATGTAGCCCAGGGAGAGCGGATCGCAACCAATACACCGGTTCAAGGCTCCGCCGCTGATCTACTAAAATTGGCGATGATTCGGATCGACGCCGAGTTGATGAAGCATTTTCCCGAAGCTCGATTGCTGCTCACCGTTCATGATGAGTTGGTTCTAGAGGTCCCGGAAGATCAGGTCCAAGCAGTCTCCGAACTCACTCGATCAAGTATGGAAAAAGTGTATCCGGTCGCCGTGCCATTACTCGTCGATTTAGGTGTAGGCGCTCACTGGGGGGAGGCTCACTGATGCGCGGGATTGATTTCTTTCGAGAGTTCCTGCGTGACCCGACTCAGACGGGGGCGGTCATGCCCTCGGGTCAACAACTCTGTCGCTTACTGGCGCAGACGGCAGGAGTCCCTGAAGCAAAGGTTGTCTTGGAATTTGGGACGGGTACAGGGGTCGTGACTCGGGAAATCGCTCGTCAACTGCCTGGGGACGGGCGCTTTATTGGCATTGAAATCAACCCGGAAATGGCGAAGGCAACCCAAGCGTTATGTGGTGGTGTAGAGGTTGTGAATCGTAATGCCGCAGATGCACCCGAAATTTTACGAGAGCGAGGATTTGGGTCCTGTGACTGTATTGTTAGCGGTTTGCCATGGGCGAGTTTCCCCGAAGCGCTCCAAGATGAGCTTTTACAGGGAGCGGTCACAGCACTGCGACCGGGAGGCCGGTTCGTGACTTTCGCCTATCTCCACGCACTGCCAACGCCCGCAGCGAAGCGCTTCAAAGAAAAGTTAGGGCATTACTTTGCTGCGGTCGGGAAAACGTCGGCGGTTTGGGCTAATGTTCCCCCAGCTTTGGTCTATTGGGCGGACAAGGACCGGGGCTAGAACGGAACGTCATGCGCCTCTGCATCGGGCTGATCCCTTTCTGTTTGTTGGCTTGTCCAGCCCCACCGGTGCCCGTAGACGGTGGCAGCCAGTTCTTCGATGTGGGCTCCGCAGACACCACTGTACCCTTCGATGCAAGTCATGCCGATGTCGCTCAACGGCCCGCCGATGCTGGCTTTGTTGCCGACGCAGGACCTACGAGAGAGGCTCAGTTCCCGCCCTCGTTCGGTCCTGTCTGGACGCAACGGGGTCAGTTTGGTGCGCTTTCTTCCCTGAGGAATCATGACTTGGACGGTGATGGCGTCCAGGACCTGATTTTAGGCAGTGGGCATGAAATGGCCAATGCCGGTCATGTGACGGCATTGAGCGGTCGTGACGGCGAGGTGCTGTGGTCCCACGAGACGACTCAAGATATCTTTGGCTCGGCACTCATCGCAGATTTAGGGCCTCGGCCCGGGCTTGAGGTCGTCATTGGAGGCCGCGACGCCGAACTGTATGCACTCGATGCCCAGACCGGTGAGCTTTTGTGGAAGTTTGAGCCTTTTGGAAGTGCGGGGCGGGAAGCGGATTGGTTCAACTGGCTTGCCCTTTACCCGATCGGCGATTTGGACGGCGACGGTTGGCAGGAGTTGTTGACGGCGAATGGCGGGGACCGAACACGGCAGGAGTTCGAGGCGAGAGATCCAGGTCAGATCGTGGTGATCTCCAGTCGCACCGGAGCGGTTTTGCTGCGCGCACTGACCCCCGATCGGGCAGAGACTTACATGAGTCCTGTTCTCTACGAGGATCAAGGACGGCAAATGCTTCTGTTTGGTACCGGTGGCGAAACCCATCGAGGTTCATTGTGGCGAATCTCCCTCGATCTTTTGCTTGAGACCGAATCCCTGGAATCTGCTCAGGAATTAGTGGAGCCCACCACCCACAAAGGCGTCATTGCGCCCCCGAGTTTGGTGGATTTAACCGGTGATGGGCGTCTCGACATCGTCGTCGCTGCGTTCGACGGGCGTCTTTTGGCTTTGGATGGTGTCAGCAACGACATTATTTGGTCCCATCATCTTGACGACTGCGAGACACAGGTCACACCGGCCATCGGCTATTTCAATGACGACGACATACCGGATGTCTTTGCTGGGTTCAGCGTTGGTACGTGGCCGCTTTGGAGCGACGGGAAGGTCTTAGCAGTGAGTGGCTCGGATGGAAGCATTCTTTACCAGGAGGATTTTGATCAATATTGGGGCGTCTCCTCTCCCCTCGCCGTCGATCTCGATGGGGACGATCGTCACGAGGTTATCTTCCAGATGAATCAAATCATCAGCGGTCAAGTGACTCGGATTTTAGGAGCAATTCACAGCGTTGTGGATTTCCCGTCGGGCGATCGACATGAACTTCTCCGGACGGATGGTGTCAGTTACGGTACCGCGCGCGTGGTCGATCTCGATAATGATGGGTGGCTCGAAATCGCCTTCACCCACGCCATCGGTGGACGTTGGACCTTGGAGGTTCGACAGTTGGATACGCCAGTTCCCCAGTTGCCCAGTTGGGGCGAATATATGGGGCCCGGGGGGCGGGGCATTTTTCAGACTCGGAGGCGTCCATGAAACAGAGCGTCGCCTTAACGATTTGCGCCGCACTCTGTGCATGCCCGGGGCCAACCACCGAGCCTGTCCACAAGGACACCGCTGTTACGATCGATGCTGGAAATCTAGCGCCCATTGATGGGGGTACATTTGCTGATACTGGTGCTTCCACAGATGTTGGTTTGTCCTTTGACGCCGGTGGAATTGTCGACACTGGACCCGAGATTGTGACCGGGCCTTGGGAGGTCGCTCGACGCCAGGCCATGGTCAGTTCGCCTCGCGCATTTCATGTGGATGATGATGGCGTCCTCGATGTGGTGATCGGTCGGGGGGTTGAGTTCGATTCCGTCGGTGGCGTGGATGCCTTTTCTGGCGCCGATGGCGAACTGCTTTGGTCCGTCGATGGTGACCAAGAGATGGTGGGAACCGCAAGTCCAGCCGAGTTGGATGGTGATGAAGGTCAAGAGTTGGTGATCGGTGGTCGAGACGGCGAGTTGCACGCTCTCGACGTGGAAACGGGAGATCACATTTGGCGTTGGTCGCCTTATGGTCAGGACGGTAAGGACGCCGGCTGGTTCAACTTTTACACCTGCCAAAGTCTCGGTGATCTCAACGATGATCTTGCCGATGAGATTTTGTGCGCCAACGGTGGCGATTCCGCCATTGACCCTTTTCAACCACGCCCGCCAGGTCATTTGACGATTTTGTCCGGTGCCGATGGCAGCATCTACCGTTCAGCGACGATGCCTGATGAGGCGGAAACCTACATGAGCCCGGTGGTTTTTCACCGGGCCGATGGTGGACTGGTGATCGTTTTCGGTAGCGGCGGGGAAACCCTGCCGGGCTCCTTATGGTGGATCACCCTCACGCAGTTTCTGAACGACGGTTTGACGCAGGCACAGGAGATTGTTGTGCCAGCCAATTATCGAGGAGCGATTGCCCCTCCCTCTCTCGCCGATCTCAATGGCGATGGTACCGACGACGTGGTCGTCACGTTTTTCGATGGCCAGTTTTTGGCGATCGACGGGGAGACAGGCGAGTCCCTTTGGCGACTCGACGAACTGGGCATGGAGACCCAGGCGTCGCCGGCCATCTGCCACTTCGATCAGGACGGTGTTCCTGATGTTTTCGCCAGCTTTGCTCGGGGGAACTTTCCCGATTGGCGCGGCACCGTTCTCAAAGCGGTCTCCTCGAGCGGCGAACTTCTCCACCGAGAAGAGCTGGAGGACTTGGTGATTATCTCGACGCCTTTGTGCATGGATCTCGACGGTGATGGTCTGGACGAAGTCTTTCTCAGTGCCAATACGGGGCAACAGTTGGAAGGTGGCTTCGGTGTTCCCATGCCTCATTTTCTCTTCATTATGGATCCAACGGATTGGTCGAGGCGCACTTGGTTGGAACAACAAGGCATGACCTTCTCGACGCCGATGATCATCGATTTAGACGGTGATGGGCAGTTGGAGTTGATCAGTGCTCGTTATCAGCGACAGGCTGGATGGCGATTGGCTCGAAGGGACTTCGAAGCGGTGGTGCCGCCACAATTGACGTGGCCTGGTTATCTGGGCCCGCTTCTCAATGGTCGTGCTTATCGATAGGGGGTGAGGGTCGTCCTTCACCAACCGGTCTCAGGCGCTCCAAAAGGCCCAAGAGCATCAGAATCAACATGGCGTAGGTGAGCGGCGTTTCGGGGGTGAAGCCGCTGGTGTAACCATAGTTGCCTGCGCCGACGATCCAGGCTTCCAGGAAGTAGTCGAGGAGGCCGATGGCCGCGGCCAGGAGGAGTGCCAAACTGCGGAGTTGCTTCGAGGGGAGTTGTTCGTAGCCCCAGAACCCCAAGGGCACGGTGACCACCAACATGGTGATGTCTGCACCCGTGCTAATCCACCAGGCATAGACAGCGACGCCTAGGGCCAGGACGAAGCCCTGGGCGAGGCGAAGGGATGGAGACCAGGGGCTGTGAACGAGCAGGAAATGGACCCCAGCAAAGAGGACCCCTGCACCAAAGAACATGAGGGGTAACTCGATGGGGACATGACCGAAGAGAAAGAAAGCGGACTTTTCGTAGGTCCACAGTTTGTTGAAGGTGCCGATGCTTTCCACCACCACGTCGAGACCACCGGCCAAGCTACCCACGATCAGTGCATTGCGTAGAACCATCCTGTTCTTTGTGAAGGCTGCCCAAAGGAGCAGCGGAATGGCTCCACCCATGGCGATGAGGGCCAACCAGGCGAGGTGTTCACCGGACATCATCGGCTGCTTTGCTCCTTCGACGTTGAGGTCCTGGATTATTCTGAGGTCCTCGTCTCGACATTGGCCCTGCCTCCAGGTCATAGGCAAGGCCCGCTAGAAGAGGAGTCGGGGATGCAGCGATCACTTGGCAGCACCGGGATCATGGTGAATCCCATCGGATTAGGCGGCATGCCTATGAGCATCGTGGGCCGACCTGATGCAACGCAGTCCCATGGGGTCATTCATGCCGCCATCGACGGTGGCATGGATTTCATCGATACGGCCGATGTCTATTGCATGAACCACGAGGACATTGGGCACAACGAGCGTCTTATCGCTGAAGCGTTAACTCAGCACCCCCGTGGCGGTGAGGTGGTCGTCGCCACGAAAGGGGGCTTGGAGCGTCCCAATGGTCAATGGACCCGTAATGGGCACCCAGACCATCTAACGAGCGCTTGTGAGGCGAGTTTAAAGGCGCTTCGGACCGATTGCATCACGCTCTATCAACTGCATGCACCGGACCCTGAGGTTCCATTTGCTGAGAGTATGGGGGCGCTGCAGCGACTGCAGGAAGCGGGCAAGATTGCCCATGTGGGACTCAGCAATGTGAGTGTGGAGCAGATTCAGGAAGCTCAGAGTCTTGTCGAGGTCGTCAGTGTGCAGAATCGCTGCAATATCATTGATCGTTCGGCCTTCTCAGACGGGGTTGTGGCCTATTGCGAGGCGCAGCAAATCGCCTTTTTACCCTACTGTCCGGTGGGCGGGCGGGGGCAGAAAGAGGCCCTCGGAAGTCACCCGCTCCTCACTGAAATCGCCAGTCGCTTTGATGTGAGTCCCCAGCAGGTGGCCTTGGCATGGTTGCTAAAGCAGAGCCCTGTGATGATCCCCATTCCCGGTGCGAGCAAGGTGACCAATGCCATCAGCAGCGCCCAAGCTCAAAACCTTGCCTTGGGTTTGGGGGCGTTGATGGAGTTGAATCAGGCTTTTCCCACCGAGCTCAGCGATACGGGTCGATGACAGCGGAAAATGGCGGGGGAGATGGTACTTTCTATAAAGGAAGGAGCGAATCGGGCATGGAGATGACGAGTTTACCCACCGTGCGCTTGCTGCGACTGCGCTTATACGCGTCGGCGATTTGGTCGAGGGGATAAATCCGTTCGATCACCGGATGCAGGTCGCCTTGCTGGATCAACTCGCGCAGATGCGCCAGGTCCGAAGCGCTGGGAGACACGAAGACAGCGTGGCTCTTTTGACCCCGTATCGGGTTGAACCAACTGCTGATGCTCGTGCTGATCAGCTTGACGATGTTGAGGTAGCAGCCGGCGGGCGCCAGTTGGTGACGCACTGCCCCTAGGCTCTGGTTGCCGACGACGTCGAACCAGACGTCGACCTTGAGGTCCTCGTCGAGCAGGTTATGCTCTTGGTAGTCGATGACTTCATCGCAACCGGCTTGGAGCGCCACACTTCGATTCGTTGCGCTGCAGACACCCACGACGGAAGCGCCGAGCGCTCTGGCGAGTTGAACTGCAATCAAACCTACACCACCTGAGCAGCCGTTGATCAGGACGCGCTGCCCGGGCTGAAGGTGAGCGTGGTGCACCAAGCTTTGGTAGGCAGTGAGCCCCACCAGCGGTACGCTGGCCGCCTCCTCAAAACTTAGGCGTTCCGGCATTGCATCGACGAGTTTGCTGGCGCAGCGCGTGATCTCGGCGTGAGCCCCCGGTGTGCGTCGAAGTTTGCGGATCTCGGTCAGTCCCCAGACCCGGTCACCGGGCTGGAAACGACTGGAGGCGTCCGCCTCGAGCACGACGCCCGCGAAGTCGCCCCCAAGGATGGGCGGGGGCCTTCGACCGAACAGGATGCGCAGATCGCCCCGCAAGATCTTCCAATCGACGGGGTTGATCGAGCTCGCATGGACTCGGATCAGGAGCTCACCGGGCTGGCGCGCCGGTCGCGGGGTCTGACAGACCTCGAGCGCTTCGGTGCCCCCATAGCGTGTGCAGAGGGAGGCTTTCATCATGGGCTCCATCAAGGACCCTTCCGATCTCGGGGAGTTAATCGAGTTGAATCAGGATTTTCCCACCGAACCTAGCGATACGCGTAAATGACACCTTCGCCTTCGCCGGTCAGGTAGGCGCATCGTCGGTCACCGACATTGCAACTGTGACCGAGACCACGCGGTTGCCAGCAGATGTTGTTACCATCTCGGCAGCCGTAGTTACCGGTTTGGGTTCCACAATAGCCAAAATCGCTACCATCGTGAAACATCCCAAAGCCTCGGTAGGAGTCACAGTCATGACTGCAGACATTTCCTGCATTCGCTGACTCGTGGTTGTAGCTGTCTCGATAACTCCAACCTGTGGAGTTCGTGATCTCTAGATACGGAAGGGGGTCGTTCTGCCGCTCGTTGATCATCCATTGTATGCCTGCATCTTGGTAGGCTTCGCCTCTTTGTGGGCGTTCCATGAGACGCAGATACGCAATTAGTTTTTCCGATAAGGGTTGGTTGAGTTCGCGTAAGGTATCACCAGCACTGAAGCCGCTGGCCGTATCGCCCATTGCATTGACATTGCTATTTTGGTTCCAGTCCCAGTGACTTTCCGCTTTTAAGTAGGCCATCACTGTCCAGCCCCCCCCGGCGATTTCCATCTCACAATAGACCCGCCGGGGATCCCCTGGACGTACGTAGTACAAACCGGTGGGCGCTGCGGGCACATTCTCTTTTAACCATTTACAACTGGTGACTGCATCCTCTGGGGTGAGTCCCTGGAGGTTGCTGGTGCAGTCGTTGGCACAACCGTTACCATTGCCGTCACCATCGTCACACTCTTCTGCCTGGTCGATGACACCGTCGCCGCAGGTCGGTAGGGCGCAGTTGACGCGGCAAGCATCCGCCTGATCGTCTGCATTTGCCTCGCCATCATCGCAGGCCTCGCCACCATCGATGACGCCATCACCACAGGCGGGGAGGACGCAATTTATACGACAGGCATCGGCTTGATCATCAGCGTTTGCAGCCCCATCATCACAAGCTTCTAGGAGGTTGCCATCACCATCTCGGTCGAGGCGTTGAATCCCATCACCACAGGCGGCGGCGACGCAGTTAATACAGGCGTCGGTGTTCACATCATTCTGGTCGTCGCAGTCCTCTTCCCCTTCATAGGTGTTCCCATCGCCGCAGGTGGCAGCAACGCAGCCGACCAGGCAGGCGTCATTGTTGAACTCATTCCCATCATCGCAGGCTTCGAAGTCGTCTTGTCCTTCGGCGAGATCAACTCGAGCGATCCCATCACCGCAGGTTGCATTGCTGCAACCGTTCGTGCAGGCGTCATTATCCGCCTCATTCCCATCATCACAGGCTTCCCGCTCAGCCCAAACAAAGCCATCGCCGCAGGTGGCTAAGCGACAGTCCTCCACACAGAAATCCGTATCCACATCGTTGCCGTCATCGCATTGTTCCACTCCTTGGTGGTGGATTCCATCGCCGCATTGGGCTTCTCGGCAAGCGCCGGTGCAGGCATCGCCATCCACCAAGTTTCCGTCGTCGCAGGCCTCTCCCGCATCGAGACGCCCGTTGCCGCAGCGCTCTTGCTGGCAGCGATCAGAGCAACCATCACCGTTGTCGGCGTTGCCATCATCGCATTCCTCATTATCGAGATGTTGGATCCCATCGCCACAACGGGCGGAACGGCAACTGCTTGTACAGGCATCGCCATCCACCAAGTTTCCGTCGTCGCAGGCTTCCCCTTCATCGATTCGGCCGTTACCACAGCGCTCTTGCAGACAGCGCTGAGAACAGCCATCTCCATCGTTGGCATTGCCATCATCGCATTGCTCATAGCCCTCTTCTTCTGGCTGAAGATCGAGGCGCCTCACCCCATCGCCGCAGCGGGCTGGCTCACAGGCTGCGGTGCAGGCATCACCGGTGGCCATGTTGCCATCATCACAGCTCTCCACACCCGCTTGAACAACGCCGTCCCCACATCGAGCCGGAGCACAACTGGACAAGCACGTGTCCGTATCGATTGCATTTCCATCATCGCAGAGTTCACCGGGCTGAACATAACCATCGCCGCAACTGGGCGGACGGCAGTTGGCACAGCCATCGGTGGGGTCATCGTTGCCGTCATCGCATCCCTCTCCGGGACCGACGATCCCGTCGCCGCAGCGGGCAATGCGGCAATCACTGCGACAAGCATCATCGTCGTCATCGTTGCCATCGTCGCATTCCTCGTAACCACTGACACCTTCTTCTCGGTCGGTCCGAACCACCCCGTCACCGCAGCGGGCCGAAATGCAACCCACGAGACAGCCATCATCGTTGGCGTTGTTCCCATCGTCGCAAGCTTCAAAGCCGGCTTCGCCCTCGGCACGATCACTGCGCATGATGCCATCGCCGCAGACCGCTGGAGCGCAATTGCTTAAGCAGGCGTCGGTGTCTTCGAGGTTCCCATCGTCGCAGGCTTCGTCCTCAGGACCGTTGACGGCAACGGTGATCCCATCACCACAGCGAGCATTTCGACAGGAACCGGTACAGAGGTCTGTATCGACCGAGTTGCCGTCGTCGCACTCTTCAGCGAGTTCGACCTCGCCGTTGCCGCAAGCGGCCTGGGTTTCACGAACGACGACTTGTTCGGGGCAGGCCGTGAGAAAGAGGAGGGGGAGTAGGAGGTAGCGATGCGTCATCTTTTATTCTCCTCGGGTCCATTCAAGGGAGAGCCCGATGAGCGCTAAGGGTTGAAGATTATCGTTGCGGAAGGTCGCTCGCATACGCAGGGCCGTCCCCGGTTGATTCTCTGGGAAGGTAAAGGTTTCACCGGCGGCGATATCATTCCAAATCAGGTTTTGCTCGTTGTCGGTCGCACCATTCGTCACCTGGTAATTGATGGAGCCACCACGGAGGTCCGCCAGGACTCGGTTCAGCGTGACACTTTGTATTGGATTTCCCACCCCAGACAGGTCGTCCGTTTGCATCACGGTATCCCCAGCAAAGCCGGGGTGATATTCGGGCCTTGTGGTTCCTGAAAGACCGAAGAAGTCCAAGCGTATGCGACCGAGACCACCGCTACCATTCCCACGGGCGTCGACGCGATCGTTGCCCACATTCATGCTTCGAGCCCTGAGAAAGATCATCCCTCCAGACCCGCCGACATCGCCTCTTCCCCGTGAGCGAACCTCCCCCCGAATGGAGAGGCCGCTTGCCCAAAGCACGATTTGTCCGCCTCCGTTACCTCCACCTCGACTCCAAGAGTCATTTCTCCAGCAACATGGGCGATAGGTCGAATAGGCTTGTCCACCCGCCGAACCAAAGTGCCATTGAGAGAGATTGGCCTCACCGTAGGTAACACCCGGACGGCCATCGAACATGATCGAGCCACCTTCTGCGCAGTTTTGGGTGCCCTCCGTGCCGTAGGAACCCCCGCCCCCACAGTAGGCTCGTCGTTGATTGTTGTGATGCCCGGGAGAACCGGTTCGCCCGCCCCCCCCACCAGATAAGGTCTCTTCGACAGCGCCAAGGAGACCCCGATAGCCCTCACCCGATCCTTGATTGTTATGTCGGTAGCCTTTGCCTTCCATATCGACTGTACCTCGGATGTCCGCATCGCCCAGCACCTTCACAAAGAACACCCCACCTTTCGTTCCATCCCAGGGGTCTGCTGTCATGGTTCCATCGACCCGAAGGCTCCGATATCGAGGAACTCTTTGAAGCATGATCTTCTGCCCCGTGAGATCCTCGTTGCTGTCTGTCGCTCCGTAGACTCTGCTCAGATTTGTCGTGAAGAAGATCGTGTTTTGTCCGTAGTTGATGCGAGCAATTTCTTTAATTTCGTAGTTACCGACATTCTCGTGATTCTCCGTGTCGCCCTGCAGATTAATCAGCAGGACTTCATCGCCAATCTCCACACCACCGACACCGCCACGGACGGTCACACTCGCTTCACCCAGACCTTCCACGATGAAGTTAACGGCATCGGGAAACAGTCGCCCAGGCTGGGCGTCCGAGTTGATA